>NZ_FOES01000018.1 GCF_900110685.1 Piscibacillus halophilus
TGATAAGCAGGGCAGCCGGTGTCGCGTGAAAAGCTTGCGAAAGCTTCTTCCGGAATTTGTTCGACTAAATCATTCACAACAAAAGCCATATCATCTTTGTCTAATTTTATTTCTAAATCTAAAGGCAAAACCACTTGATTCATGTTATAATGTTTAAACATAAGGATCCTCCTTTGGGGTTATGGTGTAGTTACTTTAATTCTATCAAAGGGGATCCTTTTTGTTTATCTAAAATTAAAAAAGAGTATAAAAAAATCGTGGAGAACATCAATTTTGATGTCTTCCACGATTTTTTATTTTACTGGGTTTTGTCCCAGCCTCTTTTTGTTAAAGAGGTTGCTAAAATACCTATTCATTATAAGGCGACCTATAGGTTTAATCTTTCTATATTATAATATTTGACTAGGCTTTTATAACAATTTTTCTGAATTTTACCCTATCGGTTGAAAGCAGTCTTAAACCTTAGTATAATAACAAAGGTGATTGCGCAGAAACTTACTGAATTTCCTTGCGAAGTGCGGGTATATTCTGTATAATATTTAATGTTGCAGTCATATTATAGGCGATGAAGTGGAAGGTTGCTGACACACCCGGCCCCTTTGCCATGGCGAGTGTGGAGGAAATTTTCACGGAGTATGTCTGTTGGAAAGATAGACGAAAAGGAGGGAAAGTAATGGCAAAAGAGAAAATTCGTATCCGCTTAAAAGCTTATGATCACCGTGTGCTTGATCAATCAGCGGAGAAAATCGTAGAAACGGCAAAACGTTCTGGAGCAGAAGTGTCTGGTCCGATCCCATTGCCAACTGAGCGCTCTGTATACACAATCTTACGTGCGGTTCACAAGTACAAAGATGCTCGTGAACAATTCGAAATGCGCACACACAAGCGTTTGATTGACATTCTGAGCCCAACGCCTCAAACAGTTGACTCATTAATGAGACTCGACTTACCATCCGGCGTTGATATTGAAATTAAACTATAAATCAATTTTTTAGGAGGTGTAACGGATGGCGAAAGGAATCTTAGGACGCAAAATCGGAATGACTCAACTATTCTCTGAAAGCGGCGAATTAGTGCCTGTAACAGTAATTCAAGCAGAAGGCAACGTTGTTCTTCAGAAGAAAACTATTGAAAACGATGGTTATGAAGCTATTCAAGTAGGTTTTGCGGATCAAAAAGAATCGAATGCGAACAAACCGGCTAAAGGCCATGCTGAAAAAGCAGACACTAAGCCTAAGCGCTTCATTCGCGAAATCCGTAACGTAAATCTTGACGAATATGAAGTAGGTCAAGAATTAAGTGTGGATGTATTTGAAGCAGGTGAAAAAATCGACGTAACCGGAACTTCTAAAGGTAAAGGGTTCCAAGGTGCGATTAAACGTCATAATCAACAACGTGGTCCAATGACTCACGGTTCGCATTATCACCGTTCTCCAGGTGCGATGGGTGTTATCGATCCTATGCGCGTATTTAAAGGTAAAAAACTACCTGGACAAATGGGCGGTCAAACAGTAACAATACAAAACTTAGAAGTTGTTAAAGTAGATACTGAAAACAACTTGATTCTCGTTAAAGGTAATGTACCTGGAGCGAAGAAATCATTTGTAGAAATTACAAGTGCGGTTAAGGCTAACTAAATATTAAACGAAGGGAGGATATGTCATGCCTAAAGTAGCACTATACAATCAAACTGGCTCTCAAGTAGGCGATATCGAGCTTACAGACGGAGTTTTTGGTATTGAACCAAACGAAACGGTATTAAAAGACGCTGTTGTGATGCAACAAGCATCTCTACGTCAAGGTACTCACAAAGTGAAAAATCGCTCTGAAGTATCTGGTGGTGGTCGTAAACCATGGCGCCAAAAAGGTACGGGTCGCGCTCGTCAAGGGTCAATCCGTTCTCCACAATGGGTAGGTGGTGGAACTGTATTCGGTCCAACACCACGTAGCTACAGCTACAAATTACCTAAGAAAGTACGTCGTTTAGCGCTTCGTTCTGCTTTATCTTCTAAAGTACAAAACGAAGAGATCTTTGTATTAGAAGGTTTAAGCATTGAAGCTCCTAAAACGAAAGAAGTTGTTCAATTACTAAGCAGTTTTGATGTAAACGAAAAAGCTTTAATTGTTACAGCAGAAAAAGATGAAAACATCGAACGTTCTGCTAACAATCTACAAGGCGTGCATGTTCTATCAGTAGAACAAGTTAATGTATTAGATTTACTAAAGTATGACAAGCTGTTTATCACTAAGGAAGCAGCTGAAAAAGCAGGGGAGGTGCTTGCATAATGACAGAACCAAGAGATATCATTAAGCGCCCTATTATTACTGAACACTCTGCAGATTTAATGGCTGAAAATAAATATACGTTTGAAGTTGCTAACAAAGCTAACAAAACGGAAATTAAAAACGCTGTTGAAACTATTTTCGGAGTCAAAGTTGATCAAGTAAACACGATCAACCTAAAAGGTAAGAAAAGAAGAATGGGTCGTTACGAAGGTTTCCGCCCAGATCGTAAAAAAGCTATTGTTACATTATCACCTGATAGCAAAGAATTAGATTTCTTTGAAGGTGTGTAAGTCGGATAAATAAAACAATTCATTAAAGGAGGGAAAACAGATGGCGATCAAAAAGTATAGACCAACTAGTAACGGGCGTCGTAACATGTCTATATTAACTAATGAAGAAATTACGACTAAAACCCCGGAAAAATCCCTACTTGCACCACTTAAGAAGCGTGCAGGACGTAATAACCAAGGGAAATTAACAGTTCGTCATCAAGGTGGAGGACACAAACGTCAATACCGTATCATTGATTTCAAACGTGATAAAGATGGTATACCAGGACGCGTTGCTTCGATCGAATACGATCCGAACCGTTCAGCTAACATCGCGTTAATCAACTATGCAGACGGTGAGAAGCGTTACATCCTTGCACCTAAAGGCCTAAAAGTAGGTCAAGAAATTATTTCAGGTGAAGGTGCTGATATCAAAACAGGTAACGCACTTCCACTTAACAAAATGCCAGTAGGTACTACTGTTCATAACATTGAGTTAAAACCAGGTCGTGGAGGACAGTTAGTACGCTCTGCAGGAGCACAAGCTCAAATCTTAGGTAAAGAAGAAAAATACGTATTAGTACGTCTAGCATCAGGCGAAACTCGTATGATTCTTGGCACTTGCCGTGCGACAATCGGTCAAGTCGGTAATATTGAACATGAACTTGTAAGAGTAGGTAAAGCAGGACGTTCTCGTTGGAAAGGTATTCGCCCAACTGTTCGTGGTTCTGTTATGAACCCAAGCGATCACCCACACGGTGGTGGTGAAGGTCGTGCACCAATCGGTCTTCCATCTCCAATGTCACCATGGGGTAAACCTACGCTTGGACTTAAAACTCGTAAGCGTAATAAACAGTCAGATAAGTTTATTGTACGTCGTCGTAAGAAGAAATAATCCTGAAAAAGTACAATCGATTAGACGATTGGCTTAAAGACGGAAGGAGGTTTATTCATGGGTCGTAGTTTAAAAAAGGGACCTTTCGTGGATGATCATTTAATGAAAAAAGTTGAAAAAATGAACGAGGAAAATAAAAAGTCCGTCATTAAAACATGGTCACGTCGTTCAACTATTTTCCCTAACTTTGTTGGAAACACTATTGCAGTATATGACGGCCGTAAACATGTACCCGTTTATATCACGGAAGACATGGTTGGACATAAACTAGGTGAGTTTGCTCCAACACGTACGTTCAAAGGTCATTCCGGTGACGATAAGAAAACAAAACGCTAATTGAGAGGAGGTTAGCATGATGCAACAAGCTAAAGCAGTAGCTAAAACGGTTCGTATTGCTCCTCGTAAAGCTCGTTTAGTCATTGATTTAATTCGAGGAAAAGAAGTTGGCGAAGCGCTCGCAATCTTAGCACACACTAACCGTGCAGCATCACCAATCGTTGAGAAAGTTTTAAAATCAGCCGTTGCGAATGCTGAACACAATTATGAACTAGATGCGGAAAATTTATATATCAGTGAAGCATTTGTAAATGAAGGCGTTACACTTAAACGTTTCCGCCCACGTGCACAAGGTCGTGCAAGTGCAATTAACAAACGCACAAGCCACATTACAGTTGTGGTATCAGAAAAGAAGGAGGGATAATCAGTGGGTCAAAAAATTAACCCGAAAGGTCTTCGTATTGGCGTAATTCGTGACTGGGAATCTAAATGGTATGCAGAAAAAGAATATGCTGACTTATTACACGAAGACATTGAGGTTCGTGAATATATTGAAGAACGTTTAAAAGATTCTGCAGTATCTTCAGTTGAAATTGAACGTGCTGCAAACCGTATTAACATCTCAATCCACACAGCAAAACCAGGAATGGTTATTGGTAAAGGTGGATCTGAAGTAGAAGCTCTACGTACAAAACTAAGTAATTTAACTGGTAAACGTGTTCACATCAACATCGTTGAGGTGAAAAAACCAGAATTAGACGCAACATTAGTTGCAGAAAACATTGCGCGTCAACTTGAAAATCGTGTTTCATTCCGTCGTGTACAGAAACAAGCGATTCAACGTGCTATGCGCGCAGGTGCAAAAGGTATTAAAACGCAAGTATCTGGTCGTCTAGGCGGTGCGGATATTGCTCGTGCGGAACAATATAACGAAGGAACTGTACCACTACACACACTACGTGCAGATATCGACTACGGTACGGCTGAAGCCGATACAACGTACGGTAAACTAGGTGTTAAAGTGTGGATTTATCGTGGAGAGGTCCTTCCAACTAAAAATGATAACCAATAAGGAAGGGGGATTCGCAGTATGTTAATGCCTAAACGTGTAAAATATCGTAGACAACACCGTGGCAGCCTTAAAGGTCGTGCTAAAGGTGGAACGCAAGTATCACATGGTGAATTCGGTCTTCAAGCTCTTGAAGGTGAATGGATTACAAGCCGTCAGATCGAGGCAGCTCGTATCGCGATGACTCGTTACATGAAACGTGGCGGTAAAGTATGGATTAAAATCTTCCCTGATAAACCTAAAACTGCAAAACCTCTAGAAGTACGTATGGGTTCCGGTAAAGGTTCTCCAGAAGGTTGGGTAGCAGTTGTAAAACCAGGGAAAATCTTATTCGAAATCGCTGGAGTAAACGAAGAGGTGGCTCGTGAAGCATTACGTTTAGCATCTCACAAACTTCCAGTTAAAACGAAGTTCGTAAAACGCGAAGAAATTGGTGGTGATAGCAATGAAAGCTAACGAAATCAGAGAACTTACCACTGCCGAAATCGAACAAAAAATTAAGTCTTTAAAAGAAGAACTGTTTAACTTACGCTTTCAACTAGCAACTGGTCAACTTGAAAACACGGTACGTATCCGTGAAGTTAGAAAATCAATTGCTCGTATGAAAACAGTTATTCGTGAAAGAGAAGTCGGCATTAATAATCGATAATTGAGAGGAGGTCTACCTCAATGAGTGAACGTAAAGATCGCAAAGTTTATACTGGACGCGTCATCTCTGACAAAATGGATAAAACCATTACCGTTTTAGTAGAAACTTATAAATTCCACCCGCTTTATGGTAAGCGTGTTAAATACTCTAAAAAATTCAAAGCACATGACGAAAACAATCAAGCTAAAACTGGCGATATCGTAAGCATTATGGAAACTCGTCCATTATCAGCTACGAAGCGTTTTCGTTTAGTAGAAATTGTTGAAGAAGCAGTTATTATATAATCGCTCGGTATTGAATCCGAAGGGAGGTAACAAATCCTATGATCCAACAAGAATCTCGTCTAAAAGTTGCTGATAACTCAGGTGCTCGTGAAGTTTCAACGATTAAAGTCTTAGGCGGTTCCGGACGTAAGACAGCTAACATTGGTGATGTAATTGTTTGCTCGGTTAAACAAGCAACACCAGGTGGCGTTGTCAAAAAAGGTGAAGTAGTTAAGGCTGTTATCGTTCGTTCTAAGAGCGGTGTACGCCGTAAAGACGGTTCATATATCCGTTTTGACGAAAACGCAGCAGTTATCATTCGTGATGACAAAAGCCCGCGTGGAACACGTATCTTCGGCCCTGTAGCTCGTGAATTACGCGAAAGACAGTTTATGAAGATCGTTTCTCTAGCTCCAGAAGTTTTATAATGTTGAGTTTATAAGTTAACAAAAGTCGAATATAGACACTTTAATAAAGTGCCAAGTAAACAAAGCCTTGCAAGGAGGTGCACGATTCATGCATGTAAAGAAAGGCGATAAAGTAAAAGTTATTACTGGTAAAGACAAAGGAAAAGAAGGCACTATTTTAGAAGCTTTTCCAAAGAAAGAACGCGTTTTGGTTGAAGGTGTTAACTACGTTAAGAAACACGCTAAGCCTTCTCAAGAAAACCCACAGGGTGGAATCTTGAACCAAGAAGCGCCAATCCATGTCTCTAATGTTATGCCTATCGATCCTAAAACAGGTGAGCCTACTCGAGTCGGTTATGAAGTGCGTGACGGCAAGAAAGTCCGCATCGCTAAAAAATCAGGTGAACCTTTAGATAAATAGTAGTTGCGTGAAAGGAGGTCTACAAGATGAACGAACTAAAGAGAAAGTACAAAGAAGAAATTGTTCCAAATTTAGTTGAGAAATTTAACTATAGTTCTGTAATGCAAGCGCCAAAAGTTGAGAAAATCGTAATCAACATGGGTGTTGGTGACGCTGTACAAAACGCAAAAGCGCTTGAGAACGCTGTTGAAGAATTAACTTTAATTTCCGGTCAAAAACCAACTGTTACAAAAGCTAAAAAATCAATCGCTGGTTTCCGTCTACGTGAAGGAATGCCTATCGGTGCGAAAGTGACACTTCGTGGTGAGCGCATGTACGATTTCCTACAGAAGTTAATCGCTGTATCACTACCTCGTGTACGTGACTTCCGTGGTATTTCATCTAAAGCATTCGACGGTCGCGGTAACTACACTTTAGGTGTTAAAGAACAATTGATTTTCCCGGAAATTGATTACGATAAAGTAAGTAAAGTACGCGGTATGGATATTGTTATTGTAACAACTGCAGATACTGATGAAGAGGCTCGTGAATTATTAGGTCATTTAGGTATGCCTTTCAAGCAGTAACTTACTGAATAAGGAGGGAAAATTTGTGGCTAAAAAATCAATGATCGCAAAGCAAAAACGCAAACAAAAATTTAAAGTGCGTGAATACACTCGTTGTGAACGTTGCGGTCGTCCGCATTCCGTAATTCGCAAATTTAAATTATGCCGTATTTGTTTCCGTGAATTAGCTTACGAAGGACAAATTCCAGGCGTTAAAAAAGCAAGCTGGTAAACCCGATAAATGGGAAGGAGGTAATGTACAAATGATGTCAGATCCAATTGCAGATATGCTAACAAGAATTCGCAATGCGAACATGGTTCGTCATGATCAATTAGAAGTTCCAGCTTCTAAACTAAAAAGAGATATCGTGGATATTTTAAAGCGCGAAGGTTACATCCGCGATTACGAATATATTGAAGACAACAAACAAGGTGTTTTACGTCTTTTCCTTAAATATGGTTCAAATAACGAGCGTGTCATTACAGGAATTAAACGTATTAGTAAGCCTGGACGTCGTGTGTATGCAAAATCAGACGAGATTCCTAAAGTACTAAACGGATTAGGAATCGCTGTTGTATCCACTTCTAAAGGTGTTTTAACGGATAAAGAAGCTCGTCAACAAGCTGTAGGCGGCGAAGTTGTAGCTTACGTTTGGTAATACTTGAAAGTCAGGAGGTGTAAGGTATGTCACGTGTAGGTTTTAAAACTCTAGAAATTCCAAATGATGTTGAACTTAAATTTGATGGCAATACAGTGACTGTAAAAGGTCCTAAAGGGGAATTAACTCGTACATTCCACGAAGATATTAACATTAAAGTGGAAGATAACGTACTAACAGTTGAACGCCCAAGTGATAATAAAGAACACCGTGCGTTACACGGTACGACAAGAAGCTTAATTGGTAACATGGTTGAAGGTGTTACAAAAGGTTTCGAAAAAGCACTTGAAATTCAAGGTGTTGGTTACCGTGCTCAAATGCAAGGTAAGAAATTGGTTGTTAACGCTGGTTACTCACACCCAGTAGAAATTGAACCAATTGAAGGTATTGATATTGAGACTCCTTCTAACACAAAAGTTGTTGTTAAAGGTATCGATAAAGAAAAAGTAGGAGCAGTTGCAGCGAACATCCGCGCTATTCGTCCACCAGAACCTTACAAAGGTAAAGGTATTCGTTACGAAGGCGAGTATGTACGCCATAAGGAAGGTAAGACTGCTAAATAATATCCGTTAAGAGACAGAAAGGAGTGACTTGAATGATTACGAAACCAGACAAAAATGCGGTTCGTAAAAAGCGCCATTCACGTATGCGTCGTACGTTAGCTGGTACAGCAGAACGTCCTCGATTAAACGTATATCGCTCAAACAAACACATTTATGCACAATTAATAGATGATACAAACGCTCAAACAATCGCAAGTGCTTCAACAGTAGATTCTGAGTTTAACGGTGACTCTACTGGTAATGTAGAAGCTGCAAAACAAGTCGGCGAATTAATCGCTAAGCGTGCGGTTGATAAAGGATATAAATCAGTAATCTTCGATCGTGGAGGTTACCTTTACCATGGTCGCGTGAAAGCTTTAGCGGAAGCTGCACGTGAAGCAGGATTAGAATTTTAATTGACTGATAAAGGAGGGAAATTCATGCGTACAGCAATCGATCCAAGTAAGTTAGATATAGAAGAACGCGTGGTTACAGTAAACCGTGTTGCTAAGGTTGTAAAAGGTGGTCGTCGTTTCCGTTTTACAGCTTTAGTTGTTGTAGGTGACAGAAACGGACACGTTGGTTTTGGTACTGGTAAAGCACAAGAGGTACCAGAAGCAATCCGTAAAGCAGTTGAAGATGGTAAGAAAAACTTAATCCGTGTACCAATCGTTGGCACAACAATTCCACACCAAATCAACGGTGAATTTGGCGCTGGAAACATTCTATTAAAACCAGCTGCAGAAGGTACGGGAATTATCGCAGGTGGACCAGTTCGTGCGGTACTAGAACTAGCAGGTGTAGGTGACATTCTTTCAAAATCACTAGGTTCAAACACACCAATCAACATGGTTCGTGCGACAATCTCAGGTTTAGCTAATCTTAAGACAGCAGAAGAAGTTGCAAAACTTCGCGGTAAGTCTGTTGAGGAACTGTTAGGATAAGGAGGGATAACAGATGGCTAATAAATTAGAAATTACCCTCACACGTAGCGTGATTGGTCGTAAGCAAGATCAACGCGACACAGTAAAAGCTTTAGGCTTAAATAAAATTCGCCAAACGGTGGTACTTGAAGATACACCAGCTGTTCGAGGCATGATTAACAAAGTGTCACACCTCGTTTCAGTAAAAGAAGCATAGTTATATAACATGGTTAAGAGGAGGTGCTCACATGAAACTTCACGAACTAAAAGGATCTCGTAAAAATCGTAACCGCGTAGGACGTGGAATGGCATCTGGTAACGGAAAAACATCTGGTCGTGGACATAAAGGTCAGAAAGCGCGTTCTGGCGGTGGTGTACGCCCAGGTTTTGAAGGTGGTCAAATGCCATTATTCCAACGTTTACCGAAACGTGGATTTACAAACATCAACCGAAAAGAGTATACTATTGTTAATCTGGAAACTTTAAATCGTTTCGAAGATGGTACAGAAGTGACTCCTGAATTACTACTTGAGACAGGTGTAATCAGCAAAGTAAAAGCAGGCGTTAAAGTACTTGGAAACGGCAATTTAGAGAAAAAGTTGACAGTAAAAGCGCAGAAGTTCTCTGCTTCAGCTAAAGAAGCAATTGAAGCGGCGGGCGGTCAAACTGAGGTGATCTAATGTTTAGTACTTTTGCAAACATGTTCCGTGTTGCTGACATTAGACGAAAAATTCTATTTACCCTTGCAATTCTTGTAGTATTCCGTATTGGTTCATTCATTCCAGTGCCATTTACTGATGGTAATGCGATTGAAGTCATGAACGAAATGAACGCTTTTGGGTTCATTGACACATTTGGCGGAGGCGCGTTAAGTCAATATTCCGTCTTCGCTATGGGTATTTTCCCATACATTACAGCTTCCATCATCATGCAGTTATTGCAGATGGATGTTGTACCTAAATTTACGGAATGGAGAAAACAAGGGGAAGTAGGTCGTCGTAAGTTAGCACAAATCACTCGTTACGGAACGGTAGTCTTAGCTTTCATCCAAGCAATCGGTATGTCAATTGGTTTTAACTACATGACAAATGGTGCTCTAATTCAAGACCCAAATGTCTTTAAGTTCCTAGTTATTGCAATTGTATTAACTGGTGGTACGACATTCTTAATGTGGCTTGGTGAGCAGATTACAGAATACGGGGTTGGAAACGGAATTTCCATCCTAATTTTCGCAGGTATTGTAGCAGCAATTCCGAATGGAGTAAACCAGCTTTATGAAACTTATATTGCTGGGGCTGGAGATCAATTATTCTTAAACTTAGTGATCTTAGGTATTATTGTACTGGTCGTAATTGCTGTTATCGTGGGTGTTATTTTCATCCAGCAGGCAATTCGTAAGATTCCAATCCAGTATGCAAAAAGAACGGTCAATCGTTCACCAGTTGGAGGTCAATCCACTCATTTACCACTGAAGGTAAATGCAGCAGGGGTTATTCCAATTATCTTTGCTATTTCATTTATTATCGCACCTCAGACTATCGCAAACTTTTTCGAAGGTAATCAAATTGCATCGACTATTGCCTATGTATTTGATTATACTCAGCCTATCGGTATGGCTTTATACGTAGCGCTGATTATTGCATTTACGTATTTCTACACATTTGTTCAAGTTAATCCTGAACAAATGGCTGAGAACTTGCAAAAACAAGGTGGATATGTACCTGGAATTCGCCCTGGTAAAAACACGGAGACTTATTTAACTCGTGTGATCTACCGTTTAACTTTCGTTGGTGCATTGTTCTTAGCAGTTGTTTCTATTTTCCCTATTATTTTAGGTAGTATTGCAAGTTTACCAACAGCCGTACAAATTGGTGGAACGAGTCTACTAATTGTTGTTGGTGTTGCTTTAAATACAATGAAACAGCTTGAAAGTCAATTAGTAAAACGCCATTACAGAGGTTTTATTAAGTAAGACTTCAATTGACGAGTCATATGAGAGCGAGGGGAAATTATGAATCTGATTTTAATGGGGTTACCAGGCGCTGGTAAAGGAACCCAAGCAGAAAAAATCGTAGAAAAATATGAAATCCCTCATATCTCAACAGGAGATATGTTCCGTTCTGCGATTAAAGAAGGAACAGAACTAGGAAAAAAAGCAAAGTCCTATATGGATGATGGAGCTCTTGTGCCTGATGAGGTTACAATTGGAATTGTAAAAGAACGACTAAGTAAGCCTGACTGCGAAAAAGGATTCTTACTCGATGGATTCCCTCGTACAGTCGCACAAGCAGAAGCTCTCGAATCATTGTTAGAGGATTTAAATACAAAATTAAACTATGTCCTTCATGTGAATGTACCTGAAGAGAAATTAGTGGAACGTTTAACAGGACGTCGTATCTGCCCAGAATGTGGCGCGACTTATCATGTTGAATTTAATCCACCAAAAGAAGAGGGTATCTGTGACCATGATGGGGCAAAACTAATACAACGCGAAGATGATCAGCCTGAAACAGTGAAAAACCGTCTAAACGTAAACTCTGAACAAATGAAACCTTTATTAGACTTCTATGATGATAAAGGGTATCTAGTAGAAGTTAATGGTGATCAAGATATCGATGTTGTTTTCCAACAAATCGATGATAAAATCGGAGGCCTTGCTTAATGATTATTAACAAAACTCCACGGGAAATTGAATTAATGCGACAGGCAGGTAAAATCGTTGCTTTAACACACCAGGAATTGCAAAAGCACATTCGTCCTGGTGTGACAACGAAAGAACTAGATGATATTGCAGAAAAGTTCATTCGTAGTCATGATGCTACGCCATCATTTAAAGGTTACAACGGTTTTAGTGGAAGTGTTTGTGTATCAGTTAATGAAGAGCTTGTACATGGAATTCCAAGTAATCGCGCATTAAAAGATGGAGATATCATTAGCATCGATATCGGTGCGAATTACCAAGGATATCATGGTGATTCAGCTTGGACGTATGCAGTTGGTGATATCGATGAAAAGACCCAACAACTACTAGAAGTGACAGAGGCTTCGCTGTTTGAAGGATTGAAACAAGTTAAACCAGGAAACCGTTTGTCTGATATTTCTCATGCTATACAAAAGTATGTAGAACCATATGGATTTACAATTGTAAGAGAATATGGTGGACACGGAATAGGGCAAGACCTTCATGAGGACCCTCATATTTCAAACTTTGGCCCTCCTAATAAAGGTCCGAGATTGAAAAAAGGGATGGTTTTAGCTATTGAGCCTATGGTTAATATAGGGGAGCGTTATGTTCGGACATTAAGTGACAATTGGACTGTTGTGACAGAAGACGGTAGCAATTGTGCACACTATGAGCATACCGTTGTTGTAACAGATGATGGATATGAAATCTTAACAAAAGCTTAAGTGAAGGTGATGATGATTGGTCGATGGTGAATCTGGATCTCCCAGAATTGGTCAATTAGTGAGAATCAATCGTGGTCGTGAGGCCGATCAATATGCGATCATTATCGACGTGCTGGATGAAACGTTCGTTTTGTTAGCTGACGGTGATAAACGTAAATTTGATCGACCAAAACGCAAAAACATTCATCATGTTGATTTATTAGATTACATCTCTCCTGAAGTGGAGAGGTCTATGTTAGAAACTGGTCGTGTAACCAACGGTAAACTTCGCTTCGCAATATCAAAGTTTGTTAACGAAGAGTTAACAGATTGGAAGAAGGGAGATTCTCTCTATGGCGAAAGATGATGTAATTGAAATGGAAGGTACGGTCCTTGAGACTTTACCGAACGCTATGTTCAAAGTAGAGTTAGAAAATGGCCATGAGATCTTAGCTCATGTGTCTGGTAAAATACGTATGCACTTCATCCGTATTCTGCCTGGTGACAAAGTAACCGTCGAGATGTCACCATATGATTTATCAAGAGGTCGTATCACGTATCGTTATAAATAAAACTCCGATCTAAAAGGAGGTAAGAACAATGAAAGTAAGACCTTCAGTAAAACCGATTTGTGAAAAATGTAAAGTAATTCGTCGTAAAGGCCGTGTAATGGTAATTTGCGAGAATCCTAAACACAAGCAGAAACAAGGATAATCTAAAGGAGGTGCAGTGCACACATGGCACGTATTGCAGGTATTGATATTCCTCGTGATAAACGCATCGTTATTTCGTTAACGTATATCTACGGAATTGGAAAATCAACAGCACAAGAGATCTTAAAAAATGCGGGTGTCTCAGAAGATACACGAGTTCGTGATCTAACTGAAGATGAATTAGCAAGTATCCGTAAAGCAGTAGAGGATTACACAGTTGAAGGTGACCTTCGTCGTGAAACTTCTCTAAACATTAAACGTCTAATTGAAATCGGTAGTTACAGAGGCATTCGTCACCGTCGTGGCTTACCTACACGTGGACAGAAAACGAAAAACAACTCTCGTACACGTAAAGGCCCACGCCGTACAGTAGCGAACAAGAAAAAATAAGCATTAAAGGAGGTAAGCTAAATCATGGCTCGTAAAGGTAAACAAACGACAACACGTAGAAAGCGTCGTGTGAAAAAGAATATAGAATCCGGTGTGGCACACATCCGTTCTACATTTAACAACACAATAGTGACCATTACAGACACTAACGGAAATGCTGTTGCATGGAGCAGCGCTGGTTCACTTGGTTTCAAAGGATCACGTAAATCAACACCTTTCGCTGCGCAGATGGCAGCAGAAGTTGCGGCGAAATCAGCACAAGAAAGCGGCATGCAAACAATTGAAGTGGCTGTTAAAGGTCCTGGAGCTGGTCGTGAAGCAGCCATTCGTTCATTACAAGCTGCAGGTCTAGAAATTACTTCAATTATTGATGTAACACCTGTACCACACAATGGTTGCCGCCCACCAAAACGTCGTCGTGTTTAATATAGGTATATAATTTGTAACCCTGTCTATAATGGGATATGATAGGAAAATAAGGTTTACACGGTTATAACGCAGGATTTCTATCCCATGTCCTGCATGGGTTCCTGCCTTGAGGAATTTTCGGGGATACGGCTAGTATCGTCGATGTTTCGACGTTTTGAAGGAGGGTTTTGTGAATGATTGAAATTGAAAAACCGAAAGTGGAAACAGTTGAAATTAATGAAGATACTACGTTCGGAAAGTTTGTGATCGAACCGTTAGAACGCGGTTATGGTACTACAGTAGGTAACTCCATACGTCGTATCTTATTATCCTCACTTCCTGGAGCAGCAGTTACGTCTGTACAAATTGAAGGTGCTTTACATGAGTTTTCAACGTTAGACTATGTCGTTGAGGACGTCACAACGATTGTTCTAAACTTGAAACAACTAGCACTTAAGATTTACTCAGATGAGCAAAAAACGCTTGAAGTTAACGCTCAAGGAGAAGGAGAAGTTTTTGCAAGAGATATTCAGCACGATAGTGATGTTGAGATCTTAAATCCTGACCTGAAGATTGCCACAATCTCAGGTAACGGTAAATTAAATATGAAAATCTTTGCTGAAAGAGGGCGCGGTTACCGTCCAGCTGAAGCAAACAAACAAGATGATCAGCCAATAGGTGTAATCCCTATAGATTCAATCTTCACACCAGTAAAACGTGTAACTTATCAAGTTGAAAACACACGTATTGGTCAAGTTACAAATTTTGATAAGTTGACTTTAGATGTGTGGACAGACGGAAGCATTCGCCCTGAAGAAGCCATCTCATTGGGTGCTAAAATCTTCACGGAACATTTAAATGTATTCGTTAGTCTAACGGATGAAGCGCAACAAGCGGAGATTATGGTTGAAAAAGAAGAAGACCAGAAAGAAAAAGTGTTAGAAATGACAATTGAAGAATTAGATCTTTCAGTCCGTTCTTACAACTGTCTAAAACGTGCAGGTATTAATACCGTGCATGAACTAACACAAAAATCAGAAGAAGACATGATGAAAGTTCGTAACTTAGGTCGTAAATCACTAGACGAAGTTAAGAATAAGTTGAACGATTTGAACTTAGGGCTTCGTAAGGACGACTAATCATCTTACATCGATAGAATTTTCCTACAAAGGAGGTTTTGGGAATGCCAAAGACAAAGTTAGGCCGTACATCGGAACAGCGTAAAGCGTTACTACGTAATCTTACAACGGACTTAATTGTTCATGAACGGATCGAAACAACTGAAGCAAAAGCTAAAAACTTACGTCCGGTTGTAGAGAAACTAATCACGTTAGGTAAACGCGGTGATCTTCATTCTCGTCGTCAAGCTGCTTCTTACTTAAGAAAAGTTGAAGCGAACGAAGAAGGTCAAGATGCACTTCAAAAATTATTCTCTGATATTGCTCCACGTTTTGAAGAACGCCAAGGCGGATACACTCGCATCTTAAAAGTGGGTGAACGTAAAGGTGATGGAGCAAAAACGGTGATTATTGAATTAGTTGACTAATTGAATGACTCATTCAAAAAGGAAGGGGGTTCAGATTCCAATCGTTGGAAACTGTTCCCTTTTTTATGGAGAAGCTGTCCTATAAGTCATGAATAATGACTCTATGGGGCAGTTTTTTTAGGTTGTAAAATATGTGTTGGGGAATAGGTGATTTTTATCGGTTTTAATTGTCAACTTTCATTCGACACAGGTATAACAATTCAGACAAATTATGATAAAATAATTAATAATTCTATTTCCTCGGAAATATAAAAGGAGACACAAATCATGATTCAGTTTAGTCAAGTTTCCTATCAGTATCCCAATCAATCAGACTGGGTTCTTAAAAATATAGATTTAACCATAAATCAAGGTGAATGGGTGTCCCTAATAGGTCATAATGGATCTGGGAAATCTACATTAGCTAAGTTAATCAATGGGTTGTTAAGGCCATCAGAAGGTGAAGTTATGGTGGGTGGTGTTGAGCTAACTGATGAAAACTTGTGGGATATTAGAAGAAATGTAGGAATGGTGTTTCAAAATCCTGAAAACCAGTTTGTAGGCACGACCGTGATCGATGATGTTGTGTTTGGTCTTGAAAACATGGGACTATCACGTAAAGACATGCAATATAGAGTAGACGAAAGTTTAGAACTAGTTGGATTATCTCGTTATAAGTACCGTGAACCATTTAATTTGTCAGGAGGTCAAAAGCAAAGACTTGCCATTGCAAGTGTATTAGCTATGCTGCCGAACATAATGGTGTTAGATGAAGCAACGACAATGTTAGATTCTAAAGGCGGTGAAGAGTTAGTCAATACGATGAACCGACTCCATAAAGAACAGCAATTAACGATGATTTCCATAACTCATGATATGAAAGAGGTATTAATGGCTGACCGTGTCATTGTTTTGAAAGAAGGGAGTGTATGGTTTGATGGGAAGCCTGTAGAGTTACTACAAAAAGATCTCCGAATAGAAGAGGTAGGTCTTTTGCCGCCATTTGTCGTTAAACTAACTAATGCACTAAAAAAACGAGGAATAACTTTTAAAGAAGAACCTTTAAACATAGAGGAATTGGTGAAGCAATTATGGATATATCGTTCGACAACGTAAGTTATACATATCAGCCCAATACGCCATTAGAACATCAAGCATTAAGAGAAGTATCCTTTACCATTCAAAGTGGTTCTTTTGTTTGTATAGCCGGTCATACAGGTTCAGGTAAATCAACCTTAGTGCAACTAATCAATGGACTGTTACGCCCAACTGAAGGCAAGGTAAAGGTTGGTGATTTCAGCCTAACTAGCAATAAGAATCATTCTGTAAGGGATTTAAGAAAAAATGTAGGAATCGTATTTCAATATCCTGAGCACCAACTTTTCGAAGAAACGGTTAAAGAGGATATATTGTTTGGGCCTCGTAACTTTGGGGTGACGGTTTCGGATGAACAGCTTCATCAAGTCATTGAACATGTTGGGCTAGAACCGTCAATTTTAGAGAAATCACCATTTGAAATAAGTGGTGGTCAAAAGCGTCGAGTAGCCATTGCGAGTGTCCTAGTTTTAGAACCTAAAGTGTTAATTTTAGATGAACCAACTGCAGGGTTAGATCCTACGGGTGAGCAGCAAATAATGAAGTTGTTTCAACGATTGCATAGAGAAAAAGACATGACCATCATGATGATAACTCACGATATGGAACACGCATTAAATTATGCGAATCATATGTTAGTTTTTGAACAAGGTCGTTTAATGTTAGAAGGTAATCCGACAAACTTATTTTCAAACGGAGACTACTTGGAAACAATAGGTCTAGGGCTTCCTGAAGCGATTAAATTAATAAATGAAGTTAAAAGGCTAACAGGTCTTAATATCTCTTATGATCGTCATTCGATAGAAGACATAGCTGTTCAACTTTCTAATTGGGCGAAAGCGGGTGGAGGTCAGTGAGTTCTTTTATTGTAGGGCAGTATATTCCAAAAGAATCCTTGATTCACCGCTTAGACCCAAGAACTAAAATGATGGTGGTATTTTTATATGTCATCATAATATTTACAGCTCATAGTTTTCTAGGATATGCTGTTTTAGCATGTTTTGCGTGTTTAAGTACAGCATTGTCACTTATTCCTATAAAATACATCACCAAAGGATTAAAGCCGGTTTGGTGGATTATCGGGATCACGTTTATTCTTCATTTGATCCTCACAAGAGAAGGGGATGTTTTATTCACGGTTATAGGTTGGCCTATTCATGAGGGAGCTTTAATTCAAGCAGTGGAAATATCCATGAGATTCTTTTTACTAATCTTAATGACGACCATTTTAACGTTAACAACACCGCCAATTGCGATTACCGATGCGGTTGAATCATTGTTGAAGCCATTTAAAAAGCTAAAGCTCCCAGTTCATGAGTTAGCGTTAATGATGTCAATCTCATTAAGGTTTATCCCGACGTTAATGCAGGAGATGGATAAAATATCAAAAGCACAGGCATCACGTGGATTAGATTTTCGGACAGGTAAACTAAAAGACCGTATGAAAGCTATCTTGCCTTTACTGATCCCTTTATTCATTAATGCATTTAGACGAGCTGAGGATTTAGCCATTGCAATGGAAGCTCGTGGTTATCAAGGTGGAGAAGGTAGAAGTAAATTTCGGGAATTAACGTATCAAACGAAAGATTATCTTGTCTTTATGTTTTTGATCATTACAATCATTCTATTTTATCTAATAGAATTTTAAGGGGTATGTCATATGGAACGGATAATGCTCAGAATCGAGTATGATGGAACGCATTTTGTAGGTTATCAAGTACAATTAGAGAAACGAACAGTACAACTAGAGATTGAAAAAGCACTTGAGAAAATGCATCATCAGCACGTTCGGATCTATTCATCCGGGCGTACAGACTCAGGAGTTCATGCATTGGATCAAGTCATTCATTTTGATACGACTTTAAGTTTAGACGAAGCGACATGGAAACACGCCCTGACGACTTTATTGCCAAATGATATTAAAGTGAAGTCGGCACATAAAGTAGAATCCAATTTTCACGCGAGGAAAAATGCGACGCAAAAGACGTATCGATATATCGTATTAAATCGAAAAGAACATGATTTATTTAGAAGACATTTCGAATGGCATGTTCCTCAGCAAGTATCAATGGAACGTATACATGAAGCGGTTCCGCACATTTTAGGCAGGCATGATTTTACAGCTTTTGCAGCCTCAAAAACGAATGTTAAAGGTGATAAAACTAGAACGATCTATCGATTTGATGTATTTAAAGAACATGATCGGATTTATTTTGATATTACAGGGGATGGGTTCTTAACCCATATGGTTCGTATTATCGTCGGGACCTTAATTGAAATCGGACTAGGGAAAAAAGAAGTTTCTTGTATTCCAGAAGCTTATGAAACTCTCAATCGACGAGTGTTAGGAATAACGGCACCAGGACATGGACTATACTTGAAACAAGTTCAATATAAGTAAAATCCGAACATTAATCAAAAAAACGAATTTATTTTACGGATTTTTATAAATTGTGGTTGAATATGCAAATAAGGATGTTATAATGGTTGTGTAATTACGAACAGTTAAATAATGAACCCTCATATAATATTGGGAATATGGCCCAAAAGTCTCTACCCGGTTGCCGTAAACGACTGGACTATGAGGGAAGTAATCTGTACGCAATTAGTATAGGGTGACGTATGTCCAGACTGCTTTCCTCATAATTAGGGGAGGCAGTCTATTTTATTTTCGTTGAAGGAGGATGGGGATGCAAGCTCAAGTTGGAGTCATTATGGGAAGTACATCTGATTGGGATCCTATGAAATACACTTGTGAAATATTAGAGGAATTAGAAATTCCTTATGAAAAAGAAGTCGTTTCAGCTCATCGTACACCTGAGAAGATGTTTCAATATGCTGAAACTGCAAAAGAGCGTGGTATAAAAGTCATTATTGCTGGTGCAGGAGGAGCTGCTCACTTACCAGGAATGGTGGCTTCAAAGACACTCATACCTGTGATCGGAGTTCCAGTCCAATCCAAGTCACTGAACGGATTAGATTCATTGCTATCGATCGTTCAAATGCCGGGTGGCGTTCCAGTGGCGACCGTCGCGATTGGTAAAGCAGGAGCGACCAATGCTGGGTTATTAGCAGCACAACACTTAGCTGTATTTGATGAAAAGTTATCCGAACGATTACATAAAAGAAGAGAGAATCTAAGAGAAAAAGTCGAACAATCCAACGAGGAGCTGCAAACATGGTGAAACGAATCGAGCCAGGTCAGACAATTGGAATTATAGGTGGCGGTCAATTAGGTCGAATGATGGCCATCGCAGCAAAACAAATGGGTTACAAAGTAGCGGTTATGGATCCAACACCGCATTCACCAACCGGACAACTAGCAGATATTGAAATAACAGCACCATACGATGATAATCAAGCAGCACAAACATTACTAGACGAATCAGACGTCATCACTTATGAGTTTGAGAGTATTGATTTGGGTGTATGCGAATATCTCGTTGAAAATGGTTATGTTCCTCAGGGGAGCGAACTGATTAAAATTTCGCAAGACCGAGCTTTTGAAAAAGAAGCCATCACTAAAAGTGGCGCTAAAGTGGTACCGTACGAGCTCATTAGCAGCAAAGATGAATTAAAAAAAGCCGTTTCGAAACTAGGCTTTCCTTGCGTATTGAAAACAAGACGTGGAGGTTATGATGGCAAAGGTCAGCACATACTAAAGCATGATGAAGACATTACGGACGCGGTTCATTTATTAGATAAAGGACCATGTATCTTGGAGCAATTTTTAAAGTTTGAAAAAGAAATATCCGTGATGGTTATTCGCAGTGTAACGGGAGAAGTTAAATCTTTTCCGGTTTCAGAAAACATTCATGTGGAACATATCCTTCTTCAGTCAATTGTCCCAGCAAGAATCGTTCCAGATCTAGCTGAGAAAGCAAAGCAAGCTGCTGAAAAGCTTGCTGAGTCTATGGATATGATAGGGACATTAGGGGTAGAGATGTTTTTAACACATGATGGTGAAATTTACATCAATGAAGTCGCTCCGAGACCCCATAATTCAGGGCATTACACATTGGATGCTTGCGCAACATCTCAGTTTGAACAACATATAAGAGCCATTACTGGCATGGCGCTTGGTGATCCTAAATTAAATCAACCGGTCGTTATGATGAATGTGTTAGGTGAGCACCTTCCAATGGTGTTAGAACGGATCCCTAAGGTATCAAATGCTAAACTACATTTATACGGAAAAGCAGACGCTAAACCTAAGCGTAAAATGGGGCACGTGAACTTCATTGGAGAACATACAAAAGGAATTTTACAACAAATAAGAGATTTAGAAATTTGGAGGCAATAAGACATGATTGAACGTTACACAAGAGAAGAAATGGGCCAAATATGGACGGAAGAAAATAAATTTAAGGCTTGGTTAGAAGTTGAAATATTAGCATGTGAAGCATGGGGTGAACTTGGCGTGATTCCAAAAGAAGATGTTAAAGCCCTAAGAGCTAACGCTTCATTTGATATGAATCGTATTAAAGAAATTGAAGCTGAAACACGTCATGATGTAGTGGCTTTCACGAGAGCTGTATCTGAAACGTTAGGGGAAGAGAAGAAATGGGTTCACTACGGACTGACCTCAACAGATGTGGTCGATACAGCTCTAGGTTATTTAATTAAGCAAGCAAACGACATTATTAGAAAAGACCTTGTACGTTTTATCGATATTTTGAAAGAGAAGGCACAAGAACATAAATACACAGTTATGATGGGGCGTACGCATGGGGTTCATGCTGAGCCAACAACATTCGGTTTGAAGCTAGCTCTATGGTATGAAGAAATGAAACGAAATTTAGAGCGCTTTGATGCGGCGGCAGACACCATCGGATACGGGAAAATGTCAGGTGCCGTTGGAACATATGCGAATATCGATCCATTCGTTGAGAAGTATGTGTGTGAAAATCTCGGCCTTAAACCAGCACCGATTTCTACTCAAACGTTGCAACGTGACCGCCATGCTCACTATTTATCAACATTAGCATTAATTGCTACATCAATCGAGAAGATGGCTGTTGAAATTCGCGGATTACAAAAGAGTGAAACGCGTGAAGTAGAGGAGTTTTTTGCAAAAGGTCAAAAAGGATCTTCGGCGATGCCTCATAAACGAAACCCAATTGGTTCAGAAAACATGGCTGGAATGGCTCGCGTCATCCGTGGTTACATGATGACGGCTTATGAAAATGTTCCACTATGGCACGAGCGTGATATTTCGCATTCATCTGCAGAACGTGTCATCTTACCAGATGCAACAATCGCATTAAATTATATGTTAAATCGATTTGGAAACATTGTTGAAAAGTTAACGGTTTATGAAGAGAATATGAAGCGAAATATGGACCGTACATTTGGGTTAATTTTCTCCCAGCGCGTATTACTATCGTTAATTGATAAAGGGTTATCACGTGAGAAAGCATATGATTTAGTTCAACCACTTGCCATGCAAGCGTGGGAAGAGCAAACATCGTTCCCGGAATTAGTCAGGAATCACTCTGAGATCACAGAGGAATTAACAGAAGCAGAATTGGATGATTGTTTTGACCCAACGTATCACTTGAAAAATGTCGATGTGATTTTTGAACGCGTCGGATTAAACTAAGGGGGCTTACTTTTTGCAAAAAGGTCAGTTGGTATACGAAGGCAAGGCGAAGCGTTTGTATGAAACAGAATACCCAGATGTTTTAGTGGTCGAGTATAAGAATGCTTTGACAGCTTTTAATGGTCAGAAGAAAGCTGAAGAGCAAGGCAAAGGCGCATTAAATAATAAAATTTCCTCGATTTTGTTTGAAACACTGCATCAAGCCGGGGTGGCTAACCATTGGGTGAAACAGATCTCTGAGGATGAGCAATTGGTTAAGCATACTAAGATTATTCCGATTGAAGTCGTGGTTCGTAATGTAGCGGCTGGAAGCTTAGCTAAACGATTAGGATTAACAGAAGGACATCAATTAGGTCAAACGGTTGTGGAGTATTACTACAAAGATGATGAGTTAGGCGACCCATTAATTAATGAAGATCATATTAAGCTATTGAATCTAGTTGATTCAGATGATTTAGCTAGAATGAAAGACATGGCTCTTGTCGTCAATGATTGTTTATTAGACTGTTTTAAGCAATGTGATTTAAAGTTAATAGATTTTAAGTTGGAGTTTGGTTATGACCGATCAGGTGAATTGATGTTATCTGATGAAATATCACCGGATACCTGTCGCTTATGGGATATCGAGACGAATGAAAAGCTCGATAAAGATGTATTTCGTAAAGGAATAGGCAGCGTAGAAAAGTCTTATAGCACGGTTTTAGAACGCTTAAAGGGGGGTGTGTCCAATGGTTAAAGTAAAGGTGTATGTCACGTTAAAAGAAGGGGTATTAGATCCTCAGGGAAAAGCGGTAGAACAAGCGCTTGACGCTAAAGGATTTAACGGAGTTAGTGACATGCGAGTCGGTAAGTATATGGAATTTAATCTTGATGCCAATATGGCGACTGAGAATCAGATAGAGGAAATGTGTGAACAGTTACTCGCCAATCCAGTTATCGAAGACTATCGTTATGAAACTGAGGAGGTTGTATCGTCGTGAGGTTCGCGGTCGTGGTGTTCCCAGGTTCTAACTGTGATATGGATATGTTATTTGCGATACAAGATGCGCTCGGTGAAGACGTGGAATATATTTCTCACCGAGACCAAGATTTATCTAGATTTGATGCGGTTTTATTACCAGGCGGGTTCTCATATGGAGATTATTTAAGATCGGGTTCGATTGCTAGTTTTTCACCGATTATGGAGTCGGTAAAAGCGTTTGCTCAAGCAGATAAACCGATTCTAGGTGTCTGCAATGGGTTTCAAGTTTTACTAGAATCAGGATTGTTACCTGGTGCGATGAAGCGGAATGAAAACTTGAAGTTTATTTGTCAAACAACACCTGTGATTGTCGCAAATAATGAAACGCAATTTACAAGTGAATATCAACAGGATGAAAGAATTCAACTTCCGATTGCACATGCAGAAGGAAATTATGAATGTGATGATGCAACATTAGAAAAGCTTGAGCAACATAATCAGATCGTCTTCAGATATGCAGATAACCCGAATGGTTCTAAAGGGGATATTGCCGGAATTTGTAATGAAAAAGGCAATGTATTAGGAATGATGCCTCATCCAGAACGTGCCGTCGATTCATTATTAGGCAGCGCAGATGGTTTGAGACTATTTCAATCGATTCTAGTAAATTGGAGGGAACACCATGCCGTTACTTCTTGAGCCTAATTCTAACGAAATAAAAGAAAAAAAGCTCTATGCTGAAATGGGGCTCACTGATGATGAGTTTCAGAAGATTGAACGTTTATTAGGTCGAACTCCAAACTATACGGAAACAGGTATTTTCTCTGTAATGTGGAGTGAGCATTGTAGTTATAAAAAATCTAAGCCTCTATTAAGTAAGTTTCCAACTGAAGGTGAACGAGTGTTACAAGGCCCAGGTGAAGGGGCAGGGATTATCGATATCGGTAATGACTTAGCGGTTGCTTTTAAAATTGAAAGTCATAACCACCCATCCGCAATTGAGCCTTACCAAGGGGCAGCGACAGGTGTTGGAGGTATCATTCGTGATGTATTCTCCATGGGGGCACGTCCAATCGCGTTATTAAATTCGTTAAGATTCGGTGAGTTGGATCATCCAAGAACGAGGTATTTATTTGAAGAAGTCGTTAATGGGATTGCTGGTTATGGGAACTGTGTAGGAATCCCGACAGTTGGCGGTGAGATTCAGTTTGATGATTGTTATAAAGGGAATCCACTTGTGAACGCCATGTGTGTTGGACTCATTCGACACGAAGACATCCAAGTCGGTCAGGCAAAGGGAATCGGCAATACGGTTATGTACATCGGATCAGCAACAGGGCGTGACGGAATTCATGGTGCTACATTTGCGTCTGAAGAATTGACAGATGATTCTGCAGAGGATCGTCCAGCGGTTCAAGTTGGCGATCCATTTATGGAGAAATTATTGATTGAAGCTTGTCTTGAAATGGTGAAATGTGACGCCTTAGTTGGGATTCAAGATATGGGCGCTGCAGGTCTAACGTCATCTGCGAGCGAAATGGCTAGTAAGGCTGGAACAGGTATTGAGTTAAACCTTGATCGAGTCCCGCAACGTGAACAAGGGATGACACCATATGAAATGATGCTATCAGAATCACAAGAACGCATGCTCGTGGTCGTTGAAAAGGGTCGCGAACATGAGATTAAAGAAATAGTTTCAAAATATGACCTTGAAGCGGTTGAAGTAGGGCATGTCATTGAAGAACAACAGTTTCGCTTAAAGTTTCAAGGAGAAATCGTCACGGATGTTCCAGTTGATGCTTTAGCGGAGGATGCACCTGTTTACCAGATGCCATCCAAAACACCTAAAAAGATATCCCAAACCCAATCAACCATTGAAATAGAGAATGCTGAAAAAGTTTTAGAACAGTTATTACAACAGCCTACGATTGCAAGTAAAGAGTGGGTTTATCAACAATATGACCACCAAGTTCAAACGAATACAGTCGTGCAACCAGGGTCAGATGCAGCTGTTTTAAGAGTTCGTGGAACAAATAAAGCGATTGCGATGACGACGGATTGTAATTCTCGTTATTTACACCTAAATCCTAATCGTGGCGGTCAAATTGCGATTGCAGAAGCGGCACGAAACATTGTTTGCTCAGGTGCTGAACCTGTTGCAATTACAGACTGTTTAAACTTTGGTAACCCAGATAAACCAGAAGTGTTCTGGATGATGGAACAGGCAACAGATGGAATGGCAGAAGCCTGCGAGCTTTTAAACACCCCAGTGATTAGTGGAAATGTCTCACTTTATAACGAAACAAACGGTACGAGTGTCTATCCAACTCCGGTTATTGGAATGGTAGGACTCGTTCATGATGTTAAGCATATTACAACTCAACACGCACAACAGGTTGGAGATTATGTTTATTTAATTGGAGATTCAACAAGTGAAATTGGCGGTAGTGAACTACAAAAACTCCTTATTGGCCGATATGAAGGAGATGCGCCAGAATTAGATTTAAACGTTGAACGAACGAGACTCCAATCACTTCTTGGATCTATACAAAATGGCCTTGTTTCTTCTGCTCACGATGTGTCAGAAGGAGGCTTAGCCGTTGCTTTAGCTGAAAAGGTTATGACGACTCAATTCGGATTGAATGTCGAGTTAAACGGACAGGATCTTATTGAGCTTTTCAGTGAGACTCAATCTAGATTTGTCGTCACCGTACAACCAGAACAGTCAGAAGCTTTTGAAAAATCGGTGGATGCTAAACGAATTGGATCAGTCACGAACGATAGTCAATTATCGGTAGCTTTTAACGGTGAGAAGGTGATTCATCAATCGGTAGATCACTTAACTAACCTTTGGAAAGGGGCTTTACCATGCTTGGTGAAATCAAAGGCTTAAACGAAGAATGCGGAATCTTTGGTGTCTATGGCCACCCTCAAGCAGCACATATGACTTATTATGGGTTACATGCCTTACAACATAGAGGTCAGGAAGGTGCTGGAGTTGTGGTATCAGATGGATATGATTTAAAACAATCTAAAGGCCAAGGTTTAGTGACAGAGGTCTTAGATGAAGAGGAATTAATGACTCTTTCTGGTCATGCAGCGATTGGTCATGTCCGTTATTCAACGGCAGGCGGAAAGACATTTGAAAATATTCAACCATTGTTTTTCCGTTCGAGTACAGGTTCATTAGCATTAGCGCATAACGGAAACTTAGTGAATGCCACTAAGTTGCGTCAAGAGCTTGAAGAAACAGGGAGTATATTTCAAACAACATCTGATACAGAGGTGATTGCCCACCTTATTAAACGTGCAGGAAGAACACCCATAATTGACCGAATCAAGCAAGCTTTAAATGAGTTGGAAGGGGCTTACGCCATTGTCATGCTTGATGAAAAAAGGTTAATTGCCGCATTAGATCCTCGTGGAATGAGGCCTTTATCTCTTTCGAAGGTTGGAAGTGGCTACGCCATCGCATCAGAGACTTGTGCCTTTGATGTCGTTGGAGCTGAATATATACGAGAAATTCACCCTGGTGAGCTTTTAGTCATTGATGACCAAGGGATTCAAGTTGATTCGTTTTCACAACCAAAAGACCGTTCGATTTGTACAATGGAGTACGTTTATTTTGCTAGACCAGATAGTAATGTAGATCACAATAATATTCATAGTGTACGTAAACGATTAGGCAAAAAGCTTGCGGAAGTTTCTCCAGTTGAAGCAGATGTCGTAACAGGTGTTCCGGATTCAAGCATTTCAGCAGCCATTGGATTTGCGGAACAATCGGGAATTCCATATGAATTAGGCTTAATTAAAAATCGTTATGTAGGAAGAACGTTTATCCAACCCTCACAAGCTTTACGTGAGCGTGGCGTTCAAATGAAGCTATCGGCGGTTAAAAAGATTGTGGAAGGGAAACGAGTCGTGATGGTAGATGACTCGATTGTTCGTGGTACGACTTCTAGACGAATCGTGAACATGTTAAAAGAGGCCGGAGCCAAAGAAGTGCATGTTCGAATTAGTTCCCCTCCAATCACGCATCCATGCTTTTACGGCATTGATACGTCCAACTCAGGTGAGTTAATTGCCGCGAATCATAGTATAGAGGAAATTCGTGAGATGATCGGTGCTGATACGTTAACTTATTTACCAGTCGATGCTATGGTGGAAGCTGTTGATCGTAACGATACAAGTCCTAACTGCGGTCATTGCTTAGCTTGTTTTACCGGAAAATATCCAACTGATTTATATGAAGATTCATTACCCCCTCATGAAAAAGAACAGTTGATTGGAGCGAAATCCTAATGTCAGAGGCGTACAAACAAGCCGGAGTCAATATTGAAGCAGGTTATAAAGCCGTTAATCGCATGAAGCAGCACGTGGATAGAACGAGTCGTTTAGGAGTGATTGGTGCACTTGGTAGTTTTGGCGGTATGTTTGATTTATCACAATTAAACTACGTCGAGCCGGTCTTAATTTCAGGTACAGATGGTGTTGGGACTAAGCTTAAGCTCGCTTATGAATTAGATCGTCATGACACGATAGGGGTCGATGCTGTTGCCATGTGTGTCAATGATATTGTCGTACAAGGGGCAGAACCACTTTATTTTCTAGATTACATCGGTTTAGGGAAGGCAGACCCTTTCACGATTGAACAAATTGTTAAAGGGATTGCCGATGGATGTGAAGAAGCAGGTTGTGCGTTAATTGGCGGTGAGACCGCTGAAATGCCTGGAGTCTATGATGAAGACGAATATGATGTTGCAGGTTTTGCTGTTGGAGCATGTGAAAAACGTGATGTCATAACAGGAGAGACGGTTAAAGCTGGAGACGTGTTAATTGGTTTACCGTCATCAGGGATTCATAGTAACGGCTTTTCACTCGTTAGAAAAATCGTTTCAGATTCAGGATTAGATCTTCATAAAGAATACGCTCCATTTAATCAAAGATTAGGAGACGTCCTTTTAACACCGACGAATATATATGTGCAAGATGTATTAAAAGTTAAACAATCAGGCCTATTAAAGTCAGCAGCTCATATTACAGGCGGCGGATTTCATGAAAATATACCACGGATGCTCCCAGATGACTTAGGAGCAAAAATAGATGTGACCTCTTATCCAATACCTGACATCTTTCCATTTTTACAAAAGCATGGTCAACTCAAACAGGATGAGATGTATCATGTGTTTAATATGGGAATTGGAATGGTATTAGCTATTGATTCTGAACATGTTCAACGTGTTCTTGATCTTCTAGATAGTGCTTATATAATTGGTCGCGTTCAGAATCAAAAAGGTGTTGAGCTTGTAGAGGAGGTATAACGAATGAAACGAGTAGCTGTTTTTGCTTCGGGGAGTGGCTCGAATTTTGAATCGATTGTTCAAGCGTCTAAAAACGATGAAAGTTATGAAGTCGTTTTATTATTTTCAGATCAACCAAATGCTTATGCATTAAAGAGAGCTGAAACATTAGGGGTTGAGGCAGAATCTTTTTCACTTAAAGATTATCCAGACAAATTAGCGTATGAAGCTGATGTATTAGCATTATTAATTCGAAAAAGAATTGATTTTATCGTACTCGCAGGTTACATGCGATTAATTGGGTCGACCCTATTAAACCATTATAGTGGTCAAATCGTGAACATCCACCCTTCATTATTGCCACAGTTTCCAGGGTTAAATGCGATTGGGCAGGCGCTTGAAGCGGGTGTTACTGAAACAGGTGTCACAATTCACTTTGTCGATGAAGGAATGGATACAGGTCCCATTATTCGTCAAGAAAAAGTATGGATTGAAAAAGATGATACGCAGGAAACATTACAACGAAAAATACAACAAGTAGAGCATCGCCTATACCCAGAGACATTACAACAACTGTTACGGAAGGATGAGGTCATTGTCTAAGCGCGCATTAGTGAGTGTATCTGATAAAAGTGGAATTGTGGATTTCGCTAAACAATTAGTGGATCAAGGTGTAGAAATTATTTCAACGGGTGGGACGAAAAAGGCTTTAGAAGAAGCGGGTGTTACGGTAACAGGTATCTCGGATGTAACTGGCTTTCCAGAAATTTTAGATGGACGTGTTAAAACGTTACATCCAAATGTTCACGCAGGTTTATTAGCTAAACGCTCAGAGAAAAGTCATATTGATCAATTAGAAGAGCAAAGTATTCAGCCGATTGATTTTGTCATTGTAAACTTATACCCATTTAAAGAGACTATCTCTAAGGAGGGTGTGACGTTTGATCAAGCGATTGAAAATATTGATATTGGTGGGCCGACGATGTTACGCTCAGCAGCCAAAAATCATGAAGATGTAACTGTGGTGGTTGATCCGCAAGATTACGAACGAGTCATTGAAGAGTTAAGAAGCGGGGATGTAACACTTGAATTAAAACGTAATTTAGCCGCAAAAGTCTTTAGACATACAGCACACTATGATGCTTTAATTGCGGGATATTTAACAAAACAAACCGGAGAATCATTCCCGGAAACAAAGACCATCACTTATGAAAAACAACAAACACTTCGATATGGTGAAAACCCACATCAACAAGCCGCTTTTTATGCAGAGCCTTTTGCAGCAGCATCTTCTTTAGTTAAAGCCAAGCAGTTACATGGTAAAGAATTATCTTACAATAACATTCAAGATGCAGATTCCGCCTTACAAATCGTAAAAGAGTTTAATGAACCAGCAGCAGTAGCGGTCAAACATATGAATCCGTGTGGGGTAGGGATCGGTGAATCCATTTTAGAAGCTTATGAGCATGCCTTTGAAGCGGATCCTATTTCAATTTTTGGTGGAATTGTTGCTTTAAATCGCCCGGTCGATGCTAGTGTCGCTGAGAAGATGAGTGAAATTTTCTTAGAAATTATTTTAGCACCTGAGTTTACAGAAGAAGCATTAGCAATTTTAACTAAGAAGAAGAATATTCGCTTGATTGAAGTTTCGACTGATTCAAATAAACCGAATGAGCAACTTAAATCTGTTACAGGTGGTGTGTTAATTCAAGATGAAGATCATCATCAATTAAGCGAACCTGAGTTAAAGGTTGTAACTGAACAACAACCTACTGAAGCCGAGTGGAAGGATTTGAAGTTTGCATGGAAGGTGATCAAACACGTTAAATCAAACGCAATCATATTAGCTAAAGATTCGCAAACCATTGGGGTTGGTGCCGGACAAATGAACCGAGTTGGTGCGGCGAAGATTGCTATTGAGCAAGCTGGCGAGAAAGCACAACACTCAGTAATGGCATCAGATGCCTTTTTCCCGATGGACGACACAGTTGAAGCGGCTCACCAGGCAGGGATTACAGCCATCATTCAGCCAGGTGGCTCTAAACGAGATCAAGATTCCATCGATAAATGTAATGAATATGGTATGGCAATGGTCTTTACCGGTGTACGCCACTTTAAGCACTAGAGATGAAGGAGGTCCTTTATGAAGAAGGTACTCATTGTTGGTCGTGGAGGACGAGAGCACGTATTGGCATGGAAGATTAAGCAAAGTGTTTTAGTAGACGAAGTATTTGTTGCGCCTGGTAATGATGGCATGACGGATGTGGCAACATGTGTTGAAATCAACGAGGGAAAAGTGGATCAGTTGATTGATTTTGCCAAACAGCACGAGGTTGACTTAACCGTCGTTGGACCAGAAGCGCCGTTAATGGAAGGAATGGTTGATCGATTTCAAGCTGAAGGCTTAGCTATTTTTGGCCCAAATCAACAAGCAGCACTCATTGAAGGAAGTAAACAATTCGCCAAACAGCTTATGAAAACATATAATATTCCAACTGCTGACTACGCCTCTTTCTCTAATGAAGAAGACGCGAAGGCTTATGTGCGTCAGGTCGGAGTGCCCATTGTCATTAAAGCAGATGGGTTAGCGGCTGGAAAAGGTGTAATGATTGCGCAAACACTAGAAGAAGCAGATCAAGCCATTACCGAGCGCCTGCAAGAACACAAATTTGGTGAAGCTGGACGAACAATTGTTATCGAAGAATTTTTAGTCGGCGAAGAGTTTTCATTGATGGCATTTGTGAATGGGACACATGTCTATCCAATGGCAATATCTCAAGATCATAAACGTGCTTTTAACCATGATCAAGGACCTAATACAGGAGGGATGGGAGCTTATTCTCCGGTTCCACAAATCAGTGATGAGGTAAAAGAACAGGCGATTGAAAGCATTCTTAAGCCAACTGCTGAAGCAATGGTCAAAGAAGGGAGACCCTTTCAAGGCATCCTTTATGCTGGTCTGATCCAAACACCTGAAGGTCCAAAAGTGATTGAATTTAACGCAAGATTTGGGGATCCAGAAGTTCAAGTCGTGTTACCGAGACTGGAGAACGACTTGATGCACGTTCTAGAAGCCGTCATGACCAAAGAATCAATAGAGTTAAAGTGGAACAACAAAGCTGTCGTGGGAGTGGTATTAGCTTCTGAAGGGTATCCTGGTGCTTATGAAAAAGGGCATGTCATTCCAAATCTTGATCAAATCGACCCTAGTAGCCTTGTTTTTCATGCCGGAACGAAATTCTCTGAAGACAAATGGTTGACCAATGGCGGGCGTTTATTATTAGTCGCGGCTGAACACCCAAGTATTGAAGGTGCATCTGAATTAGTTTATAAAGATATGAAAAAGTTAAAATCTGATCACACTTTTTACAGAACAGATATTGCGAAGAAAGCGTTGACTATAGGAAAATAATTTAGCATGCAGTGACTGACGACAAAAATGGAATGAACCATGATGGAGCTGCGTGTTATCAAGCCGGTCGTCTGGGCGGGGAGTTCGTCTCTCTTAATCAACAGGAGGGTAAAAATTGAATCCATTGATACTAGACGGTAGAAAAGTTGCTCAAACGGTTAAGGATGAGTTAAAAGGACAAATTGATGAGTTGCAAAGTAAAGGTATCACACCTAAACTAGCGACAGTGCTAGTTGGAGACGATGAAGCTTCTAAGACATATGTGCAAATGAAAGCTAATACGTGTCATAAGTTATGTATGGCTTCAGAACGTGTCTTTTTACCAGAGGAGACGACGACTGAAGAATTATTAGATGTGATTCAACGCTTAAATGAAGATCCTGAAGTACACGGTATTTTGTTACAACATCCCGTTCCAAGTCACATAGATGAACGCCAAGCTTTTGATGCGATCTCCTTAGATAAAGATGTCGATGGCGTGACGTCACATGGTTTTGGCGCCACAACCTTTCAACTAGGAGCCTATCCTTGTTGTACACCGGCAGCCATTTTACAAGTGATTGATTATTATGGCCTTGACGTAGAAGGAAAGCACGCCGTTGTGATAGGACGCAGCCCAATACTAGGAAAACCGGTGTCGATGATGTTGTTAAACCGGAATGCGACGGTGACAATTTGTCATTCAAAAACGGAAAACTTACCCGAAGTCGTAAAACAAGCAGATATTGTAGTCGCAGCTGTCGGTCGTCCTAAATTTGTAAAAGGTGATTGGTTAAAAGAAGGTGCCATTGTACTAGATGCAGGTTATAACCCAGGCAATATTGGGGATGCTGATTATGATACATGTTATGCTAAGTCTTCAGCCATTACACCTGTTCCAGGAGGAATTGGCCCGGTGACCATTTCAATGCTTCTCAAACATACGGTTGAAGCCGCTCAGAAACAATGCAAGGTCTCATAAATAAAATCTAATGTCTCATAAAAGGGCTTTAATGTCCCAATAATGCCGACGAATGCACTGATTCGACAAAATTCATGTCTCATAAACTTGAAAAAATGTCCCAAAAATAGCAAGGACCATATATTCTATAAATTTACAAGCATAAAATGTGAACTAAATACGATTATGACTTGACATTCATGCCATAGATATTATAATATATTCTATGGCATTTTATCATAACCACGACTAGCCCCGGAACTATTCGTGTTGAAGATAAAAAAATGTTCGAGTAATTCGATTGAATTAGGAGGGAAAACAATGCGCACAACTTTCATGGCTAATGAAAACAACGTTGAGCGTAAATGGTATGTAGTTGATGCGGAAGGACAAACGTTAGGTCGTTTAGCGACAGAAGTAGCGTCAATCCTACGCGGTAAAAACAAGCCAACTTACACACCACACGTTGATACTGGTGATCACGTTATTATCGTGAATGCAGATAAAGTTCATTTAACTGGTAAAAAATTAAACGATAAAATTTACTACCGCCATTCAAACTACCCTGGTGGTTTAAAACAACGTACAGCAAACGAAATGCGTACGAAATATCCTGAACAAATGCTTGAAATTGCTGTTAAAGGTATGCTACCAAAGAACAAACTTGGTCGTAAAATGGCTAAAAAGCTACACGTTTACCGTGGACCTGAGCACAAACATCAAGCACAAAATCCAGAAGTTTACGAACTTCGCGGGTAAGTAAAAGGAGGTAAAACACTTTGGCACAAGTACAATACTATGGAACAGGTCGTCGTAAAAGCTCTGTAGCTCGTGTACGTCTAGTTCCTGGAAGCGGAAAAGTTATTGTTAATAAAGTAGATGCACAAGATTACTTCCCACACGAAACGTTACGCTTAGTCATCAACCAACCTTTAGAAGCAACTGAAAACGTTGGTAACTATGATGTACTAGTAAACGTTAGCGGTGGTGGATATACTGGTCAAGCAGGAGCAATTCGTCTAGGCGTTGCTCGTGCACTATTAGAAGCAGATCCTGATTATCGCCCAACATTAAAGCGCGCAGGATTCCTAACTCGTGACGCACGTGAGAAAGAACGTAAGAAATACGGTCTTAAAGGCGCTCGTCGTGCACCACAGTTCTCAAAACGTTAAAACCCTTGTCACACAAGGTTTCAAACCCTCTCTATCCTTTGTTGGAAAAGAGAGGTTTTTTTATATTATTCGTTTTTGACTCACAAATGACTCACAAATGGTTCACATTTATTCGTTTGTCATATAATTTAGGAATTGTTCAGCTGTTTTTTCTCTGGATTTATTTGTTACATGAGTATAGATGTTGTAATTAGTTTGTATATCTTCATGGCCAAGTCGATCTTGAACCTCATGTGGTTCAGCTCCAGACTCAAATAATAAACTTGCATGAGTGTGGCGGAAGCCGTGAACATTAATTTTCTTCAAGTTAGGATAGTCTCTAAAAATTAAATTCAATTGATCATTAAAATATGACATACGAATATAAGTCATCTTTTTCTCGAGTGGATGAAACTTAGTGAAAATAGGCTGCTCTTCATCTTTTAAGAAGGGTTGTGGATTTTTAAATATTGCTGAATTTGGTGTTTTCGCCAAGCGCTTAGGATGGCCAGTGTTTCCTCATCTATACTAATAATTCTATTCGATTATACTAATAATTCTATTCGATTTTTTCGATTTCCCGGTTGTTAAAAGAAATTCATTGTTTCCAAAATAAAGTGTCTTATTAAAACAAATAAATTTCTGTGCAAAATCAATATCTGACCAATTAAGTGCTAAAATCTCACCTTTGCGAGCACCGGTGTAAGCAATTAAGCGAAAAAAATGTATAGTTTAAAGGTTGATCCTTTATAATCTTAAGAAATTTATTTAATTCCCTTCTTGAATATTAAGGAGGGGGGAATAGACATGGGGCAAGCCCAATCCCAAACGAATTCATACGTTCCAGTAGAACACTATCCGAGGAAAGAACAGAAACCAGATTCATTTAGAAAAATCATTTTTCGTAAGTTCATAAAAAATAAGTTAGCCGTATTCGGAATGGTCTTGCTTTTGATCATTATTAGCTTAGCCCTTTTTGCTCCGTGGATATCTCCACACAGTGTAACGGAAACAGATCCAGTAAACAAACTCCAGCCCCCAAGTGCAGAACATTGGCTTGGTACAGATACACTTGGGCGGGATACCTTTAGTCGTTTACTTCATGGGGCAAGGGTATCCTTGCTCGTTGGTTTTGCCTCAGTTGCAGGTTCCCTACTCATTGGGGTTGTGTTGGGTGCTTAGCAGGATATTATGGAGGACTTCTCGATTCGATTATTATGCGCTTTGTGGATGTCGTGATTTCATTTCCACAAATTTTCCTCCTAATAACGCTCGTTACTATCTTTGAACCAAGTTTGGATAAATTAATTATTGCCTTTGCTTTGTTTGGTTGGACTGGAACAGCACGACTAGTCCGAGGAGAATTTTTATCGTTAAGAACTAGGGAATTTGTTTTAGCAGCAAAAACGATTAGTAAGATTATCTTTTCGCACATATTACCAAATGCATTAGGTCCGATTATCGTATCAGCAACCCTGATGATTGGGTATGTGATTTTGGCCGAGTCAGCATTAAGCTATCTAGGTCTTGGCGTTCAGCCACCTACATCAAGTTGGGGCAATATGCTTCAGGATGCACAAAACATTACTATTATGGTTACTTCCTGGTGGTACCCTTTATTTCCGGGAATCATGATTTTACTGACGGTTTTAGCTTTTAATTTTGTTGGTGATGGGCTACGAGATGCATTTGACCCTAAGATTAAGGAATAAAGACTTGATGACAGACACTTTCTCACTGCCAGTGGGGGAGGTGGTCTGTCTTTTTAATTTGATGTGAAGCGTTGGGTTAGTTGCCACGGAGAGATTGAACCTAGTAATTTGATCAGTTGAGGAGCCGTGGTTAGTGGTATCTACACCATGGTTGTCCCGATGCCACAATTAATGAGATAATATAACTGATATTTTTTGGCGTAATTTACCAAGACCGTTTTTTATATTGGCACAAAGTGAAGAGGTGAGTCACTATGGAAGTTGTATATTTTGCAGGCGGCTGTTTATGGGGAGTACAAGCTTTTATCAAAACGTTACCCGGCGTTACGTTTACGGAAGCTGGGAGAGCTAATGGAACCAGTCATACACTTGAGGGTGATTATGATGGCTACGCCGAATGTGTAAAAACAGGGTTTGATCCGACGGTTGTCACAATCAAGGAATTAATGGGATATTTTTTTGAGATCATTAATCCATACAGTTTGAATCAACAAGGACAGGATGTTGGTGAGAAGTACAGAACAGGCGTATATAGTGAAAACCCTGAACACTTAAAAGAGGCAAGGGCTTTTCTTAGGGAGAGAAAGGATTTTGACCAGATTGTTGTTGAGGTTTTACCTCTTACAAACTATGTGAGAAGTGCAGAGGAGCATCAAGATAGGCTGGATAAATGTCCGGATGATTATTGTCATATTCCAGAAGAAATTTTAAATCGATATAAGTAGGGAGTACATTTTCGGTAACATATAGGTTTAGTGGTTACTATCAGAAGACATGTAATCACCACTTTTTTCTTTAATATGGATAAATTCTGGGAATTATACAAGTCAGTGGGGCTGTTCCTCCGGTGGAGGGCAGGCCTTTTTTTGTTTTTCATATTGTAAATTACACAATAGGCGGCGAATGGAAGGATGTCTACCAAAAGGGTTCTAAAACTAATATCCAACTAGACTGATTATTGTATGAATAGTAGGAGTTTGGAACGGACACGAAGGACACGAAGGCAAATCATAATATTTGATTCACTTGTTTTTATAAAGTTGCATATAAAATTTCAAAATTATTGAAGTAATTAAACTTTAATAAGTACATCTATTAAAAATTTTCTTTCAATTCGAAAAATATTATGCTATCATCAAAATAAATACAGTATATGTGTAAAAAATATGAAAATACTACAATTGATTTTATAAATAACGTAAGGGAATGAAAAATTTGGATCATATTTATAAGAAGATCAAAAATATAAGATTAGAAAAAGGTATGACTTTAAAAGATTTAAGTGAAAAAACGGATTTATCTGTAAGTTTTTTATCACAAGTGGAAAGGGGATCTTCTTCTCTTGCCATTACATCCTTTAAAAAGATAGCAGATGCTTTTAATGTATCCATGACATACTTCTTTGAAGACACAGAAAACTACAATTATGCAGTAAAAAAGGAAGATCAAAAGCCATTTAAAGTTGAAGGAGCTGAAACTACACATATACGCTTGGCGGGAAAATTTCCTGAGCGTCGATTGGAGCCAATAAAAGTTACTTTAGTTCCTAAACAAAAAGATGAACAACAATTTAGTCATCCAGGTGAGGAACTGTATTATGTGTTGAAGGGCACAGTAATTTTCAGAATTGAAGACAAAGAATATGTGTTGAACGAGGGAGATTCTATACATTTCCCATCTGAAAAAGTTCATCAATGGGAAAATCCCACTTCGCAAGAGACAACATTATTATGTGTTTTAACACCCGTAATTTTTTAAATGGGTGAAATATATAAATTAAATTCTGATAAAGGGGAAGGTGTAAATTAAATGAGAGTAGCGACAGACATTGGAGGAACATTTACAGACCTAGTCTACGTTGATGAGAATGGTGGGATTGAAGTTGCCAAGAGTCATACAACACCGCCAAACTTTGAACAAGGTGTAATTGACGTTTTAGAAAAAAGCGGTATAGACCAAACGGCCATTTCCACATTTATTCACGGAACTACCGTCATTATTAACGCATTAACAGAAAGGAAGGGAGCAAAAACAGGTTTAATTACGACAAAAGGATTTAGAGATATATTAGAAATTGCTCGTGGTAACCGACCTGATCTCTTTAACATTCGTTATAAGAAGCCCTCACCATTTATTGATCGCTTTCTAAGAAAAGAAGTAAATGAACGATTGAATTATAAAGGTGAAGTACTTACCCCTCTTAATAAGGAACAAGTGAAAGAGATTATAGAATATTTTAAAAAAGAAAAGGTTGAAGCTATTGCTGTGGCTTATCTTCATTCTTATGTGAATCCCGAACACGAAAAGGAAACAATCAAGCTTATTAAAGAACTTTGGCCAGAAGTTGCCGTAACAGCTTCTTACGAGGTAACGAAAGAATGGCGTGAATATGAGCGTACCAATACGGCAGCTTTAAATGCGTACGTACAGCCAGCAGCAGCTACTTATGTAAACAAACTTTACAATAAGCTTGCTGAACAAAACACAACTAGTAAGAACTTTATTATGCAATCAAATGGTGGTACGACTACATTCGGTAATGCGAAAGAAACCCCAATTAATATGGTAGAATCGGGGCCTGTTGCAGGGATTTATGGGTCCGCAGTTCTTGGAAAAATGATTGGTGAAGAAAATATTATTGCATTTGATATTGGCGGTACGACAGCTAAATGCTCCCTAATCGAAAAAGGGGAAGTAAAAGTATCAACGGACTACTATATTGAGCGTACAGATAGAAATGCTGGTTACCCAATAAAGACACCAGTAGTTGATATTGTAGAAATCGGTAACGGTGGTGGTTCGATTGCTTGGATTGATGACGCTGGTTCCTTAAAGGTTGGACCACAGTCAGCTGGTGCTATGCCTGGTCCTGTTGCATATGGACAAGGTGGAACTGAACCAACTACCACCGATGCGAACCTATTAACCGGACGTCTTTCAGCAAAGAATTTTGATTATGATGTTAATCTGAACCGAGTTAAAGATGCAATCGAAACGAAAATAGCAAAGCAATTTGATATGAGCACTGAGGAAGCAGCCCTTGGTATTATACGTATTGCTAATTCAAATATGTTAAATGCACTTAAATTGATTTCAATTCGCAAGGGCCACAATCCACAAGAATTTACTTTAGTTGCCTTTGGCGGTGGAGGATCCATGCACGCACCAGCTCTGGCACGAGAAATGGGTGTGAAAAAAGTAGTGATTCCTTTGGCCTCTCCTGTATTTTCTGCATGGGGAATGTTAATGAGTGATCTTCGTCATGACTATATTAATACCTTTATTAGGCGTGTGGAAGATTTAGACTTAAATGAAATAAACAACTACTGGAATGAAATTGAAAATGGAGCAATTCATCAGTTTGAAAATGAAGGAGTAGACAAAGAGGATGTAGCTTTCAATCGATTTGCGGATATGCGTTATGTAGGGCAAGAGCATACGGTTAAGGTGCCAGTTCCGAACGGTGCATGGACAGCGGTTGAAATAAATGAAATTGTTGAAAAATTCCATGATTTACACGAACAAAACTATACCTTTAAATTAGAAGATACACAAATCGAAATTGTTAACTTGCATGTTACGGCTTTTGGTAAAGTTCCAAAACCTGTGGTTAATAAAATTCATAGAGAAGGTACACTTGAAGATGCAAAAATAGAAACAAGAAGTGTGTATTTTGAAAATCCAAATGGTTGGGTTACTACAGATGTCTATCAACGTGAACTGTTGCCTACAGGACAACTTGTAGATGGGCCAGCAATCATTGAGGAGAAAGCAGCAGTTACTGTGATTTACAAAGGCCAATCTCTTCACGTAGACGAGTATGGAAACCTAATTATCGAAACGGGGGCGAAATAAATGGTACAAGCAACAAAAATGGATCCATTTACATTAGAAATCGTTAAAGATTCCCTTCTAGCAACTGGGGATGAAATGTTTATTGCGCTTGCAAAAACGTCGATGAGCCCAATTATTTATGAAGTGCTCGATTATGCTAGTGGGTTAACAGATGCCAAAGGCCAATTACTCACTCAAGGGAACGGTGTAACAGGTTTTATCGGTATGCTTTCCTTTATGGTAAAGGAAACTCTTGAAAAATACGGGAATCAAGGTGACCTTCATCCAGGGGATATAATTATTATCAATGATCCATATGGCGGGGGAGGTTCACACCTGTCAGACGTTGGTTTAGTAATGCCGATCTTCCATGAAGGGGAACTAATTGCTTTTTCTGCCAATAAAGCGCATTGGACAGAAGTGGGTGGTAAGGATCCTGGTTCTTTTACGAATGATTCTACGGACATTTTCCAAGAAGGATTACAATTTCCGTGCATAAAGTTATTCGATCAAGGTGATTTGAATGAAGGACTTGTTGAAATTATTCGATCCAACGTGCGTTTTCCAGATTTATCTCTTGGGGATATGTGGGCACAAGTTGCTGCACTAAAGACCGGAGAAAAACGTGTCAAGGAACTTTGTGAAAAATACGGACGAGATACAATTCAATCCTCAATTAATTATCATTTAGAGCATGGTGAAAGAATCTCTAGACAAGAGATTGCAAAACTACCAAAAGGAACGTTTAAGGCAGAGGATTTCGTAGATACGGATGGAATAGGGAATGGTCCTTTTCCAATCCAATGTGAAGTAACCATAACGGAAGACGAATTTATCTGTGACTTCCGTGGTAGTAGCCCACAAGTGCCAGGACCGGTAAACTGTTCTTATACAGGTCTTGTATCGGCCGTTAGAACGATTTTCTTGGCAGTAACGAACCCAACTCAAGACGTGAACGATGGGGTTTTTCGACCGTTAAAAGTTATTGTTGATCCAAAGTCGATTATGTCAGCAGAACGACCAGCACCAGTATCTAATTACTTCGAAACACTAGTAGGGAGTTTAGATTTAGTTTGGAAAGCCTTAGCACCTTACCTACCAGAAAGACTATCAGCCGGTCATCTATTATCTATTAGTTCAATAACACTGTCAGGACAACACCAAGATACCGATGAACCATTTTTAATTGTTGAACCATCTGTAGGTGGATGGGGTGGTGCCGACGGTCAAGATGGTGCCAGTGGACAATTCTGTGTAGCCGATGGTGAGACGTACAACGTTCCAGTTGAAGTAGCAGAAACACGATATGGAGTATTAGTTGATGAATATAGTTTGCGAATTGATGGAGCTGGTGCCGGTGAGTACATCGGTGGTAAAGGTGTTATCCGATCATATCGTGCACTAACCGATGGACAAGCTGCCACCGTAACATTTGGTAGACACAAGTTCTATCCTTGGGGAACAAAAGGTGGGTATGAAGGTTCACCAAATGAATTCTATGTTGAAAAATCAAACGGAGAAATTGATGGTCCATATGGGGTTTATCCACGTTATCAACTACAAAAGAATGACGTGATTAAACTGAGAACGGCAACTGGTGGAGGGTATGGAAATCCATATAAACGTCCAGCTGAACAAGTAGCAAAGGATGTCAAAAACGAGTACTACACAGTTGAAGAAGCTAAAAAACTATTTGGTGTAGAAGTAAATCCAGACACATTTGACTATAAAGAGCTTGATGTAAGATTAAATGCATAAAGGAGAAAAATATGGAATTTAATAGACAAGGATTTAACAAAAATGGGTTACTGACTTTATTTGAGGATCAAACAGATAAATCAGAAGTGAAGTTTGGTACCGTAACAATTCCACCAGGGGGACGTGTGCCAGAAGAAGGGCTTTCTCTACATGAGGAAAATGAGTATTCTTTTATCATTAAAGGACAGTTACAAGGGGAAAGTGGAGGCAAAGAATATAAGGTGAATGAATCTGAAGCCACATTTATTCCCGCAGGTGAGGAACACTGGGCTGAAAATACTAGTGATGAACCTTGTAAAATTGTTTGGGCACTAGTGAAGGAAAAGTAAATGTTTAATGTAGTAGAAAAGACCCTTCTTTTCTACTACTAAATTTTTTCAATTTAATATTTTAAATATTTAAAAAAAAGGAGTGTGAAAAATGGGAGATAAAAAAGTTAAATCTGTCGGAAAAGACGAGGCACTGGCGGCAATTCCAGAGAGTAAACGTCAACACTGGATGACACCAGCAATGATTTTTGGAGGATTAGAATTTACTATTCCAGTGCTTATGGTAGGTGCTACCTTAGCAGGTAGTTTTGGACTTGGTACAATTTTTTGGGTGTTAATCATTGCGTTATTTGGATTCCAATGGATTGGGAATGCAGTAATGGGTTTTATCGGTGCAAAAACAGGTCGTTCTTCTTCTGTGATTGCAAGAACTAGTTTTGGAGCGGCACAAGCTAGATTTATAGTAGGATTAACTATATTCGTCGTATCACTCGGATGGTGGGCACTCCAAACATCTGTTGCTGGTAACTCGATTTCTGCGATGTTTGGGATTGACTACATTTCCCAGTGGGGTTTATGGGCAATTATCACCGTTATTGCTGGTCTTCTCTTTGCTTTACCATCTATTATTGGTTATGGTTCGATGAAATGGACGGACTATATTGCCGTACCCGCCGGTCTATTGTTAGTTGTTCTTGCAATTTATTTAGCTTTCAGAAATACAGGGTGGGAGACGATATCTAGTTGGAGTCCTGAACCGACTATGGGAATATTAGCTGCCATTAGTTTGGTTATCGGTGTTAACGTATCTCAATGGGTAATCGCTGCTGATTATACTCGATATGCGAAACCAAGAATTAAAGATAATGCTTTGATTCCTGCAGGGATTGCAGTTATTGGATTTCCTTTATTTTTAGTTGGTGCCATCATGTCAGTTGGTGTTGGAGATGCGGATATTGTAAATGTCATGCTGAACCTTGGATTTCCTGTGTGGGGCTTTTTGATTCTATGGTTTGCAACCTGGACAAGCCAATTAGTAAATAACTATAGTATGGGTCTGGCACTAGCCAACATGCTAAATGTAAACTCAGATAAAGGAAGAGCACTTTTAACACTTGGTGGAACAATTTTAGCCATTATTATTTCATTAGCAGGTATTCTGGATTACTTTACAGATTTCTTATATATGACAGCGCTTGTTTATCCGGCAATTGCTGGTGTTATGATGGCTGACTTTTTCTTTATCCGGAAACGGACCTGGAAAGATAATCAAGGCTGGAACTGGATGGCAACAATTGCTCTTGTTGCAGGTACGCTACTTGGTTACTTAACTCAATATGTTACAACATTTGGTTTACCTGCAGTGCAATCCTTAATAGTATCTGGTGTTGTATATGTTCTAGCTATGAAAATAAAGGCAAGTGTAGCACCAGACCAATTTACAAATGTTGATGAGGAAGAGGTAAATGTTGAAATACCTTCTACCATTGCTTAGTAAACTTTTCATAGAGGTGAATAGTGTTGAAAAATAAACGTATTGATCGTTTGTCTCATTACTTACAAGAACATAAAATTTCATTGGCACTTGTGACATCCACATCAAATGTATTCTATTTGACTGGCTTTTATTGTGAACCACATGAGCGATTATTGGGCCTTCTAGTATTCCCAAATAATGATCCAATTCTTGTCTGTCCAAAGATGGAAACAATACTGCAATAAATTCAGGTTGGAAATATGAAATTATTGATTATTTCGATACAGATAATACTTGGGACATAATACAAAATAAGTTAGATTCATTAAATATTACTTTCAATAAAATAGCTGTTGAGGAGAATCATTTGATTCTTTCTCGTTATTATCGTTTGGAAGGATTATTCCAAGGTGAACAATTTGAAAATATTGAACCTGAACTACAACAAATGAGGCTGAGTAAAGATGAGTCTGAATTAAAAATTATGAGAGAAGCGGCTAGACTAGCTGATCTCGGTATTGAAGCTGGCGTAAAAGCTCTGGATGAGGGTGTCACAGAACTTGAGGTGCTCTCTAGTATTGAATCTGAAATGAAGAAAAATGGAGTTCGTAAATTTTCATTCGATCCGATTGTACTTTTTGGTCGAAAGTCTGCTGATCCGCATGGAGTACCTGGAAATCATAAACTAAATAAAGGCGATTTTATCCCGTTTGATATTGGTGCACATTATCATGGCTACTGCTCAGATATTACTAGAACATTCATATATGGGGAAGCAACACAGGAGCAGGAAGAGATTTATCAAACCGTTTTGAATGCAGAGTTAGCTGCGATAAATCACTGTGAGGTGGGCAACAAGGTTGGGGAACTTGATACTATTTCCCGTAACCTCATTGCAGATAAAGGATACGGTCCATATTTTATCCACCGATTAGGTCACGGTCTTGGTATAGATGTTCATGAATATCCTTCGTTGAACCACACTAATGATCAAATACTGGTTGAAGGCATGGCCTTTACAATTGAACCGGGAATCTATATCCCTGATATTGGTGGTGTACGTATTGAGGATGATATCGTAATTACTCAAGATGGTGTGGAGGTATTAACAAGTTATCCAAAAGAATTACAGATAATAAAGTGATGAGTGGTACGAGCAACACCGTAAACAAATCAAACCTAGTACTCAGAACTTTATAAGGGTAAAGTTCAATCGAATTTTGCCTAAGTTTTGGTTTCTAGTGTTATTTTAACTGTGCCTTAATGTTTTTTACCTAAATTAGCCCGTATTAATTTTAAATTTTTTTGCTTTTTCAATTCGTGATAAATAGTAGAACGCGGAACACCAGTCATTTTAGAGATATCTGATACGCTCAATTTATTCTGGTTTCGTTCACCATATAATTTAATAGCTTTTTGGATATCCTTTGGGTCTTTTCCTTTTCTTCCAAGATGCTTACCTTGTTTTTTGGCGCGTTCTCGTCCTTCCGTCGTACGCTCTCTTATCAAGTCAGCTTCAAACTGTGCAAAGCTCCCCAAAACATTAAATAATAAGGTCTGCATACTGTTCTGTTCTTCATCTGATCTAAACTCCATATTGTCTTTAATAAAACAAACACTAACTCCTTTACTATTTAATTCTTGAACGATTTTATTTAAATCAATGATAGATCTGGCTAAACGATCAATTTTGGTGACAATAACTTCATCACCCTTTCGAACATGGTCCATCATAGATTTTAGTTCTTCGCGTGGTTTAGTACTCGTCCCTGTCACTTTTTCAATATATATTTTGTCGCAACCTTCTTGGTGTAATAATTCTTTTTGTGTTTCTAGTTCTTGGTTTATTGTCGAAACACGTGCATAACCGATTTTCAAATTACCACCTACTTTATCTAAAATATTGCAATGTTTTGTACAGATTATTATAGACTAACTTATAGACAAAATAAAGTGGTGAATTTCCTTTAATTTATTAAAAAAATTCCCTGTCCAAAAGTTGAAACTTTTAGACAGTTTGTCTTTGTATTTAATTTTTTCCACTAATAGTTTTAGTAATTTAGTTCACTTACTTTTTTTATCACTTTATTAATATCTATCAATGCTTGTTCTTTTGTATATATTTTATCGTCTTTTAATTGGCAGGCAATTTCTAATAATTCGGTTTAAATGCTACTGATTTCATATTGGAAATTTAAGTTTTCTCAGGCTCAGGAACAACGGCACAAGCAGTCATGGAATTAAATACTTGATATGTTTAATGAAGCGGTCGGTTATTATGTGGGTTGGATAATACTGGTAAAATTACTAAAGATAGAGATGATGTTATTACACGACATGTATTTCATAACTGGGTTGGCATATACAATAAAACACATACAAGACCAATAAAAAGTCAGAAAGTTGATCAATACAAAAAAGTATGGTTTAGAAGTGATATTGAAAAACTGATTAAAACTCCAATAGTACAAAAAACTAAAGAATGCCTATTTAAAAGAGACTATAGATTTATATGGTGGAAATGGAATAGATGGATTACCTAGTAGAAGGGTATCGAAGAAGTATAAAGAAAAAATGGACGAAAGAAACAACGATGGGTTTATTCAAGCAATTAAAAGTAGAATGGATCAATTGATAGATGAAATCATAGAGGATCATTTTACTTTATCATTTGATGGCAATCCAATAAATGGAAAGAACTATTTAAACAAAAATGAAATAATAAAAGATTTTATTGATATCAAAAGGTTGAAGAAGAAGCTTTTAAAATGGAAGATAATTTTTATGGCATTCCCGAGTATGATAGTGTTGGAAATATTGTAGCTATACATCACAAAGATCAAAGGGAAAAAACAGAATTTTTTTTTTAATAAAATAGTGAAAAGACAGGTTTAATATTAAAAAAAGAGTAATTAAATATCAATGGTTAGGTTCTAGTGTACTAAGAGTGTCTTTTCCTTTTCACCTCTCCTAATTATAATCTCCTAATTCGTCTGTAAAGCAGAGACGAATTATCGATTATGTAAAGGGTCTGCGTTCTTCGGATGTTATGAGTCAGCCAAGTAGGATAAGGGTGCGTAACAAAGCAATCAACGCTTTTAACGCACCCTAATTCATTGGGCTTCCTCAAAACATATACGAATCACTTGATAGCTCTGCTACTTACGCCACTTGACATTTATCGATGCGAAGATTCTCTCTGTGGTGACCAAAAAGGTCAAAAAATAATAGAGAGGTTGATCTAGATGGAAACCATTTTAGAGATTGTACGCATTGAACAAGTAATTCGAGAGGCAGAAGAAGGTGTTAATTACATAATTCGCAGTCCAGAAGATGGAGCAAAAATAGCATCTCGCTTTATTGGTCGTGATGATCGAGAAGTGTTTTTTGTTATGTGTTTAAATACGAAAAACAATGTTGTCGCAGTTCATCGTTGTCATGTTGGTTCATTGAATGCCTCACTCGTACATCCACGCGAGGTGTTTAAATCAGCAATACTTAATAACGCAGCAAGTGTCATTGTTGCGCATCAACATCCAAGTGGTGATATAACACCATCGATGGAAGACATTAACGTTACAAAGAGATTAGTCGAAGCTGGAAAGCTATTAGGCATCGAAGTGCTAGATCACTTAGTAGTAAACAGTGATAACAGCTTTACTAGCCTGAAAGAAAGAGGCTATATTTAAAAGGGAGAAACAACTCCCTTTTTTTCTTCAAGGTTTATTAAGTACAATTGCATCAAATGAATTTAGTAAAGTACTTTATGATAGAATAGAACTAGATAGAAATGAAATAGATAACCGAAAGTACTGACACCAAAGGAGGGTACTATATTTGAAAGAGGAAATTATTAAGTCTAAGCTTCGTGCTCAAAAACATGGAGAAGTATTTACCCCTAAAAGAATAGTTAATAAAATGCTAGATATTCCAGAGGTAAAAGATGCTTGTGAAAATTTAACAGCAACTTTTTTAGAGCCGGCTGCAGGGGAAGGTGCTTTTTTAGTTGCAATACTTGAGCGAAAGTTAAACATGGTATCTGAGAAGTATAATAAAGATTTAACACAATATGAAAATTATTCTTTGCTCGCTCTAACAACACTTTACGGAATTGATTTATTAGAAGATAATGCTCAAACATGTGGAATGAACATGTTTCAACAATATTATGATAAATACAAAGAACAAGTTGAACATCATAACGGTGAATTAAAGCAAAAGGTATTAGATAGTGCAAAGAAAATTATTTCACTAAATATTTGTAATGGTAATTTTTTAACGAGAAAATCGGTAGATGGAAGCCCTTTAGTGTTTAGTGAATGGCAACCTATTAATATGAGGAAAACATCGAATATTAAAATACAAAGAACAGAGTATACGTTGGATGAAATATATGGAAGTGTAAAAAAAGAAAATGGTCGAGCAATTAATAATTTCATAAAGGAACCAGTACAACTAGATTTGTTTGACTTTTTGGAAGATGAATCTGAAAACATAAATGCAAGTTAAATTTATAACGTAAAACGTAATTACGAAGCTTTCTAAAATCGGTGATATTGCGTTTAGGTGTGTTTTTAATAATGTGAACAAAATATTTGACAAAAAATATATTTTGTGCTATAATTTACATTTAAATTTTTGTTGTGTATAATAAGGTTCTCCTGGCCAGGAGAATCTTATTTTTAAATGGGAGGAAATTGGTATGAAACAAAATGAGTCCAGCTTAACTTCCTTAGTATCCGCTTTTGGTCGAGCATTTCACAGTAAATATGACACACCCAAAATTTTTGATGATTTTATTGCAAAGGATTTAATTTCTGAAGAAGAATTTTCAGCTATCAGCAAGAATATGATTGATGGAATACAGTTTTTTAACAAAGATATTGGGCATAAGTTTAAAGATAACCCTAAAGAAATTTTAAAATGGATTACACAAGTTCAACTTTCCCCAACACCATTAGCACGCTCTGCCTACTGTGAAAAAGTATTACTAAATGAAGTTAATTTGGGAGTTGAACAATATGTCATACTCGGAGCTGGACTAGATACTTTTGGCTTCCGATATCCAGAGTTGAACAACAGATTAAAGATATTTGAAATTGATCATCCAGCTACACAAGAATTAAAAAAGAAAAAGTTAAAGGATGCTAAACTAAATATCCCGAAAAATCTTCGTTTTGTTTCTATGGATTTTACTAATAAGTTTTCTAAGCAAGACTTAATAGATAAAGGGTTCAATAACAAAAAAACTTTCTTTAGCCTTTTAGGTGTTTCATATTATTTAACTAAAGAGGAAAACGAAAGCTTGATTAAAGATTTATTTACTAGCATTCCTTCAGGTAGTTCTATTGTTTTTGATTTTGCTGACGAAAAACTCTTTGAAGAAAATGGAATGTCTAATAGAGTTGAAAATATGGTAAAAATGGCTTTAGCAAGTGGGGAACCAATGAAATCAAGTTTTACTTATAATGAAATAGAAAGTATGTTAGAAAGATCAGGTTTGCTAATTTATGAACATTTACCACCAAATTCGATAAATGAGATTTTTTTTAGAAATAGGAACGATTATTTATCAGCCTTCGAGACAATTCATTTTATACACGCTGTTAAAAAATAATTTCAATAAAAGAAGAGGTGCTAAAACATTTTTATTAGCACCTCTAATTAATATGTTATTACGGATAAGGTGAAGTTGAAACAAAAGAATAATTGTTTCTACTAATAACTATTGTTTTGGTGAGAGTATAAAATATTTTGTGTAAATGATTTTTAGAACATAGAAAAAGGAAGACCCTTTTTGTAGAATTAAGTTAGCCGACAAAATTCACAGAA
>NZ_FOES01000065.1 GCF_900110685.1 Piscibacillus halophilus
AAAAATGGGAACAACAAAAAGCATATACAAGGGAAAAGCTTTCGGAAGAAAAAACGGGTGAACTATACGGCAAACGAAAAGTAGATGTTGAACCTGTTTTTGGATTTCTGAAGGCTAATTTGCGCTTCTCTCGAATGTCTGTTAGGGGCAAAGAGAAGGTGAAAAATGAATTAGGATTTGCGTTCATGGCGGTGAATCTAAGAAAGTTCACCACCATGAACGCGAAAACAAGCTGGGCATATAACGAAACAAAGCAGAAAAAAGGCACCAAACCATACTTTTTATGGTTGGTGCCTTTTTTACGTTATTTTAGGCTAGTTATGTCCCAGCCTCTTTTTTGTTATCTTTCTTCATGTTTTTTACGTTTTAACGGATAATTACGGGCCTCTTCTTTAAACTCCTTAATGACAGAAAATATGACTAAAATCAATATGAACGCAAATGGAAAAGCTGCAAGGATTGAAGCTGTTTGCAAAGCATCTAATCCACCTTGCCACAATAGTACAGCTGCAGTAGCTGACTGTACAATCCCCCAAGCCATTTTAACCTTAAGATCTGGATTTAAATTTCCGCCCGTCGTTTGCATGCCGAGTACAAAGGTTGCAGAGTCCGCTGATGTAATAAAGAAAGTTCCAATTAAGATTATTGTTAACATAGACGAAATAATCGCCAACGGATAATTTTCGAGTACCGTAAATAATGCAGCTTCTTGTCCAGTTTCTGAAATGATAGAGAATAAATCTAATCCTTCATTGTATTCAAGTGAAATAGCCGATCCTCCAAAGACAGCAAACCATAATCCACCAAATAAAGTCGGAACTAGTAAAACTCCAATCACAAATTCACGGACCGTTCGTCCTCTAGAGACTCGTGCTATAAACATTGCCACAAATGGTGCCCAAGCAATCCACCATGCCCAGTAGAATATAGTCCAATTTTCTAACCAGCCTGTATCATTTTCACTAAATGGTGCCGTTCTAAAACTCATAGCAGGTAAGTTTTGAATATAACTTCCTAAAGTCGTAGTGAAGAAATTCATTATAAAATTGGTAGGTCCAGCAAATAACATAAAAAACATCAGAAGAAAGGCGAGTATGATATTCGTTGTACTCAAATATTTAATTCCTCGATTTAATCCTGTTATGGCTGAAAGCATGAATAAGACGGTTACGATGATGATGATCATTAATTGTAGAGAAAAGCTGTTGGTTAGTCCATCAAAAATGTAGCCTAAACCACTACTAATTTGTTGTGCGCCTAAACCTAGTGAAGTTGCCACTCCAAAAATAGTCGCAAAAACGGCAATTACATCAACTAATGTGCCATATCCGCCATTCATACGATTTCCGAATAATGGTTTTAATGTAGTGCTTATTAATCCTGGTGCATCTTTTCTAAATTGAAAATAAGCGAGTGCTAATGCCAAGACAGAGTATATACCCCAGGGATGTAAGCCCCAATGGAAAAAGCTGTATCGCATCGCAACTTTTGCTGCTTCACTGTTACCTTCAACGTCATAAGGTGGTTCGTTAAAGTGGTAAATAGGCTCAGTTGCTCCCCAGAACACAAGACCAATCCCCATACCAGCACTGAATAACATACCAAACCAAGTGATGTAGCTATATTCTGGTTTGTCACCATCTTTACCAAGAACAATATTCCCGTATTTAGACGCAATCAAAAATAGTGCAAAAACTAAAAATGCAGTAGCAGATAGTAAGTAAAACCATCCAAACTTTCCGACTAAGAATGCTTGAATATTGCCTGTTACGATGCCAAGATTCCAGTCAGGGAGTGTATCTTCAGAAATCATACCCCATACAATAAATAAAATTGCAATAATTAATGAGATATAGAAAACTTTTGTGACATTTTTCCTCATGTTGTATGGCTCATTCCCTTCAAAGAACTCAAGCTAAACTTTTATATCATTCTTTTGCCCAATTTCAAACTTCTAATTCAAAAAGGTCATTGTATGATTTATAATCGGTGTATAGACAAAAGGGGGAGACATCTATGAAAAGTTTAAAGTTTTTAGGGCTTTGTTTATTTGTTTCTTGGTTGATAGTTGCTTGCTCAAATGAAGGACAAGTTGATGAACAACCTGAAAAGGATGAACAAGATATCGAAGAAAATGAGCAGGACCATCAAGAAGAAGAAATCGTAGAAAAAGAAGAGAGATCTAATGAAGGTGAAGAAGAGGATGGAAATGAGGAAGAAGAAACAGTTGAAGAAGAGGAAGTAAAAGAACCACAATATATGTTAAATGATGTAGGATATTTTAAACCGATAGATGATGCCAATCCTAAGGTCGTTTTGTTAACGATTGATGATGCCCCGGACGAACACGCATTAGAAATGGCTAAAACTTTAAAAGAATACGATGCACCAGCTATATTCTTTGTGAACGGGCATTTTATGGACACAGATGAAGAAAAAGAGATCGTCAAAGAAATCCATGATATGGGCTTTCATATTGGAAACCATACAGATACTCACCAAAACTTAACCGAAATCTCTGAAGAAAAACAACGTGAGGAAATTTTAAGCTTAAATGAATTAATCGAAGACGTAACAGGAGAAAAACCGAAATTCTTCCGTGCTCCACACGGCGCGAATACAGACTTCTCGAAAGAATTAGTTAAAGAAGAGGGTATGTTATTAATGAATTGGTCATACGGATATGACTTCATGGCTGATTATATGGACAAAGAATCATTAGAAGATATAATGGTGAACGCCCCTCAATTAGGAAAGGGAGCTAACTTACTAATGCACGACCGTGAGTGGACAAACGCAGCGTTACCAGGGATATTAGAAGGTTTACAGGAAAAAGGATATGATTTCTTAGCCCCTGATTTAATTCAAATTAAAGAAGAATAACACAAGTAAAGTCGTCACTACTGTGGCGACTTTTTTGTAAATACATATGGGTGAACTGAAAATAAAAATTACTGTAAATAAAAAGCTTAAGTTATAGGTTACTTAAAATAAAAATAGAATAACTGTAAATAAGAACAACTGAAAATAGAATTTAGCACACGTCAAACAATCTATTTCCATAAAAACAAAATAACCTATTGAAATAATTAGTATGACATAATATACTGTAATTAACATTATTAATACATCCTAATTAGGGGGTTGTTAAATATGGGAACGATTATTTGTGTAAAGTGCCAAAGAATTATAGATTTTTTTGATCATATTAAAGTTACAACATTATATAGTAATCATTGTGAGTGTTGTCATAAAGAGGAAAATTCGAGCTCAAACGCTTAATAGCGTTTGAGTTTTTTTATAGATAAAGAATTGCCTGAATTTTTCACATCTTAAAGAAATCGTGATAAGATTTATATAGAGATTAAAGGGAGTGAGAGTATGAAGACGAGAGTAACAGATCTATTGAATATTGATTTGCCCATTGTTCAAGGAGGGTTGGCTCATTTAGCATATGCTGAGTTAGCAGCTGCAGTCTCGAATGCAGGCGGATTAGGCCAAATTACAGCTATGAGCCTGCCAAATGAAAAGGCATTAAGACAAGAAATACATAAAGTTCGTGAGATGACTGACAACCCCTTTGGAGTCAATTTCGCGATTGGTCAGCATGGAAGGCCCTTTGAACACATGGTGCAGGTAGCGGTCGATGAGCAAGTTCCTGTTATTTCTGTAACAGGAGGAAACCCCAAACCTGTTTTAGAAATGTTTAAAGGAACTGAAACGAAAAAATTAGTATTAGTGGCAGCGAAACGACAAGCTGTTAAAGCTGAAGAGTTAGGAGCAGATGCCGTCATGGTTGTTGGACATGAAGGAGGAGGTCATTTAGGTCGTGATGATATTGGAACCTTTGTGTTAACACCTGAGGTTGTTGATTCTGTTAACATCCCAGTCATTGCTTCAGGCGGAGTTAGCGACGGTCGTGGATTAATGGCAGCATTAGCTTTAGGTGCAGAAGGCATTGAAATGGGGACTCGTTTTATTGCGACTAAAGAGTGTGTGCATGCCCATGAGTCTTATAAGCAGTCCCTTCTTGAGGCGAATGAAAAGTCAACGGTTTTAATTAAAAAGTCAATTGGAGCCCCTGCTCGTGCTTTAAAAAATAGCTGGACAGATCAAATATTAGAACTCGAAGAAAAAGAAGCAGGATACGAAGGGTTAAAAAATTATATCAGTGGGGAAGCGAATAAACGGTATATTTATGAGGGAAAACAAGAAGAAGGCTTTGCTTGGGCTGGCCAAGTTGCGATGAGAATTCGTGACGTGCCTACTGTTCAAGAATTGTTTGATACAATAAAAGAGGAAGTCGAACAAATTAAAACAAAATGGAATCAATAATTAAAGGTTGTGAACAGAGTGGAATATCATTATCCAATAGATCCGGATTGGTCTACTGATGAAGTCATTCAAGTCATTGATTTCTTCCAAACGGTTGAAAAAGCCTATGAAAAAGAAGCCAATGCACAGCAAATTTTAACTCAATATAAAAAGTTTAAAGAGGTCGTACCTTCCAAGGCTGAAGAAAAAACGGTTTTTAAACAATTTGAAAAACATTCAGGATATGTACCATACAAAGTCGTAAAAGCGGCAAAAGAAGCGGAAGGATCTCAATTAATATCCTTAAAAAAATGAACTCGGTGATGTCACCGAGTTCTAATTATATTCAATCGTTTTTGTTAAATCATATAAAGTAGATAATTTTTTAATCGTGTCTTCACACAACTTAATAAATTCATCTCCATTTTGAAGACGTGGGTCTTCCCGATCAAATGTTAAACCACAAAGGATTTCTGCTTTTTTAACGTTTTCAAGACGATCAACTAAACGATCAAATTCACCTTGTTTTATATCTTCGTGACTGATAGTTTCCGGTTGAGTATGGTCCTTAGACCAAACAAACTCATCAGGAATAGAAGATATAACTTGGTCTTTATTTGCTTTTAATTCTCTTGCAAAATCAGTCTTTATCGGGCTTTCATAAATAACGGCAAACCAAATAAACACATGCGTTTCCCACATTCCAACCTGAAAATGAGGTAATTTTTTATAGCCCCGCTTACTACTTGCTAATGCTGCCCATGTATCATTTGGTGGATTTTTAGTACGACGTGCGTGTTTCGCAACATGTACAAACATCTCATCACCAGTTAAGGAAGAAGCAGTTGGCTCTAATTCAGATGCAATTGCTTCGAGTTTTGGGGATAAACGAATTCTTAGTTGTTCCATTCGTTCATCTAAACCATCAATTTTAAAAACATCGAAATCTTCTTGAGTGAACCCTGTAAAATTAGACATGTATTTTCGCTCCTTTCTTTCCTTGTCTGTAAATTATTTTAGCATATGTTCAAACTAGTTTATAATAAATACAACTGCCCTATACGGAAAAACATAGCAAAGGATGAGAACTTATATGAAAAATCGGGACAACATTTTAAATGAAGCAAAACAATGGATCATCGAAGCTGGCGAGTTGATAAAAACCGAAATGAACAAGCCTTACAAAATTGATACGAAACGAGATCGGAAAGATTTAGTGACGGAAATTGATCAAAAAACAGAGCAGTTCTTTGTTGACCAAATTTCAGATAAGTATCCAGATCATAAAATTTTAGGTGAAGAAGGAATGGGAGAAGAAGTTCATTCGTTGGATGGGACCGTATGGATTATTGATCCAATAGATGGAACAATGAACTTTGTACATCAGCAGCGATTCTTCGCCATATCAGTTGGAATCTATCATAATGGAATCGGTGAAATTGGATTGATTTATGATGTAATGAATGACACGATGTATGAAGGCATTCGTGGTGAAGGGGCGTATAAGAACGGGCAACAATTAGAGCCAATCGACCCTAATAAAACATTATCTGATGCGTTAGTTGGTTTAAATAATTTTTGGGCTATTCCTAATAGACGATTAAATGAAAAGAAAATACATGATTTAGTCAGAAAAGTAAAGGGAACAAGATCTTATGGATCTGCTGCGTTAGAGTTTGCTTACATTGCTGAAGGAATTATCGATGCGTATATTACAATGAGGCTTCAACCTTGGGATATTGCCGCTGGTAAAATTATCGTTGATGAGGTTGGAGGGATTACGACAAGGGTGGATGGAAGCTCGCTTGATATGTTGACTGGAAATACGGTGATTTGTTCTAATAAAGCCATTCATGAGTCTTTATTAACCTTCATTCAAGAAAAAGATTAAAAATATCTGTTCCTCAAGTGAGGAACAGATTAATTTTTCTCTTGATGCTTACGTTTAAGAGTTAATCCATAGCCCATTAGTCCGAAACCGGCTAATAGGGTTATCACTAATAAGAAATAATTTCGATAACTAATCACAATGGCCGCTAGAACGAAACATAAGACAACTAATACAGCTAATAAAAACATTTTTACATTATGACTCATTTTTTTCACCTCGTCATAGTAAAGTGTACATGATGTGACAATATTTGAAAACATTTAACTTCTATCTAGATAAACATCATTGAATCATGTATGATAGATGGGGATTAAGAGGAGGATTGTTATGGACGAAAACACAAATTCGTTAGAGGAACAATTTTATTTGCCAATAGAAAAATTCTTCCTTATGGATGTTGGTGGAACAGAAGGTTTCTGGCTCTTATTCATTACGGTTGCTTTATTGGCAATGCTTACATATAAGTTAGGTTTTGCTAAGAAATTACCTTTACTAAAGTCAATCATTGTTTACGTTTTGTTGATTTTTGGTTGTTTTATGTTAGTTTTATTTGCTATTGGCGGTTTACCAATTGCAGAGGTATTAATTATTACTTCGATTGTATTAGGAATTTATCGCTTTCGTCTCCACCGAGAACGAAAGGAAAACAAATAAAACGTTGCCACTTACTGTTGGCAACGTTTTTTATATATGTGGATCACCTTTTGGTTCTTCATACAACTTAAAGTTTTGATTCTTTTTGCGTTCTAATGTTTTTTCAGTAATTCGTTCATAACATGATGGACAAATGTAAGTTTGAACACGTCTCTTCCTTAAGTTTTTTGCTAATAATGAATATGACTCAATTTTATTGACTCCATCACATAAAACACATTTTACTCGCATTTTAATCACCTCTGCTTGTTTAGTCATTATAACATGATTATGACGATATATGTTTTAAATTGTTTAGATAGGGAAGATAAAATATAAGAATTTATAAAATGGAGGGATTAAGATGAGAAAAAGGGTTTGGACGGTAGTTGTAGCTGGCGGAGCAGCAGTAGGAGCGTTAGCATTAAAAGATGAAAACAGACGACATAAATTGAAAACACAATTTAATCAACTAAAAGAGAAGTGTTTCTCACAGGATCGACATTTAATTGAACAAGCTGGTAAGCCTGAGGAGCATAGTCACCACGAAGATGCTAAGATGGTTTCTGAAGGTTCACAATTTGGTGTTCAATATTATAATGAATTAAAAGAAGAAAAAGAAAAAGCTCATTAATAGCTAAGGCAGGGACAAATAGAAAGAAGCCGAACCCCAAAGTTCGGCTTCTTTCTATTTGTATCTTTGTTATACTAATTTTAGATTGGCTTTTAGGCTCTATAATATTTGTTGGGGTAAAGGTTATTTTCTGATAATTCACTATAAGTCTTTAAGAGTAACTTCCAGGTTAGGCCTTCCCTTTCCACGGGCGATCCGCGAGCCTCCTCGAACTCCACTAACGTTACGTTCTGTGGGGTCTCGCCTGGCTCGCTTCACCCGTAGGAGTGTCAGGCCTACCTGGATTTCAGGGAAATTTGCAAAAATAAAAACACGCAAGCTCCTAATTTGTTAGAATTTGTTTAGACCAATAAACAAAAAACAAAGGAGTTGCGTGTACTATGTATTCTAACATTTCTATCCCTGGTTTAGAAGAGTTTAA
>NZ_FOES01000026.1 GCF_900110685.1 Piscibacillus halophilus
AACCAATGGGTTAGACGTAGGATTAGACAAATTATTTGGAAGCGATGGAAAAAGGTTAAAACAAGATATAAAAGTCTTGTTCAGCTTAAAATACCAAAACAAAAAGCTTGGGAATGGGCTAATACAAGGAAGGGATATTGGTGCATAGCATGTAGCCATATACTTCACAGAGCTATTAACAATAAAATTCTCGAGAAAGCTGGTCTAAAAGACTTGAACCAACTTCTCGAGAAAGCACACTCAAACTATTGAACCGCCGTATACGGAACCGTACGTACGGTGGTGTGAGAGGTCGGAGGTTAATCACCTCCTCCTACTCGATTTAAACTAAGCTTTTACATCTAATTGTTGACCTAAATTAGGGTGCTGAGGTACCTCTGCCGATTCCATCAGTTTTTGTAATCCTTCTGATTGAACCGCCATTTGTTCTTTTGCTTTACTCATCATCTGTACCCCAACCTCCTGTTGTAGCTTAGATTGACTCATGACGATTGACGCTGCTGCGACATCCATCTAAATCACCTCACTTGAGTCTTTCCTGTTATATCGACTAAATCAAACAAACTTTAACAAACTAATACAAAAGAACTAGAACAATGGGTAAAAAGTTCTGTTTAAGAACACAATTATTAAGAAAAAATATTCAAATAATTTTAAAATATTGTAAAATAATATGTGTGTTAAGAAATGAGATTTTAATCTAAAGGAGGAGTAGTCATGGTAGAGATTGAAAAAGTAGACCACTACTTTATCAACAATCATACGATGGTCATTTCACCTAATTATGATCCCATTTATCAAAGTAAAATTTATGAACAAGACCGAATCATTTTATGTCGACAAACCCCTCTTAACATCATAGACTCTTCTTGTATTAAGCAAGGCGGGGCGACACTAGATGGAAGAAAACGGGCCATTGAAATTGTCACCAAGAAAAAAGTGATGATTCCAATCCCTGTCGACCCTAGCAAAGGAATCATATTTATGCCGACTATGAAGGTTCGTCACCCGGATTGCACATGGATTGCTTACTGTCATGTCAAAGATTGCGAAGCCGTGCCTGGTCGTAAACATCAAACTAACGTGATCTTTTATAATCACCAAACATACAAAGTCGATATCCAACCATCTAAGATGCATAATCAAGTCATGCTCGCAGCCCATGTTTTTGGCTATTTTTTAAAGGATCAATTCATTTCATAACATACCTGTCCCCAAACTTTTACTTGTAAAAGAGGGGGGCAGGTGTTTTTTACATAACGAAAGATCCATACTATAACCATTCTATATGTTCATTGGATCTTCACATTTCACTATTGAAATGAGGTTGTATTTAAGATAAATCTCAAGTATATTAGGGTATGACTGACTGGTCATTTCAAGACAGAGGAGTTTTGTTTCATGAATGATAAGAAAAAGCGAATCATAAAAGGGAGCATTGAGCTATTTGCTCATAAAGGCTTCCACGCGACATCGGTACAGGAGATTGTGGATCAGGCGAACGTTGCGAAGGGTTCGTTTTATAACTATTTTGAGTCTAAAGAAGATTTAATTGTTTCAATATACGACTATTATTATGTGACCATCTTGGAAAGAATGAAAGAAGCCCAGAAGGAACAAGACCCTAGACAATCACTCATTAAACAATTTGAGATTTATTTCAATTTTATTATAGAAAATAAACCACTCATCGTTATGCTACTTCGTGATCAAGTGCCACTTGGTCAGAATGCGGAATCATTTATTATTCAAACGCGTCAACAAAATTTTAATTGGTCGAAAGCGAATATCTTGGCTATTTATGGTGATTCAATCAAACCGTTTGAAAACGATGCAGCCGTCTTACTTGAAGGGATGATTCATTGTTATACGAGTTGGATCGTCGTTGATGAAAAAACGATTGACCGAAGGCAGTTACCAAAGTTTTTGCTTAATCGATTAGAAAATGTTTGCCAAGGGATGATGAATGAAGAGGAACATCCAGCTATTCAAAGACTGCCAAATGTTTTTGAACAAAGTGCATTACTTTTAACGAAAATAAGACAGCTGATACATAGTGCTATTCAAGATCCAAGTAAAGCTCTTGAAGCATTGGATGTGATCGAACAAGAAGTTCAAAAGGAAAATCCTCAAAATATCATTATTGAGTCGATGCTCGACCATTTGAAAAAGTTTAGTGCATTAAACGATGAAGTGTTAACACTAGAAGAAACATTGGAGCGTGAAATCTTATGAAAAGAAAACTTTTAATCTTAATCGTAGCCATGCTTACAGTTGTTTTAGCAGCTTGTAATGACGAACCTGAAGAAGAAGAAACAGAAACAGTGGCGACTCCTGTTGAAGTCGAAGAAGTCGTTCAGTCAGATTTTACTGAAACTAGAACATTTACGGCACGCACGATGCCAAGTGACCAAATGCCAGTAATCGCTCAAGCGGCTGGGGAAGTAGATGAACTGTTTGTGGAACAAGGAGATACAGTTGAAGAGGGCGATGTGTTAGCTGAAATCGTGAACCCTCAATACGGTCGCCAAGAGCTCGAAGCACCAATGGACGGTCAAATTCAGGAGCTAAACATGGTGGAAGGACGCGCGGTGACGAATGAAGAGCCTGCAGCTGTTGTCGTCGCGATTGACCCATTGAATTTAAACTTTAATGTTCCAGCCAGTGAAGTAAATAATTTTTCAGAGGATGATGAGTTAGAATTTACCGTGTCCCAGTTAGAGAAGGAAGGAACAGCAACGGTTACGAGTGTTGCTGACAGCGCTGGAGAAACAGGAACGTTTGAAATTCAAGCTGAAATTGATAACGAAGATCAGGAAATCCTAGCAGGGGTTAGCGCTCAAGTTTTACTAGAAAAAATCGTTGCAGAGAATGCTTTAACGGTACCTACTGAAGCGGTTGTCGAACGAGGCGAAGAGCGTGTTGTTTTCGTTGCCAAAGACGGTAAAGCGATACAAGTGCCAGTGGAAGTGATTGGTATGCAATCGCAAATCACAGCTGTGCGCGCAACTGAAGAGGATTCACTTGAAGAAGGCGATCAAGTCGTTGTTCGTGGTCAGCTCACATTATCTGACGATCAAGAAATCTCGATCAACGAGGAGGGTGAATAATGCGCCTCGTTAATACGTCCATCAAGCGTCCAGTCGGTGTGACGATGATTGTCCTAGCCATACTAGCGCTAGGATTCGTTTCATTCAAAAATTTATCAGTAGACCTGTATCCAGACATCGACCTTCCAGTTGCAGTTGTTGCGACAAACTATGAAGGTGCAGCACCTCAAGAAGTAGAAGAACTCGTCACTAAGCCGATTGAATCATCTGTGGCCACCATTGAAGGTGTGGACACGATTCAAGCTCAATCACAGCCTGGAAATTCACTCGTTGTTTTAATGTTTTCGACTGATACAAATTTAGATAATGCCTTACTCAATGTTCGGGAAAAAGTCGACCAAATAACAGGTATGTTACCTGATGGAGCGGGAGACCCGAACGTCCTGCGATTTGATCCGCAGCAGATGCCCGTCATGTGGGTCGGATTAACAGGTGATGATAAAGATACCCTTCAAAACTTAGCCGAAACCGAAGTCCAACCGCTTTTTGAACGCCAACAAGGGGTAGGTTCAGTTGGTATTGAAGGCGGCGTGACAGAAGAAGTCAGTGTGGAATTAGATCAACAGCGGCTTAATCAGTTTGGTCTGTCGTCCCAACAAGTTTTAGAAGCGATACAAGGATCGAATCGATCGATGTCAGCTGGTGTCATTTCCCGAGGGACGCAGGAGCTGCAGATTCGTATTCTAGGTGAATACGAATCTCTCGATGAAATTCGAGAAACCTTAATTCAAACACCGCAAGATGAACTAATCGAACTGGGCGATCTCGCAACCGTTGAACGAGGTGTAACCGAAGAAACAGGTAAATCACTAGTCAACGGTCAAGAAGCTGTCGTCATGAACATTTTGAAAAAGACTGACGGTAACACGGTTGCCGTATCTGATGCCATCCAAGGCTCCTTGGATGAGGCTCGTGCAAATCTACCAGAAGGTGTTGAATTGAACGTCGTTTTCGACACGGCGGACTTTATTCGAATGTCCATTGATTCAGTGGTTCAAAACTTATTACTTGGTGCCGTGTTTGCGATTCTCATATTACTTTTATTCCTGAAAAGTTTCAGGGCAACACTCGTCATCAGTTTATCGATTCCTATTGCTGTTATTACGACGTTTACGCTTATGTACTTTACCGGTGAAACGGTCAATATCTTAACCATGGGTGGTCTCGCACTCGGTATCGGGATGATGGTCGATAGTGCTATTGTCATACTCGAGCACATTGTGACCTACCGAGAACGGGGTTATTCGATGAAAGAAGCGGCTAAAAAAGGTGCCTCTGAAATTGCACCTGCCGTGATCGCATCAACGACTACGACCTTAGTCGTCTTTTTACCAATCGTGTTCGTTGAAGGGATCGCATCGGAAATCTTTACACCATTAGCCTTAACCGTTGCCTTCGCACTCATCGCATCACTCGCAGCATCACTTACAATTATCCCGATGCTGTCATCTAAGATGTTGAAAAAATTAAGCGAAGGAAATGGTCGTCGTTATTGGTTTGACCGCTTACTCGATCGATTGATTAAGTTTTATCAAGGCATATTAAGACGCGCCTTAACTTACCGAAAAACGAGTATTATTTTAGCGATTGTTGTGATTGTGGCTAGTTTGGCACTCATCCCACGTCTCGGGTTAGCTTTTATTCCTGAAGCGGACCAAGGTCAAATTGAGATTTCCGTTGAAACACCTTCAGGAACGAACCTAGAATCAACTGTGGACGTAGTCGATCAAGTCAATGCAGTCATGGCTGAAGATGAAGACATCGTTGAATCAAGCTTTGCGACTGTTGGAAGTGACGGCATGTCCTTTGGAACTACAGCGAATACAGCGTCATATATGATTCAACTTGTCCCTAAAGACGAACGTGATCTTTCAACCGAGGAAGTCATGCAGAAATGGGATTCACAAATTCAAAAAATTGCTGGTGCCGATATCACCGTTAACGTTATGGGCGCCTCGGTCAGTGCTGGCGACCCTGTTCAAATCGAACTGAACGGTCCAGACCATGATGTTTTATCTGAATTAGCTGATCAAGTAGTCACACTGATTGATGATATAGATGGTGTGCATAACCCAAGTACTTCAGCCGATGAAGGTCGTCCTGAGATGCAGATTTTAGTAGACCGTGAAGCGGCAGCTGAATACGGAATGACTCACGCTCAAATCATGGGACAAATCAGTTCTCAACTTAACGGCCAAGTCGCCACTCAATTTAGAACTGAAGGTAATGAGTTAGATGTTCGAGTTTTAACACCGAAAGAAGAACGAGATACACTTGAGGAAATTAGAGACTTGAAAATTACAACACCAACTGGTGAACAAGTTCGACTTGAAACGGTTGCTTCACTCGAACAAGTTGAAGGACCAGTTTCACTGACTAGACAAAATCAACAACGTCGAGTTGTCGTGTCAGCAGGTCTAGTTGGAAGTGACTTAGGAAGTGTGACAAACGCCATTGAAGATCGTTTAAGCGGACTTGAGTTCCCAGAAGGCTATAGCTATAACATCGGCGGTGAAGCAGAAGACATGATGGAAGCATTTGGAGACTTAGCACTCGCACTCGTGTTCTCAATCTTCTTAGTATATGCCGTGATGGCTGTGCAGTTTGAAAACTTCCTGCATCCATTCATCATCATGTTCTCACTACCAACGATGATTATTGGAGTTATTCTCGGCCTGTTTGTCACAGGCATGCCATTATCGATACCGGCATTCATTGGGGTGATTATGCTCGCCGGAATTGTCGTTAACAACGCCATCGTCCTCGTTGACTATATCAACATTTTAAGACGAAAAGGCGTTGAACGATTCGAAGCCATTCTTGAAGCCGGCGCTAACCGTCTAAGACCAATTCTAATGACGTCACTCACGACTATCTTGGGTATGATCCCACTGTCATTAGGACTCGGCCAAGGCGGCGAAGCTCAGCAACCATTAGCCGTAGTGATCATCTTTGGACTCTTATTCTCCATGCTGATCACACTCGTGCTCATCCCAGTCGTCTATACTTTATTTGACGATCTATCACGCAAAATCCTAAGGAAAAAAGCCTAAAATTTGAAAGCTCCCGCTTTTGTGCGGGAGCTTTTTTAGTATGAAGTGAAAAATATTCGTTATGAAATGATTTTTGTTTAGTATGACCTTGAAAAAGTTTAGTATGAACTCAAAAAACTTCTTTATGGTGCAAATTTTATTTAATTTCTAGTCAAATTTAATTTTCTAATGAAAAAAATGAATTTTTCTATAAAAAGCAAAACAAAAATGAACTTTTCTTTTAGGAGAAAATTTTAATTTCAGCTATTTTACATAAAAAATTTTTGCTGATATAAATGAGCTATCATGATAAGGTAGGGGATTCGATTGCATAAAGAACATGACATTCCGCCACGTCTTCTAAGACTCATTGCTATTCAGCGCAACTTAGTAAATCAGCATCCAATACTCACAAAGATAGAAGATGAAATTGCAAGTTATAGCTCAGGTTATCAAGGTGAGCTCTCAATCGATTATCATATCAATTACATTTTGGATCCACATAATAAACTCCATAACCTGAGAATTCCTTTAAAAAATTGGCATTTTGAAATCGATACTCTTTTAGTTTTTGAAAAATTTATGCTTGCACTGGAAATTAAAAACTTACGGGGAGACATTTATATCGATCATGAAGCTGGCATCATGAAACAACTTCACAATGAAGAAGAGAAGGTGTACCAAAGCCCGTTGGTTCAAGTTGAAAAACAAGTTCGTCAATTAAACTACTGGTTAAGTCAAAGAAACTATCATGTTCCAATTGAACCCTTGGTAGTATTCGTAAATCCTAATGTTCATTTAAAAGCTAACCACAGTCGAATCATCTACCCATTTATACTCAGTCACAAATATTATGAGATCAAGGCCCAGTATCAAAAGTATGACTCAATTAAGCAACGATCTATACTTATTGATTCATTAATTAAACACACTGAATTAGATAACCAACAAATACTTAAACATTTTAATCTAACTAAAAGTGATTTTAAGCCCGGTGTGATTTGTCCGCAGTGCCACTTAAAAACAGTCATACGTGAAAAGTACCAATGGCTATGCACTGCTTGTCAGTATAAAGATAAACACTCATTTATCTCCGCATTAAAAGAATACTTCTTATTGTTTGGCCCTGTCATTTCAGCTAAAGAAGCCAGGGAATGGTTACAAATAAATATTTCCACAGCTCGATACCTCTTAAAATCACTCAAATTTAATCAAATAGGTAAAAAGAAATACACTAAATACATTATGGATTTCGATCTAAGAAAAGATTTCGAGTATTTAATTGAGTACAATAAAGCCCAATATAAGCAAAAAATTAGTATGAGCTAAATTTTGTTTAGTATGAACCTAATTTTCTTTAGTAAAGAGATGAAAAATTTTAGTATGAATCGAAAAAAGTTTAATAAAAATTATAATTTTTTAATTTTCCCTTTGATTCTAGTTACTTTTTTATAAAAACTAGCCAGAAAATATCATTTCCTCCTAGAGAAAAATGGATTTTCATACCTTTTACAAAACAATTTCCCCTTGGTATAAATATGTTGTCAAGGTTAGTAGAAGTTGAATAGGGATTCCAAATAGTTTTATAAAAGGAGCGGCTATCTATTGGTAAAACAGGGGAAGGTTACCAATTAAAAAGCTATCTATTTCTCTAACCTGACACCTCTCCATTACAACTGAAATACAAACAATAGAATGTGAAACCCTCAAGATCGTGATTAAACATTCACTGTCTGAGGTTTCTTTTTGGTTAATTTAAGAAAACCGACAGCTCCCCTCTACTCCCATCGACTCAGACTAAAAGGACTGCGGCCAAACAAACAAAACTTCCAACCACCCTGTAATCATTGGTCTGCACCTGCTCTATATGACTTTTGCCTCACATTGTCGTCCTTTGTCGAAATTACTCACAAAATTAATTCCTATTATCTACAGAATATTCTGAAAAAGTGTTCTAAGATAGAATTAATCTTTTATGGAGGTGGTAGGGATTGCCAAAGGGTAAACATGTTAAGCATGTGAAATGGTTGTTGTTAACGTCGGCAGTGGGACTGGCTATTGGTTCTACGTATGTGAACAGCAACGAAAATTCGTCCGTCTCGGCGGATCTTGAAGATAGACCTGTTGAGATTGAGGACGAGCCATCTCAGATTGTACAGTTAGAAGTGCCGAGTGAGGAGGCACTTGATCAATTGCATGAGTTAGGAATTGACCTAACTCACCGTGCTCATATGCACGACGGAGAAATTGAAGTCGATGCTGTCGTGACAGACTCAGAGATTGAGCAACTGAAACAGTATGACATTACTGTAAAAGATGTTCTAATTGATGAAGAAATTTGGCAAGCACGTGTTAATGAGCGCGAAGAAATAATAGAGCAACAAAACCAAATTGAAAATGCGGAAGAAAATCTTCAATTTTTACGCGCTAACCATTTTACCAATCAATCAGAAACGTTTTTGTATTTAGAAGTGAAATCGAGTGCAGGTGAGTCGCCGAGCACCACTTTAACGGCTGACTGGGAAGGGAATGAAGACCCTGTTACGTTAAGTCGAAAATCGGATTACGGAGAATATTTATATCATTACTTATTTATTCCAATGGATGATGTTCCGGGTGAAGTGACAGTAACAAGTAACCTTGGGAACGATGTCACGGCAAAGGTGACAGAATGGTTAGGTGATGATAAGCCAGACAATCCGAAAAAACATTACGCAACAGAATTCGTGGATCACTACATGGATCCATACGAACTCAACGAGCGTATGGAACAGCTTGCTGAAGAGTTTCCAGACTTAGTCGAAATTATTGAAATGCCTCATGAGACGAACGGTTATCGTCGTCACGCCCAAGCAACATTAGGTACGATGGCCAACTCAGCTGTCGTGGTTACTTCGAATGCTTGGGGACATGAAGGTGGAAACGATCTTAGCGTTGAGCTTGTTGCGCAAGAAAACTCATCCGATCTACAAGTTGATATCAATGGTGATGACATTACCGTCCAACTTGAAACAGATGAAAACGGTGAGGTTGTGAGTACGGCTCAAGATGTTATGGCTGCACTTAACGAAGAAGCAGGTGACCTCGTCTCTGCAACACCGTATCGCAACTATTCAGGTACTGGAATTGTGGAACCGACATCAGCGGAGCTTACAGATGGTCTAAATGCACCTGAACATATCTCACGTGAACCACAAACGGTGAAAGCCCTTCGTATTGGTAAAAAACGTGACGGCTCCAAGCCTGGTGTCCTAGGTTACGCACAAGAACATGCGCGTGAATGGGTGACACCACTAGTTACAATTGAAGCAGCAGAACGTTTGCTTCGTAATTATGCGCATGATGGTAAGACGAAACAACTCGTCAATAATCTTGATATTTTCTTAGTACCGTCGGTTAATCCAGATGGTGCGACGTATAGTTTTTACGATTACAACTGGCAACGTAAAAACATGACCAATCACTGTCCAGAAGAACTAAGTGATTTTGGTGTACGTCACAACTGGGGCGTTGACCTCAACCGTAACCATTCAGTTGGATCGATTCATGATGGTTACGTAGGAGCATCGACTAACTGTACAAGCGGAACTTACGCTGGTCCAGAAGAGCATTCTGAACCTGAATCACAAAACTTAGTTTGGTTAGCGGATGAATTTGAAAACATTGAATTCGCGATGAATATTCATAGCTATGGTGGTTACTTCATGTGGTCGCCAGGAGCTTATGATCAAAACCGCGAACCATTACCAAGACCAACAGCCGGCGAGGAAGCTTTCTACTGGGCAGCTTCTAATCACATTTTAAGTAACATAAAGGAACATCGTGGCACAGTCATTTTACCAAGCCGTACAGGCCCTATTCCTGATGTCCTGTACTCTGCAGGAGGGAATTCCGCAGATTATCTGTGGTATGAAAAAGGTATTTATGCTTGGAACTTCGAAGTCGGTGCCGATCTTTGGAACGAAGAACAACAACGTTGGCAACCAGTTGGCTTCCAACCACCATATGAAGAAGGTCATGAAGAAGCAATGGAATTTGCAAGCGGTCTAATCGGTCTTTTCGAAGTTGCATATCAACATTCAAAAGACAACAAACCACCAAAATCAAATGTTACACCTGGTGAAGGTGAATATGACGGACCAGTGGAATTAGAATTTGAAACAAGTGAGCCGGCAACCATCTATTACACCTTAGATGGCAGCCGCCCTACATTTGAATCCGAACAATTACAACTCGGCGGTACACGCGAGCCAGCAGAAACATTAACCATCGATGAAACGACCACCGTTAACTGGTTTGCAGTGGACCCAGCAGGAAATATCGAGAAGAATTACAACCCACTAGGAAACGGTCAAAACTATAATTCAATCACATTACAAATACAAGAATAGCTACCCCCCACCCTGGTTCTGCAACACTTAGTTGCAGGCTAGGGTGTTTTTTGATAGAAATGATATACTGATTGAAAGAAAAATATTTACTAGCTCCCCGTGATACCATTTAGAAAGTTTTTTGTTAAAAAATGTCGGCTCAATTGAAACTATTTCCCTCTACAAACGTCTAATACTTAGAGAAAACCAGCTATCAATAGTAGCTGGTTTTCTAATGGAAATGTAATCTCGTATTAATACCAATCTAATGGTCTATCATATATAATAGTTGATAGGCATTTGTCTAATATTGTTAAAAGAAAGGAAAAGTGCCAATGCAGAGTCGTAAAGAGCTCAAGAAGCAAAAGAAGACTAAGAAAAAATGGAAATATTTATGGATTATAATTGGAGTCTTACTAGTTGGTCTGTTAATTTATGGATTATACTTTTACAATAAATTGAATGATACGGTCGATACGATGTATACGCCTCTTGATTCAGATGGGGAAAAAGAGGATGAGATTAAAGATCGTTTAAGTAATAAAGATACGATTAATGTTCTTCTATTAGGGGTAGATGAACGTGAAGGAGATCGTGGACGTTCAGATACAATGATGTTCTTATCACTTAACCCTGATACAGAAGAAATGTTGATGTTCAGCATTCCACGAGATACACGTGTGAACATCCCTGGCCGTGGTGAAGATAAAATTAATCATGCCTATGCTTTTGGTGGGGCTGAATTATCTGTCCAGACGGTTGAGGAATTTCTTGATACAACGATCCACTTCTATAGTAAAGTTAATATGGAAGGGTTAAAAGATGGTGTTGATGCCCTCGGTGGTGTTACGATTAATAATGAACGTGCGTTTAGTTATGAAGGGCACGATTTCCCCGAAGGTGAGATCACTCTAAATGGAGATGCAGCTCTAAGCTACGCCCGAGAACGTAAACAAGATAGCCGTGGGGACTTAGGTCGTAATGATCGTCAACAAAAAATTATAGATGCGATCATTCAAGAAGGAATGTCATTCGAATCATTTACTAAAGTTGATTCAATCTTAACGACCGTTGGGGACAACGTTGAAACGAACCTTCAAATGAACGAAATGCGTAAGTTATTCCTTGATTATAGAGGAACTCGTGACAAAACGATCCGAGAAGAAATTCAAGGAAGCGGTCAAACCATTGGAAACGGATGGTATTATGTTGTTCCAAATGAAGAACAACAAAGAATCCAAAGCGTCGTAGAAGAACATATGAACAAAAAATAAGCGAGGTTTTAATATGCAACCAGTCAAAAAAGCAATTATTCCAGCAGCAGGTTTAGGCACTCGTTTTTTACCAGCAACCAAAGCACTACCGAAAGAAATGCTACCAATTGTAGATAAGCCAACCATTCAGTATATTGTAGAAGAAGCGATTGAGTCTGGTATTGAGGATATTATTATCGTAACCGGAAAAGGTAAAAGAGCCATAGAAGACCATTTTGATTCTTCAAGTGAATTAGAAGAAACCTTGAGGAAACGTGAAAAATACGATTTACTAGAAAAGGTCAAAAAATCATCGAACCTAGACATTCACTATATTCGTCAGAAAGAACCTAAAGGATTAGGTCATGCCGTTTGGTGTGCAAGAAAATTTATTGGGAACGAACCGTTTGCTGTTTTACTTGGTGACGATATTGTTCAGTCCGAAACACCTGGTTTAAAGCAGCTCATCAATCAATACAATGAAACAGATCGTTCCATCATTGGAGTTCAAACAGTCCCTGAAGGTGAAACAAACCGTTATGGGATTATTGATCCGTTAAATAAAAATGGCAGCCTATATCAAGTGAATCAATTTATTGAAAAGCCGCCGTTAGGTGAGGAACCATCGAACCTTGCCATTATGGGACGTTATGTATTAAAACCTGAAATTATGAGTTATTTAGAGGACCAAGAGTACGGTTCAGGTAATGAAATTCAATTAACAGATGCCATTCAACGCTTGAATGAAGTGCAGTCTGTTTATGCTTACGAATTTGATGGCAAACGTTTTGACGTAGGTGAAATAAAAGGTTTCTTAAAAACGACAATTGAATTATCATTACAACGTGATGATATTAGAGAAGAATTATTGCCATTCTTAAAACAAATACTAAATGAAACAAGATAAAGGATTCCCCCAAGTTTATATTTGGGGGATTTTTTCGAGAATGAAGGGAGTGTAGGGTGAGTGGATTGGAAAATAGCATCCCAAAAGTGGTTAACATATGAAAACTTAGACCCAAACTTAAAACAACAATTAAACCAAATGGATTCTACTGAATTAGAAGAAGCTTTCCATGAGCATATAACATTCGGTACGGGTGGAATGAGAGGTAAGCTTGGACCGGGTATTAACAGAATGAACATATATACGGTTCGGCGTGCGGCAAAAGGATTAGCCTTACATATCGAGCAACAAGGTACTGATGCGAAACAGCAGGGAGTGGTTGTGGCCCATGACCCGAGACATCAGTCGTCTACTTTTGCATTAGAAGTTGCAAAAGTATTGGGCGTTCATGGGATTAAAACATATTTATTTAAAGATATTCGCCCGACGCCGTTATTATCGTTTGCTGTTCGATATTTATCAACAGCTGCTGGAGTGATGATCACAGCAAGTCATAACCCACCAGAGTATAACGGTTTTAAAGTGTACAATGAAGAAGGGGCACAACTTTCATTAGAACCGTCCAAACAATTATTAGAAAAAGTCAACTCTATTGAAAATGAGTTTGCGGTAGACGTGCTTGAACAGAGTGATCTGGAGCAGCAAAACCTATTAGTTTGGTTAGAGGATGAAGTCGACAATGCTTACTTAAATGAATTAAACAAAATCACAATTAATAAAAACGCGATGGAAGAGGACATTTCAGTTGTTTTCACGCCACTTCATGGTACGGCAAGTCAGCTTGTCGAAAAAGGGTTAACACAGCTAGGAGTACAGCATCTATCGTTTGTGGAAGAACAACGTCCACCAGATCCTGATTTCACACATGTGGAACTTCCGAATCCAGAAGAAGCTCAAGCATTTGAAAAAGCGATTAAGCTGGGAGAAGACATTAACGCCGATGTCCTCATGGCGACAGACCCAGATGCCGATCGAATTGGCGTAGCTACCCGTCATAACCAAGAACAATTCAGCATTTTAACGGGTAATCAACTTGGAGCACTTATATTAGATTATATCTTAACTCATCGAACGATCAGGGACGTCACACCCGTTATGTTCAAAACAATTGTTACTTCAGAATTGGGAGCAGACATTACAAAACACCATGGCGGTATCGCACAAGACGTCTTAACTGGCTTTAAATTTATAGCAGAAAAAATTAAAAACTTAGAGAAGGATTCCAAACATCAATTTGTTTTCGGCTATGAAGAAAGCTATGGATGCCTTGTAGAAGATTTTGTGCGAGATAAAGATGCAATCCAAGCGGCTATCATCGTTGCTGAAATGGTTGCTTACTATAAAGCAAAAAATATGACGTTATATGATCGTCTTGAAGAATTATATGAACAATACGGATATTACTTAGAAGACCTTCACTCTCTTAAACTAGAGGGGCTTGAAGGCATGAAACAAATCGATGACACGATGACTTATTTTAGGAACCAAAACGCTTTACAGGTCGATGGGTTATCATTACATTCAATAGAGGATTATGTTTCAAGAAAAAAACACATCATTCAAAGTAACGATACAGAATCCATTCATTTACCAAAAGCTAACGTGGTTAAATTCAAGTTTACGGATGGTTCTTGGTGCTGTTTAAGACCTTCTGGAACGGAACCAAAACTCAAGTTCTATTTCGGTGTAAAAGGGAAAACAGCCGAGGACAGTCAGCGAAAGTTATCTATATTAAAAGAATCCATATTATCACAATTAAACAAAGTAGGTGCTAAATAATGAATATTGCAGTAATTGGAACGGGTTATGTAGGTCTTGTAACAGGAACATGTTTAGCAGAAATAGGGCACCATGTAACATGCATGGATATTGACCCTGAAAAAATAAAAACATTACAGTCCGGTCGTTCAACGATCTATGAACCCGGCTTGGAAGAACTCCTTCAAAATAATATTGAAAACAATCGTCTGGACTTCACAACAGACTATGCTACTGGTTTAGCTAACAAGGGAATCGTCTATATCGCAGTAGGAACTCCAGAGAATGAAGACGGTTCGGCTAATTTGACATTCGTTGAGGCAGTGTCAAAAGATATAGCGAAATATGCACAAAACGACCTAATTGTTGTAACGAAAAGTACGGTACCTGTTGGAACGAATCACCAAATTCAAAATTGGATTAAAGAGAACTTGCAGCAAGACGTCAACATTAAAGTCGCATCCAATCCAGAGTTTTTGCGGGAAGGTTCCGCAGTTTATGATACGTTTAATGGTGATCGTATTGTGATTGGAACAGATGATGAAAACACAGCCAACACATTAGAAGAAATTAACCGTCCGTTTGGCGTACCCGTCTATCGCACCGATGTGAACAGTGCAGAAATGATTAAATATGCATCAAACGCTTTTCTCGCTACAAAAATTAGTTTCATCAATGAAATCGCCAATATTTGTGAGAAGACTGGAGCGAACGTAGCTGATGTGGCAAAAGGTATGGGAATGGATGACCGAATCGGTAGCAAGTTTTTAAATGCAGGAATCGGATTCGGTGGTTCTTGTTTTCCAAAGGATACGCAATCTCTCATTCATATTGCTAAAGAAGTCGATTATGATTTCGAAATTTTAAAGGGAGTTGTTGAGGTTAACCACCAGCAAAAAGTAAAGCTCGTCGATCAATTAATAGAGCGATTTGGCTCAAGCCTAGAACAAATGAAAATCGCAGTTTTAGGATTAGCGTTTAAACCCAATACTGATGATATGAGAGAAGCGGCTTCAATTGATGTCATCAATAAGCTATCTTCATATAACGTCAATATTACAGCCTACGATCCAATTGCGATCGATCAAGCGAAAAAAGTAATCAAAGAAAACGTTAATTATACGACCGATATTGAAGAAGCACTCACTAACGCGGATGTCGCATTGATTATCACGGAATGGGATCAGGTTAAACAACTTGAATTCAATACCTTTAAAAAATTAATGAAAACACCAATTATTTTTGACGGACGTAATTGTTACGACCCGAAAGAGGCTGAAAAAGCGTCTGTCGAATACCATTCGATCGGACGTCCAAGCGTAACTAAAATTTAAAATTACACAACAATAGCTCTATGATATAATTCTTACAGTGTGTTTTTAATGATAAGAGGGAAGTTATATGCCAAAGAAAAAAATAAAAGTCCTGTTTTTTATCTACTTTTTAGGGTCAGGTGGAGCAGGACGAACCTTTCTAAATATATTGAATAACATAGACAGAAATAGATTTGAACCAATTCTAGTAACTTGTAATTATGAAGGAAATTACGAGAGTTATTTAAACCAAGATATAAAGTTTGTAAAACTACCAACAAAACGATTAAGGTCAGCCATCATACCTTTGGCTAAACTGATTCGAAACGAACACCCTCAAGTCGTCTTTAGCACGATTCCGAATTACAATGTTATTGCGATAGTAGCTCGTTTATTGTCTTTTACAAAAGCCCGAAACGTGGTGAGAGAAGCGGCGTTTTTAGGTCAAAATAAAAAAGAAAACTTAAAGCTAAAACTATATGGACTGTTTTATCGTTTCTCCAAGAGAGTTGTCGCTTTATCAAATGGTGTGAAGCAAAACTTAATGGATAAATATGATGTTAATCCCAACAAAATTGACGTCATCTATAATCCAGTCGAGTTAGACCATATCCGAGGCAGTACAGGAATTGAACAAATACCAGAAGAATATAAAAGAATTTATCAAGGTGATGCTCAAGTAATTGTAACAGCTGGTCGACTCGTTCGAGAAAAAGATCATCCCACGTTATTAAAAGCATTTAAAAAAGTGGTTGAAACTAAAAAAGCTAAACTGGTGATCTTAGGTGAGGGACCATTACAAGATGAACTTGAAAACCTAGCATCACAATTAGGAATTTCAGAAAATGTTTATTTTGCCGGGTTCCAAACAAATCCATATGCCTTTTTACAACAATCAGATTTGTTTACGTTAACTTCGAAAAATGAAGGATTTGGACATGTCATCGTGGAAGCGTTAGCTGTTGGAACACCAGTTGTAACGACTAACTGTAAACCTGGCGCCGAAGAAATTCTTGAAAATGGCCATTATGGTACGATTACACCAGTTGGTGATGAAAGACAACTAGCAGATGCTATAATTGAAGCATTATCGAAATCTCAGGATGATCGAGACACCATTATCCAAAAAGGTCTGAGTCGTGCTAATGAATTTGATGCACAAGAAATTGTTAAACAATATGAACAAGTATTTGAGAAAACATTGAAATAAATTGGGGTTGAAATCATGCGATCAAGTAAGAAAGTGGTGCATTTAACGAGTGTTCACCACCCATATGACCCAAGAATCTATCATAAAGAATGCTTATCCTTGCATGAGGCGGGATATGATGTAACATTAATTGCGCAAGAAGCACCAGAAGGTCAAAAAGAAACACCGATTAAGCATATCCCGATTAATAGCTATTCATCTAAATTAAAACGAATGATTCAAGGCTCATGGGAAGTCTACCGCATAGCTAAGAAAGAAAAAGCAGATGTCTATCATTTTCATGATCCAGAACTCATGATGATTGCATGGTTATTAAAGAACAAACGAAATACAGTCGTGTATGATATTCATGAAGATTTCGTCACTAGTTTGATTAAGAAAGACTACCTTAAAAAGTCAATCAAACGTTTGATCAAAATAAGTTTCCGTACGATTGAAGGTTTTTTTACCAAAAATTTCAAGAAAGTATTGGCTGAAAAATATTATAGTGAAATTTACCCTGAAGGACATTGGGTTTTAAATTACCCAACTGTGAACGAACAGTTTTTACAGCATGATCGTTCAAATCAGCCAATTGAAAAGAAACTTCTTTACACAGGTAATGTGGATGTTCAAAGAGGGGCTCATATACACCCGGAAATCCCAAACATCCATCAAGAAGTAGAGGTTCATTTCATTGGAAAATGTCCAAGTCGTTATGCGAATGAAATGAAAGAGATCGCTGGCGATCATCAAGATAGGATTCATATCACAGGTATTGATCGCTTTGTTGAAAAAGAAGACATAGAACAGGCTTATCTCAGCCGCAACTGGCTTGCAGGTATTGCGTTATTTCCACCAACTGAGCATTATTTAAAAAAAGAGCTCACCAAGTTTTTCGAGTATATGAATGCTGGTCTTCCAATTATTTGCTCGAACTTTGATAGGTGGAAAGAATTTATTGATCAGTACCAATGTGGAATTGCTGTGGACCCATACGATGAAACGGCAATCCATGATGCGATTGAATATTTAATTCAAAACCCGAATGAAGCTAGACAAATGGGGTTAAATGGAAAGAAGGCTGTTCAAGAACAATTGAACTGGCAAACACAAGCCAATCGACTCATCGAGCTTTATGATGAGTGGACCACGTAAAAGGTGATGATGATGGATAAGGAAAAACAACATAGTCAGACACCATTAGTCTCAGTAATTACACCAACTTATAATGCAGAAGAACATATTGAAGAAACCATACAATCTGTTCTGAATCAAACGTATGACAACTATGAAATGGTCATTGTCGACGACTGCTCTAAAGACCGAACAGTTGAAATCGTCCAATCTTATGCTCAACAAGAGCCCAAAATTAAATTGATTCAGCTTGAGACAAACCAAGGAGCGGCCGTTGCACGAAATACAGCGATGAATTACGCAGAAGGCCGGTTTATTGCGTTTTTAGATAGCGATGATTGGTGGTACCCGGAAAAACTAGAAAAACAAGTAGCATTTATGTTGGATACAGGTGTCGCGTTTTCTTTTACGAAATATAGAAGAATGAAAGAAAACGGTGAATTAACTCAAAACATTTCAAAAGCACCGAGTGAAGTGGTGTATACGGACTTATTAAAGCATTGTGTAATAGGGTGTTTAACCGTCATGTTAGATCGTGATCAAATCGGTCACGTTCAGATGAAGAATATTAGAAGAAGACAAGACTATGCATTATGGTTAACATTGACTAAAGAAGGTTATAAGGCGTATGGTTTACCTGAAGTATTAGCGAAATATCGCCTTGGACATAATACGGTTTCAAGTAACAAGCTTAAAGCATCGAAAAGTCAATGGTATGTTTATAGAGAGATTGAAAAATTAAACGTAATTAAAAGTCTGTATTATTTCGTGCATTATACGTTCTATGGGATTAAAAACACGCTTAAATCGAAACTGAAAAACCGAACTTAAAAGGAACTACAGGTGGTGCAAAAAACCATTATGAAGAATTATTTGAAAGAGATTATAAAAAGAAAAGATTTATTATATTACCTAGTTAAATCAGGATTAAAAGCGGAACACCGTAATAGTTATTTAGGCTATTTCTGGTGGTTATTGGATCCATTACTAAACGTACTCGTTTATTATTTCTTAGTTGTTATTGTTTTAGGTCGAGAGAATGATGACTTTAACTATGCTGTATTCTTAGTCATCGGTTTAGTTGCTTGGAGATGGATTAGTTCAAGTATAAATAGTGCATCTAAATCCATTTTAAGATATAGCACAATTATTAACCAAGTCTATTTACCAAAATCAATATTTCCATTATCGTTTACGATTTCACAGTTATTTAACTTCCTATTTGGACTAATTGTAGTAGCGCTCTTCTTAGCATTTAACGGAATTGTTCCAGGGTGGGAAATCATTTTCTTACCATTAATTATATTAGTCACGCTTGTATTTTTAATGGCAATTGGTTTTGTATTAGGTTATGTTAATGTATTCGTACGAGATATTGATAATGTGATGACGCATATCATTAGAATCTTTTTCTACGCTTCACCGATTATTTGGGAAGGCGGAAGATTGAAAGGATCAGAATATAATTTAGATTGGATTGTTGATTATAATCCGATTGCGGTCATCGTTAATTCGTATCGTGATATTCTGATGTTTAATACAACACCAAATTTTGTAGGATTAGGAATTATCTTTGTGGTGTCATCCATTGTGGCCATTACCATGCTATATCATTATAGCAAGAATGAGCACAAAATCATTAAAGCTTTATAGTTTAGAAAGTAGTTGATCATGATGAGTAAACAAAATGAAATTATTCAATCAAAAGGCGTAGGTGTCGCTTTTTACGAAAATGATAAGGACGATCTAAAATCAAAAGCATTTCGTATCTTCTCGAATGAGAAGAAAAAGAAAAGATCCAAGCACACTTGGGCACTTGAAGATATCACTTTTGAAGGGTACGAAGGTGAGATTTTAGGAATCATTGGATCGAATGGTGCTGGAAAAACAACTTTAAGTAAAGTGATCTCAAAAATATTGATTGAAGATAAAGGGGATATTGACGTTGATGGAAAAGTCACGGCTTTATTCTCATTTGGTATGGGCTTTAATAAAGAATTAACTGGTCGAGAAAACGTTTATTTAAACGGTATGATGCTTGGGATTGATAAGGAACTCATTCATCAATACATTGACGATATTCATGAGTTCTCTGAGATTGGCAAATTTATGGATCAGCCGATGAAATATTATTCCAGCGGTATGAAAGCCCGTTTAGGTTTTAGTGTAGCTGCTCATTTACAGCCTGAAGTATTAATTTTAGATGAAGCATTAAATACAGGGGATGCTCGTTTCGGGCAAAAAGCAGCAGACAAGATGCGTGAGCTGGTAAAAGAGGCGAAGATGGTCATTATTGTGACGCACAGCCTAAGATATGCTCAACGTAATTGTGATCGTTTAATTTGGTTAGACAGAGGTCATATCCAAGAAATTGGCGATCCCAAAACAGTAATTGCTAATTACCGTGCCTCATTACCTAAAATCGAGAAAAAGAAACGACGCAGTTTACAATTAACGAAAACGGAAACAGAAGTTAAAGACCGTACCGTCGTGAAAGCAGAAAATGTTGGCGTGAGCTTCAACTTAAATAACGGTGAGAAACATTGGGCTTTAAGACATTTAGACTTTGAAATTAAAGAAGGCGAAATTGTAGGTATTATCGGTCACAATGGAGCTGGAAAAAGTACGTTATGTAAAGCCTTAACGAATATATTGAGGCCAGATGAAGGTGAACTCGAAGTCAATGGTCAAACCTCAACGTTACTAGGATACGGAACAGGATTTAACCCGCAACTAACAGGTCGGGATAATGTTTATCTAAATGCGATGCTATTAGGGATTTCCAAGAAAAAAGTACACGACCAATTCGATCAGATCGTTGAATTCTCTGGTATAGGAAAAGCCATTGACCGTCCAATTAAAAATTACTCGAGTGGTATGAAAGCAAGACTTGGCTTTAGTATAGCTGCCACACTTAAACCAGATATTTTTATCATTGACGAAGCTTTATCAACGGGAGATGTCGAATTTAAAGAGAAAGCATCTGAACGTATTCAAGATATGATGGAACAAGCGAAGTCCGTTATTATTGTCTCTCATAGTATGACATTTGTAGAAAAAATCTGTACACGTGGGATTTGGATTGAACAAGGTCAAATTCGCATGGACGGAAAAGCAGAAGATGTGGTCAAAGCTTATCGAGAAGCGACTGGGGCTAATCAAAAAGGAAAGAAAGTATTAAGAGCAAAAAAGAAACAATAGGATGGTGTCACAACGATGCACTTAGTCAAAAAAGCGGTCAGTTCAGTTATTGATGGCGTTTTATATAAAGTATTAGATGAAAAAACGAAGAAAAAAATAGCCGACTCTTTAACCGATCAACAAAAAGCCGTTATAAGAAAAATAATCGGTAAAGGACGAAAGCATACAAATCAACAATATATTAAACAGATTAAACGTCATTTGTATAACTATGGCTTTATTCATAAAGCTTATGAAGATTTAAAAGAGATTTATGAAACGACTGATGACCAGCATTTAAAATCGTTAGCCGCATGGGAATTAGCTCAATGGCATGCGAATGAATACACCAAAGCAGATAGTCGAAAAGCCATCGACTATCTTAAATTTTTATCCAAACAAGAAACGAATTTAGAACAACAAAGACGTTATGCGATATTAAGCGCTGAATGCTTCGATCAATTAGGAGCTCGTGATTCAGCACGTCGAATATTACTAAAAACGTTAAAGCAAAAAGAGCACCCAGATATTTACTTAGGATTAGCCAATTTAGAAGATTCGCCAGAGGATAAACTGTACTGGATGAATCAAGCGATTAAACATTACGATTTAATCCCTATTCAATTCAATCAACATGGTGAAAATATCACGTATGATGATTTAGAAAACGTTTCATTAGGATCAGCCGTTCAAGGACCTAAAATCAGTGTAATCTTACCAGCTTATAACGCTGAAGATGGGATTCAAACAGCAATCGAATCCATTCAAAACCAAACATGGCGTAATTTAGAGTTAATCGTGGTTGACGACCAAAGCCAGGACGGTACAGTTGAAGTGGTCAAGCAATACATGGAGAAGGATCCAAGAATCCAATTACTCCAAACACCTGTCAATAGTGGACCTTATATCGCGCGTAATATTGGATTAAGAGCTGCAACAGGTGAGTTTGTCACGATTAACGACGCGGATGATTGGTCCCATGTACAAAAGCTCGAAATCCAAGCGAATCATCTAATCAAACATAAAAATGTGGTCGCTAATACGTCGGAGCACGCACGTCTAACTGAGGAGTTAAATTTCTATAGACGTGGGAACCCTGGCCGGTATATTTTCCCGAATATGTCTTCGATTATGTTTCGTAGAGATCTCGTATTAAAAGAAATTGGATATTGGGATAGCGTTCGATTTGCAGCGGATGGGGAGTTTAAAAGAAGACTCATTCGAACATTTGGCCGTTCACGGTATGTTGATTTGAAAACAGGTCCATTATCACTGCCAAGACAATCTGTGACATCTCTAACAGGTAGTTCAGCATTTGGATATAATGGCTTCTTTATGGGAGTCCGCAAAGAATACGTTGAAAGCTTAGAACATTATCAACGTAATGGTCACTCACTATATTATCCGTATCCACTTCAAGTACGACCATTTCCTGTACCTGAACCAATGTGGCCACAGCGCGAGGATAAACAAGGCGGATCTCGTGAGTTTGATTTAGTTATTGCAACTGATTTTCGATTAATAGAGGAATATGATATAGGTTGGAATAGCTTAATTCGAGAATTAATGAATACCAACTATCGAATTGGTTTAGTTCAGATGTACGAATTTGATTATGAAACCAAACAAGAAGTACCATCAACTATACGTCAGTTACTTTATAACCCGCAAGTTCACATGCTGGTTTATGGAGAAAACATTTCAACAGATTATTTAATTATTGAAAATGAACATGTTTTAACCGAGTGGCAAAAATATGTCCCAACGATTAAGGCTCAACAGATACAAGTACTAGGTGAAGTAGATTATCGTAAGAACGATCACTTAGTCACTTATTTTGGGAAGCCAGGAACATTTGTCAATAAAGAGAGTACAAGAATTGATCGACTCGTAACGTCATTATTGACTTAAAAGGAGACGGTTGTGTTGCATAACCATGAAGATTTAAAGTCGTATCGCCAAAAGAATCAAGAGCTTGAACAAAAAATTAACCAACTAAATGAATTAAGAAAACAAAAACTAAAAGAACGTCATGAAGTTCATAAAGAAATGGTCGAAAAGCAATATTATTTCAACCAAGTACAAAAGTTTCGGACGTTCATATCAACCTCAATTAGAAAAGTTATGAAAGTTTGTCGGACATTAGTTGGAGGTTTATTAGGTAGACGAGATCTTAGACAATTGTATAGTCGTACCTATAAACAAAAATTTGAACAAAACAAGCTCAAAAAATACCAGAAGTATTTGTACGAATACGGCTTTGAATCTACTGTTTTATTTGAGTTGGAACAAATGTATCACAATCCTAGAAATAAGTATCACAAAAGAGCAGTCGCAGAAATGCTATTATTGTGGCATGCCAATCAACTAACGGTAGAAGATTCACACAAAGCACTAACCTATTTAAAAGAGTTGAGTCATAAAGAAACGAATCGCGAACAACTAAGAAAACTTTCGATTATAGAAGCTGAATGTTTACAACGATTAGGATACGCCCACCAGGCTCGAAATGTCATTAACGAAGCTTTGAAACTTGGAGATCATCCAGACCTTTACTTTGCTCTAACAAATCTAGAAGAAGATCAAGATAAAAAGGAACAATTTATTAACAAGGCATTTGAAATGTATCAATTAAGTCCCATTAAGTTTAATCAAGCATTGCATGATCAACTCTATGATCAACTAGACACCATTTTACAAGGGAAACAAACAACCGATTCAGATGTTAAAGTGACGGTCATTTTACCTGCTTATAATGCTGAAGATGGTATAGCGACGGCAATTGAATCGATTTTAAATCAAACCTGGAAGAATCTCGAACTCATCATCGTTGATGACCATAGTCAGGACGATACATTATTTGTAGCCAAACGTTATGAAGAACAAGACGAACGCGTAAAAGTTTTACAAACACCACAAAATAGTGGACCATACGTTGCGCGCAACATTGCGTTAGCCCAAGCCAGAGGTGATTTGATTACCGTTAACGATGCTGATGACTGGTCACATGCTGAAAAAATCGGAATTCAAGCTCAGCATTTAATAGATCATCCAGAGGTAATAGCCAACACATCTGAACACGCAAGGCTGACAGAAGAATTAACCTTCTATAGAAGAGGGTTATTTGGTCGTTACATTTTTTCAAATATGTCATCTCTAATGTTCCGTAAAGATGAAGTACTTAATTCAATCGGTTATTGGGATGAAGTAAGATTTGCAGGAGACGGAGAGTTTAAACGTCGCTTGTTAAACACATTTGGAAAAGAACGAATTGTCGATCTCGAAACAGGTCCATTATCACTTCCAAGACAAGCAGCAGGATCTTTAACGAGCAGCTCGGCATTTGGGTATGATGGACATTTTAAAGGTGCAAGAAAAGAATACGTTGAAAGTTTTGAATACTACCATGAATACGGTGAATCATTAAAATATCCAATTTCACCTACATCGAGATTGTTTCCAGTACCTGAGCCAATGCTTCCAAATAAAAATCGCTCGAAAACTCGTCAGTTTGATATAATAATAGCAGCGGATTTTAGACAGTTGAATGAATCAGTGATTCATAACATTCGATCTTTAAAACAGATGGAATTCAAAGTCGGATTAGCACAAATAAGTGAATATAATTTTAACCTTCCATATAGAATGGCCGATGTATATCGCCAATTAATCGATGGAGAACAACTTCAGGTCGTGGTTTTTGGAGAACAGATTGAATGCGAATTACTTTTAGTCTATGATTTATCTATTTTGTACGAAGATCAACGCTACATTCCAAGTATTAAACCAAGCAGCGTAAAAATGATTGTAACTAAGCTGAGATCTGATAAAAAGCAACCAATCAGAGTTAGTTCACATCGATTAATACAATATTTCGGACATAAAGGTAAATGGTACCCTATAAATGATTCTGTACGAGGTCAGTTAAAAGAACGACATTTAAGAGAACTTAAAAACATTAAATTATCGATTCATAACTGGAATCATTTGATGAAGAACCATGATTCGTTTAAAGAATTTATAGACTGTCACCTATTATCTAAGAAAGGGGATGTGACGAATGAATAATCAAAATAAACAACACAAAGCCGACCAAAACACCTCCCCTTTGTTAGTGGAAAAAGAAAAAGAAGTCAATCTTTCACGCAGCTTATACGAACTAGAAAGAGAGATCGAACAGTTAAATTTAGAAATCAAGCATGATGAAAAAGTTATGAAAAATATGCAAAAAAGCCCGATGTGGAAAGTGGCTAAGTGGTTTCAAAAGCTAAAGTCTGTACAAAAAACAAATCAATATCAAATTAAAGAACTAGAAGACCAGATCCAATCGCTAAAAGCGTTATTGTATACAACAAAATCAGAACTGAATTTATTAAACGTCAACGATCGCCAACTCAATACGTACAAAATAATGCAAATGTTGGCTGAAGAACATCATCGAGGTAATTTACTACAATACCTTTCAAACCTGATTGAACAAAAAAAACTACATGATCAAAATTACAAAAATACATTACACCACGCAGCTCGACTCTTAATGAAAGGCAAAGAGGACTATCAAAAAGTAGCTTATGATCAAATATTAAATGCTTTAAAGACAGAAGATATTCCAGAATTTATGGTCAGGAGCGGGTTTAAGGACAAGCCAGTATCATTATCACCAGCTGCATCCTTTAGAGCAAGCTTAACGATGCGAATGAGACAACAACAATTAACCCAATCCTTACCTGAATGGCCACTGGATCAAAAGGAACTAGCATACCAGTTTGTAGATCAATTTGACGTTAGAAGGCCATACACAGATGATATGGTATATTCACTAGATAAAATACCTACTAAAGATGGAATCGTCATTAAACCAGAAGATGGCGCTGGTTCCCGCGGTGTTTATCTAGTTCATAGTTCCACTAAAATTGCAGATATTAAACGTAACCAAACGTTATTCAGTATTGAACAGTTGAAAAAACATATGCAACAAGACCTAAACAGTGGCTGGGTCGAATCTGACCAATGGAAAATTGAAGAATTAATTTACGAAGATCAAACCCAACACATCCCAGCAAGAGATATTAAATTTTATTGTTTCTATGGAAAAGTAGCCCTTATATTAGAAATTACACGTTATCCAGAATTACAATATTGTTGGTGGACAAGGGATGGTCAACCGATTAAAACAGGTAAATATGAACATGAACTATTTAAAGGTGAAGGTGTTGACGCTGAAGAACTTAAGATGGTTGAAGAATTAAGCTTAAACATCCCAGCACCTTTTTTAAGAATAGATTTTCTAAAAAGTGAAGATGGCTTAGTATTTGGCGAATTTACCCCTAAACCAGGAAACTATGACGAATTCAGTGATGAAATAGATGAGTGGTTAGGTAATGAGTACTTAGAGGCGGACAATCGATTAACTCATGATTTATTAAACGGAAAAAAGTTTCGTTTATTAGAAGATAAAAACAAATAAAAGAATGGATTTATTTAGGAGGACAAAGGAATGGCAGACAATCAGGAGAATTGGCTTAAACACCTGCCAAAAGAAATACTAGACGGCATTCAAGGAAATTATCTCGATTCATATATGGTAGCCCTTGAGGGATGGCGCAGAGGACTAACACTCAAATGGCATATTAAGGATCATGAGAAGTTTAAAGACCTCACGACTTGGTTTGTGGATGAACCAGGTCAACTTTTTTCGTTAAGTAATGGAGAAAAAGTACATTACTTTTTCCGAACAAGAGGGGACTTAATTACAAATGAAGCAGTTGAAATCGGAAAGAGTAAGCAAAAGACTAAGGAATACTTAGAGAAAGCAAATGTAAAAGTTCCTGAAGGCAAAGAATTTAACGAAGAATCTACGATTGAGGAAATAAAAGCTTATGCAGAAAGTCTTGGATATCCCGTCGTAGTAAAACCAACAGATGGTAGTTTCGGTAGAGGTGTCTATACTAACGTTTTGAGTGATGGTGAGTTAGAATTTTCCGTTCAAAGTCTTAGAGAACAATTAAACACCGACAGAATCATCATCGAAAAGTATGTGGATGGAGAAGACTATCGTCTTTACGTAATTGAAAATGAAGTAGTTGGTGCGATGAAGCGTATTCCACCAAATGTCGTTGGAGATGGAAAACATACTATTCGTCAATTAATCGAGCAAAAGAACCTAATTCGTCAGGACAACCCAAGATTAATTAATTGTCAAATAAAAATAAACAATGAGCTGAAAGACTACATTGGTCGACACAATCTATCGTTAGACACGGTTGTAGAAGAAGGAAAACAAATCTTCTTGAGTAAAAAATGCAACATTTCAATCGGTGGGGATCCAATCGATGTTCTTAATGATATTAGCCCAGATGCGAAACAAATAGCGATTAATGCTTTAAAAGCTATACCAAATATGAGCCATGGGGCAGTGGACTTAATGGTAGATCGTGATGGTCAAGCTTATGTGATTGAAGTCAATGCAACAGCTCAAATCGGTGGTTTATTATTCCCAATTAAAGGAGAAAGCCGAGATATTCCATCTGCTATTATTGATTATTACTTCCCAGAGACAAAACATATAAATGGAACGAAATCTCAAATGTTCTTTGATTTCTATGATGTCCTTGATCCACTTTTTAACTATGAAGCAAGCTCAACAACAGTAACACCAGCACCATTAGGAAAAGTGTTTGCTAAAAAATATATCGTCACGGGTGATGTGCAAAATATTGGTTATCATAGAGGATTAAGAAAGCAAGCTTTTGAACGTGAATTACATGGTTATGTCATGAGCATTGAGGATGAAGGGATTGAAGTCGTAGTCGCCGGCCTCGACCCAGAGATGGTAGATGATTTTAAAAATGGATTATATGAGGATCCTGAAAGATCAGAAGTTGAAGAGGTAAGAGAAGAACCGTATGAAGGCTTTTTAAATGTAGGTTTTGAAATCAAATTAGATCTCAAAACTCAAATTAATGAAATCAATAACTATAAAAAACAGTTAGAACGTCTTGATTTAGAAATTAAAAAAGAAGAGAAGAAGAGAAGAAACCTTAAACAAAGCTTCTCATGGAAAGTAACATCACCAATTCGATTATTCGGTGCAATTGTGAAGAGAATAAAATAGGAGGAAAAATGATGAGTGAACAGCAAGGTATTAGTCTTCCCCATTTAACAAATGAAATTGTTAAAAATGCTAGAAAGACAAGACTTGATGCATTTGCTATTGCATTAGAAGGATGGAGAAGAGGTCTAAAATTAAAATGGTATACTAAAGACTCAGAGCATTTTCAAGATATGATTATCTTTGGAGTAAACCCTCCAGGTCGATTATTCTCTTTAAGTTCAGATGAACGCACCCATTACTTTTTTAGAACCCGTGGAGATAAAGTAACGAATGAAGCAGTAGAAATCGGTTCTGAGAAAGATGATACGAAAGAGTGGCTTAAAAAAGCTGGAGTACCGGTACCATTAGGAACAGGTTTTGAAGAAGATGCAACGGATGAAGAAATTTACAATTATAGTTTAAAACTAGGTTTCCCATTAGTTCTTAAACCTACAAATGCCAGTCTTGGTAACGGGGTTGTCACCAATATCAAAAACGAACAAGAACTAAGAAAAGCCATTGAATATGTGCGTCACACATTAGAATATGGTGAAGTTATCGTTGAACAGTATATTAAAGGTGAGGAATATAGGGTATATGTTATAGAAGACCAAGTCATTGCAGCTTATAACCGTAAACCCGCAAACGTTATGGGTGATGGCATTCATACGATTGAAGAGTTAATCGACTTAAAAAACCGTGAGAGAAGAAAAAATGCCAGACTCAATAGTTGTTTAATTGATATAGATGTGGAAGTCTTAGAATTCATCCAAGAATCAGGTTACACTTTAGGAAGTGTTCCAGATAAAGGAGAACAAATCTTACTAAGACAAAAAACGAATGTATCATCAGGTGGAGACCCGATCGATGTCACAGATACTATATCTGAAGAAATCAAAAACATTGCGATTAATGCTCTGAAAGCTGTACCAGGCCTTTACCACGGTGGTGTTGATATCATTGTTAATGAGGGGAATAACACTGATGCAGAAGGTGTTGTAATTGAATTAAACCCAACTGCCCAAATCGGTGGAATCCTATTCCCACTTAGAGGTAAGGCACGAGATATACCAAAAGCAATCGTGGATTATTATTTTCCAGAAACAAAAGGGTTTGATACATCCGATTCAAGAGTCTATTTCGATCTTACAAAAGTATTAGAACCACTTGAAAACAGAATGGCTCTAGAGGTGGAAGTAGCACCGATGCCACAAGGGAAAATCTATTCACGTAAATATATTGTGAAAGGCGACGTACAGCACTATAGTTATCATCAATTTCTTAAGAAAAGCGCAATTGAACTAGGATTACATGGTTATGTAAATAACAGCGTATTTGATGAAATTGAAATCTTTATTGCAGGTAATGATAAAGAAGCAGTCAAAAACTATAAGAATAAAATAAGGGAATACCCACAACGTTCAAAGGTTGATTTAATTAAAGAAGAATATTGTGATGAACCATTTACAATTGGTTTTGATATAACACATGACTATAAAACAACTAGTGTTAAATCGGTACAGTATGCAGCTAAAAAAATGGAAAAAGAACTAGTACAAAAAACTAGGTTGAGAGATCGTGTTGTAAAGGATAATCAACATATATTAAATAGTAGGTCATGGAAAATGACGGAACCTGTTAGGAGTGTTACAGCAATAGTTAGAAAGAGATAGATTGTGAATAAAAGGGGGGATATTATGAGTGGTAGTTATGATTGGTTACCAAAATTAAAAAAAGCAATTCCCAAATTTGCTTTTGGCGATAAAATTGACATGTATGTTATGGCTTTAGAAGGCTGGAGAAGAGGTTTAAATTTAACTTTTTATACCATTGGTTCAAAAAATTTAATTAGGTTTAAGCTAAGTGATAAAAATAATGAACATCATTTTTCTGTTACCCGTGGAGATAAAGTTACTAAAAAGGCTACAGAAATATGTATTGATAAAAATCTAACAAAAGAGTACTTATCTAATTCTAGTGTCCCAGTTCCTGAAGGTAGAGTATTTACTCAAGAAGCTACAAATGACGAAATACTAAATTATGCGAATGAAATAAAATATCCAGTTGTCATAAAACCTCTTGATGGAAGAAGGGGTAAAGGTGTTATATCAAATATAAAAAATAAAGAAGAACTCCTTAATGCTATTAAATATTTAAAAGTAGATTTAAATATTAATAAAATGATTGTTGAACAATACTTTAAAGGTGAAGAATATAGGTTATATGTTGTGAATGGAGAAGTAGCAGGCGTTATAAAAAGAACTCCGGCAAACATAACAGGAAATGGAAAAGATACTATACAAAAATTAATTGAAGATAAGAATGCAGAAAGAAAAAAAGTTCCAAATTTGCATGCAAGATTAATTAAAATTGATCATGAAGTTTTACAACACCTTGATCAAGAAGGATATAGTTTGGAAAGTATATTAGAAAATGGAAAAAAACTTTTCTTAAGACAAAAAGGGAACTTGTCAACTGGTGGGGATTCAATTGATTTTACTGAAGAAATATCGGAAACTGTCAAAGATATTGCCATAAAGGCCTCTTATGCTATACCTGGTTTGCCACAATGTGGTGTTGATGTTTTATATAACTCAAAAGATAATAAAGCAGTCGTTATAGAAGTAAATAGTAGGGCTGGGGCAGGGGGACATCTTTTTCCTTTAGAAGGGAAGGCTCGAGATATTCCAAAAAAAATAATCAATTATTATTTTCCTAATAGTAAAATCATAAATGAAGATATCAATAATTTATTTTTTGATTACGAGTCTTATTGGAATTTACTAAAAAGTGGTAAAGCACAAGAAATAAAAGTAGCCCCTTTTCCAAAAGGTGAGATAATTATGAAGAAATTTAACTTTATTATGGCTGATAAGATTGCTCTAAATAAAAGCCAATTCGAATTGATTGGTAAAAAGGCTAGTAAATTCAGAGTTAGTGGATATTTAAAATTAAAAAGTGAAAATGAATACCAATTAGTTGTCGCAGGTCCTAAAGAGGTTGTGTATGAGCTAAAAGATTATGTTGCCGAAAAATTAGATAAAAGTTCAAAAATAACGAGTGAGAAAGCTTCAAATTTCACAGGATCATTGAAACTAGGTTTTGATATTTACAGAAAACCCAAAAAGACCGTTAAAATAAAAAGTAAAAATAATAGTAAAACAAATTCAGAGTCAAAAACTAATTTAAAAGAAAATAAGCAAAAAGTTGATAAAAAAGCTGGAATATAACGACTATATTTAAAAATAACTAAGAAGGTGTATTATTTTGACAAATGATTTTCAACCATATTTAACTTATGAAGTGGTAAAGGGAGCTTATGGATATGATTTGTGCGGTTATTTAATAGCTCTTGAAGGTTGGAGACGTGGATTAAGATTGACTTTTTATTCTGAAGATGTAGATTTTCCAAGTGTAAAGACTGTCGGGAAACATTTTCTGGGTAGAAGGTTTTCTTTATCTTCTGATGAGAAAACACATTATTTTTTCAGGTCTAGAGGGGATCTAATAAGCAATGACGCTGTAGATATTTGTAAGGATAAAGATTGGACAAAATCTGTATTATCTAAGAGTAATGTTCCTGTTCCAAAAGGAAGAGAATTTTCTAAGGATGTAGAAAAAGAAGAATTACTTAATTATGCTCGAAAAATTGGGTTTCCTTTAGTTATAAAGCCTACAAAAGGAAGTTTAGGTAAGGGCGTATATACTGATATAGCTAATGAACAACAGTTTATTGAAGTTTTAAATGAGTTTAAAAAATCCCATTCAAATTCTGGTATCATCATAGAACAACATGTTTATGGTGAAGAGTATCGAGTGTATGTAGTTGGGGATGAAGTAATTGGTGCTACCAATAGGATACCAGCAAATATTGAAGGTGATGGTCTAAATTCTATTAAGGAATTAATTAAATTAAAAAATAAAGAAAAAAAATCAAATCCGTATTTAAGATCAAAATCAATTGACATTGATTATGAAGTCAAAGATCAGATTAAGAGGAAAGGGTACACTCTAGACACGGTTTTAGAAGATGGAGAGGTACTTTATTTAAGAACTAAAAGTAATTTATCTGCAGGCGGCGATCCTCTAGACGCTACAGACATATTGACAGGTGAAGTAAAAGAAATTGCGGTTAATGCTGCAAAATCTATACCAAATTTTAAGCATGGCGGTCTAGATTTAATAGTTGATCCATTAGACAATCGTAAAGCAACTATTATAGAAATGAATGCAACTGCTGAAATAGGTTTTCACCATTTTCCTATGGAAGGGAAGTATAGAGATATAGCTGGAGCTATTGTTGATTTATACTTTCCAGAAACGAAAAATGAAAATAAATCAACTTATTTTTTTGATTTTAAAGGTATTTTAAACCCACTGAGAGATGGAACAGTTAAGTATATTGAAATAAGACCAACTCCGATTGGACAATCTTATACTAAGAAATTTTATGTGTCGGGAAAAGTTCAAAAAGTTAATTATAGAAGTTGGGTTAGAAAACAGGCGATTCAAAGGAATCTACATGGGTATGCTAAAAATTTAAATAATGGGAAGGTAGTTGTTATTGTTTCAAGTCCTGAAAAAAAGAATGTTGATAATTTCAAGAAAATTTTATTGAAAGGCTCGCCAAATTCTATAGTAGAAAAGGTTACAGAAGAAAAAATAGAACGTCCAATTGAAATAGGATTTAAAGTTAAAAAACAAAAAAATAAAAAAAGAAATAAACAACATAAAATAGTGGATGAGCTAAATAATGAGAAAAAGAAATATAACAACGTAGTTAATAGTAAATCATGGAAATATACTGCCCCTTTCAGAAAAATCGTTAATAAATTAGGTGATAGTAAAAAAAGGTAAGAAGAAATTCTTACCTTTTTTTATTACTTTGTTGAAACTTTTTTGTTATTGTATGATAATAAATGGTGTGAAAATTTGGAATATAAGGAGGTGTAATGTTGAAAAAAGTTGTAATAAGTCTAATTATGTTTAGCTTGTTATTGTTTCCTCTGGTATTAAACGCTGAAACAGACGATGAATCAATTGAAGATACATATGAAGAAACTGAATCTAGTAGTCTATCAGAATCAGAAGAAGAAACAGAATTGGCTAATGATGAGGAAGAAGATCAGCTTGATCAACAAACCAATCAAGAAACAGAAGAAAACGGTGAAACCCCGCTTGAAGAAGAGTCTGAGAAAGAAGAAGGAAATGAATCAAGCTCAGAGGATGACTTATCAGAAGAAGACGAGGATACTTCAAACAATGAATCTTCTTCATCTGAAACAACAGACGAAAATTCAGATGAATTTTCAGAGGGTGAGAACTCTTCAGAAGAACACTTAAACTCAGACGACGAAGAAGAGGTTAAGCAATCAGAAAAGGATTCCGAATCTGAACTTGAAGAGGTTCAAGAGTCTAATTCAGAAGAGACAGAAGAGGAAGAAACTGAAGAACAAGTCCGTTCGATGAGTGAGATGACTACAACTCAAAGTTCACCACCTTATGAGTTAGGTGATCGAGCCCCAGAGATAGCTGAATTCAAGGCAAAATTAAATGCGATTGGATTTAGCGGGATATTGGAAACAGAATATTTTGGTGAATATACCCGTAGTAAAGTGAAGGCCTTTCAAGCAAACTATGGTTTAGCGGTGACTGGGGTGATGAATCAAACTAGTTTAAATAAACTAGATGAGGTTTATCACAGCCCATTTCAGGTAGGGAATAGCCACGCTGAAATAAGTGACCTCAAAGTCCAACTAAATAGTATGGGATTTGGAGGAATTCAAGTCACAGATTATTATGGGAATTTTACAGCCCAACGAGTAGAAGAATTTCAAAGTTTTATAGGGATTAAAAGCAATGGTATCGCAGATTCTTATACTCGTGAATTATTACAAAACTTCGTGGCCGAAGGGTACGGAGTAGGGGACCGACACAATACTATATCAGTTATGAAACGTAAGTTAAACGCGCTTGGTTTTAATGGCATTAAAGTAACGGACTACTATGGTAGTTATACGAAAAAACGAGTCGAAGACTTTCAAGCGTATTATGGACTTAATCAAACAGGACAAGCGAATCAAGACACTTTAGATCAGCTTGATCAAGTCTATTATAGCCCATTACAAGTGGGAAATCGATCAGGTGAGGTATCAGATATTAAGAGAAAGTTAAATAGAGTTGGTTTTAATGGTATCTTAGTAACTGATTACTTTGGGGATTTTACAGAAAAGAAAGTGAAAGACTTTCAAAGTTATTATGGATTGAAGAACCACGGGATTGTAGACAGTGTCACATTAAACAAACTGAATGAAGTTTATAATAGTCCATACCAGTTAGGTGAAGCACATGAAAACCTAAGTGAACTTAAAACTAGTTTGAATAGGTTAGGATATGGAACTATTCTTGTTTCCGATTATTTTGGGGAATTCACAGAAAAAAGAGTAAAAGTGTTTCAAGCTGATCACAATCTAGCTCCAAGCGGAATAATAGACCAAAAGACCGAGTCTACTATCAATAATTTAATGAACACAGTTTTTCAAGAAGGTAAGAGACATAAAGGGGTAGTAGAGTTAAAAGAAAAACTTAATAAGCTATCTTTTGGAAAAATACTCGAAACAACTTACTTTGGTAGTTATACTACACAACAAGTTAAAAACTTTCAAAAATACTATGGTCTAAAAGTAACAGGGGTTGTAAATCAATCCACTTGGGACAAGATTGATGAAGTACACGATTCACCTTTACAAGAAGGTGAACGTAACTCACAAATAGTTGAGATAAAGAAAATGTTAAATGCAATAGATTATGGAACTATTCTAGAAACCAAATACTTTGGTTCTTTTACTACTGATAGAGTTAAAGATTTTCAAAGGGATCATGGGTTACATGTACATGGAATAGTAGATGATAAAACTTATAATCTAATAGAAAAAAAGTATAAATCTGATAAAGTAACAGAATATAATATTTCCTTCGATCGTTTTGTAGAAATTCAACTCAAAGAAGGTTCGCCAAAATATGATGGAGCAGGGAATATTCCAGCTGATGAAGCAAATGTTAGGTATTATTTAAATCCATCTAACTTTGCAAAGAATTCACCAGAGTATTATCAGTTTATGCTTCTCGACAGCACTACAGATATAACAGTTAGTGAGATAGATTCAAAATTCCTTCAAAATAAAGGAACACTTTCTAATACTGGAGCTGCGTTTAAAACTGCTGGAAAAACACATAATCTAAACGAATTGTATCTTATGGTTCATGCATTGCATGAAACGGGAAATGGTACCTCTACTTTGGCTAAAGGAGTAGGTGTCGATCAAAATGGTAACATTCAAAGAGATAGTAAAGGTAATATTATTAGGGATATTAACCATAAAAATGTAGATTATGTCGTTTATAATATGTATGGGTATGGTGCACATGACGAAAGTCCATTAGTAGGTGGAGTAAACTATGCATTTGAGAATAAGTGGTTTAGTCCTGAATCAGCGATTATAGGTGGAGCTAAGGATATCTCTAACTCATATATATCGCAGGGACAAAATACACTTTATAAAATGAAATGGGACCCTGAGTATGCTGCTCAAAATGACAAAAGAGGTAAGCAATATGCAACCCATATCATGTGGCCAGAAATTCAGGCTAAGCATATTTATAATGTTTTAGGTGAGACATTGAATTCAGTAGCTGTAAGATTCGATATTCCGAAATTTATTAATCAACCTAAAAAAGATGATTCAAAGCCGGATGCACCTAAGCCACCAATGGATCTTGAAGAGTTCCCTAAAGATATTATTGGTACTGTAACTGATAACTTGAACTTTAGAGAAGGCCCTAGTACAAATTATGATCGAATTACTACTATACCTAATGGTAGTGAAATTGATATTATTGGTGAACATGAATCTGGTTGGTTAAACATCCAGTATAATGGTACTAAAGGTTGGGTATCAGGAGATTATGTTGATATCAAGAATTTGTATTATGTTAATGGATCAAATGTTCAATACCGATCAAGTCCGGCGGGAGAAGTTAAAGGATCGTTAAGTGACGAATTAGTGGCATTAAGCCTGGATTCAAATTATAGTATTGTATCCAAAAATGCTCCATTAAATGGTACGACTTATACTTGGTATAGAATATCAATAAATGGTCAAAACTATTGGATGGCAAAAAATTTCTTAGAAAAAGTCAATTAATCTATTTTTAAACCGTACCACTAATTAGTGGTGCGGTTTTTAATGTGTGCCCGGCATGGGCTATAACTTGGTGGTGAAAGTCCACTACAGGCCTGGCAGTAGGAACTGTTAGCTAATGGCAAGGGTGTCCA
>NZ_FOES01000078.1 GCF_900110685.1 Piscibacillus halophilus
CCGTGGAAAGCGAGGGCCTAACCTGTAAGATTAAATTTAAAATAAACAATAAATTATCAGAAAATAACCTTTACCCCAACAAATATTTTAGAGCCAGAAAAACACGGGGTTTCTCTACAAGCTGAAGTTGCCTATAAAAGGCAACTTTTTAATCTATTGATTCTTTATTTCTACTTCTTTTCTTCCAAGAATGAGATAGTTTAATTCTTCTTTATTCATTGATTTAATTTCTCTACGTTTAAATAAATAGAATATAATCCCCAATACCACCCAAACTATTAAGGCAATACGAGATTCAAAACCTAAAAATGCTGGCGAATTAGGAATTAATAGTAATAATAAAAATACGAGACTAACCATCATACCAAGTGCTGCTAATACTTTCTTAAATGGTGCCACAATGTTTTTGGAAGGATCAAAGCCCTCTCTTTCTTTCCATTTAAATAAATAGAATGCTGTAAAACAAGTATAGAAGTATGCAATGGTTACGCCAATAGATGACATATCAACTACCCAAAGTAATACTTCACGCCCAAACCATGGTGCTACCATCGCCACCGCAACTGTGAAAATAATACTCACATATGGTGTATTGTGTTTCGGGTGTAGCTTCGAGAATGCGCCTGGGATAATCTTAGCGCGTGACATTGCAAATAATAAACGACTTGATGAAATCGTAAATCCATTTAAACCAGTAAAGATTCCCATCGTTAAAGCTGTCACTAAGATCACAAGACCTAAGACACCTAAAGTATCTTGAATAACTGTACCTGTTCCCCATAAGTGACCTTCAGCGACTACGCTCTGCCATGGAGTTGCCATTGCAGTTGCAAGAATCATTAAGCAATATAACACAGCTGCAAAAATAATCGCTAACACGATTAACGAAAATGCTTTTTTCGAACTAAAGTTGAATTCTTCGGCAGCTTGTGGGATGTTATCAAATCCAACATATGCCCAAGGAGCCATCGCAACAATAACGATAATGGCGGCAAAAGCTGTCTTTTCAGCTGGGAATTGTGGTGTTACGTTCGAAAATCCAGCACCTGGTTGTGCACCGACAAGAAATGCAAGTAAAATAACTCCTAACACCATGACACTACAAAAAATGAATTGCATTCTACCTGAAAAACTCGAGCCTTTAATATTAAAGTAACCAAATATAGCTAAAGCTAAAGTAGCTACGATAATTTCCATTCCATAAACTTGCCAATCAGCCACTACGAATAAAGGAATTCGTTCTATAAATGCTGGGAACACAAATTTAAACATGAGTGCAAAAGCTGATGCGTTTAAAGCCACAATACATATGTATCCCAATGTTAAAAACCAACCACTAATAAATGCATGTGTCCTTCCTAAACTTATAAACGCGTAAGCAAACTCTCCTCCGGTAACCGGGAAACTACGGACTAAGAACCCGTAACTAACTGCAATAACTAACATTAATAGGGCCCCGATCAAGAAACCAATCATAACCCCGCTTGGACCTGCATCAGCCATCCAGTTCGTTGGTTGAACAAAAGCTCCCCAACCAATAGATGATCCTAAGGCAATCGCCCATACCCAATGGGGTTTAAGAGTTTTGGATAATGTCTGTCTATTTTCCAAAATAATACCTCCAAAAAATATAATCAACATCTATTCTACAATATCTATCAAAATTTTCAAAAAATAAAGAGGCTGGGACATAACTAGCCTTAAATAACGTAAAAAAGGCACCAACCATAAAAAGTATGGTTTGGTGCCTTTTTTCTGCTTTGTTT
>NZ_FOES01000044.1 GCF_900110685.1 Piscibacillus halophilus
ACTTGAGAGTTACTTTCATTCTGATCAAGGGTTTCATTATACACATCCAGAATTTCAAAAAGAAATTAATGAGCAAGGTTTTACACAATCCATGTCCCGAAAGGGAAACTGTTGGGACAACGCACCGATGGAATCCTTCTTTGGCCATTTGAAAGATGAAGTAGATATAAAGAGTTGTCATACCATCGAAGAATTGAATTCATTAATCAATGAATATGTGTTAAATTACAACATATCAAGATATCAATGGACACTAAAAAAGATGACCCCGAATCAATATCGAGATCATCTTTTAGCTGCCTAGTTTTTTTAAAACTGTCCACTTTTAAGGGTACAGTTCAAGCCTGACTTTAGTTTTTCATTTTTGGATCTAGTGCATCCCTTAATCCATCCCCTATCAAGTTAAAACCTAATACGACTAACATGATTGAAATACCTGGGAAAACAAGTGTCCAAGGAGCTAATTGTATAAAATCACGTGCGTTTGATAACATATAGCCCCATTCAGGCGTTGGTTGCTTTGCACCAAGTCCTAAGAACCCGAGTGCTGCAGCCTCTAAGATTGCAGTACCAAAACCGAGTGTTGCCTGTACGATAATAGGTGCTAAACTATTAGGAAGAATGTGGTGAAATATAATTCTTCCATTCTTTAATCCCTGTGCTTTTGCGGCCATCACAAATTCTTCCTCTCGTAGACTGAGAACTTTTGAACGAACTAAACGGCCAAATATAGGGATATTAATAATCGCAATAGCAACGAGAGCATTTTGTAATGATGGTCCTAAAATAGCAACAATAGCAATAGCTAATAAAATACTAGGAAATGCCAAAAGGATATCAAAAATTCTTGATATAACCATGTCTACCCATTTCCCAAAATAACCAGCAATAATCCCTAATAACGTTCCAAAAATTAAAGCTCCAGTTACAGCAATAAAACCTACTAATAAAGAGATTCGTGCCCCGTAAGCAATACGTGTTAAAATATCTCTTCCTAAATCATCAGTCCCAAACCAATGTTCACTAGATGGTGGCTGTAAACGATTGACTAATTCCTGATCGTCAATCCCGTGTGACGTTAACAATGGTGCAAAAATACCAACTATAATAAAGAATACAATAATAAAGAATCCAGTCATTGATAATCGGTTTTTTCTTAAGCGTCTAAAAGCATCTTTCCAAGGAGAGATTGCTGTAATCTCATCTGGTTCATAACCTTCTTTATTAGGGTGTATATCTACTTTTTCTTGTTCTTTTTTTTCAGTTGTCATCTATATCCCCCCTAATACTTAATTCTTGGATCTATGAATGCGTATAATAGATCGACAATTAAATTTATCATAACGAAGATTAAAGCGACTACTAAAATTCCGGATTGAATAACTGGATAGTCACGATAACTAATCGCATCGTAAATATAACGTCCAATTCCCGGCCAACTAAAAATCGTTTCAGTTAAGATTGCTCCACCAAGTAATACACCTGTTTGTAAACCGATAATCGTTAGGACAGGAATGGTTGCATTTTTTAAGGCATGTTTATAAATAACTAAAAATTGACCTGACCCTTTTGCACGGATCGTGCGGATATAATCTGAACTCATAACTTCGAGCATACTTGAACGTGTCATTCTCGCAATAATGGCCATAGGTATCGTCCCTAGAGCTATACTAGGTAGAACTAAGTGTTTCAGAGAAATGAAGAGCTGTTTCATATCCATATGTAGTATCGAATCTAATACATAGAAATGGGTAATTGGATCAATTTGTGATCGGCTATCCTGCCTTCCATGAGCTGGTAACCAACCTAGCTCTTGAGCAAAAATCCATTGTTCCATCAACGCCAACCAGAAAACTGGCATGGATACTCCAACTAAAGCAAATAACATTGCAAAGAAATCAAACCAAGAATTATGTCTCCAAGCACTAATTATGCCAGCATTCACTCCGATAATGATCGCGAAAAGCATGGCAAAGAATGTTAATTCAAAGGTGGCAGCCAATTTTGGAAGGATTTCTTTATTGATACTCGCTTTTGTCTTAAGCGAAGTCCCTAGATCACCTTGAAGTAAATCTGATACATAAATACCGAATTGCACAATATAAGGCTCATTAAGTCCCATTGATTCTTCTAAGTCCTGTACTTGTGTTTCAGTAGCAGATTCTCCTAATATAACTTGAGCAGGATTACCAGGAATTAAATGAACAATTGAAAACGTTATGATTGTCATTCCAATTAACACTGGTATTAACATTAATAATCTTCTAATAGTATAGGCTAACATTCTTTCACCTCACATTGTATGACCTGATGTTACCATTGAATATGTAAAAAGAGGATAGTAGAGGAACCCTACTACCCTCTAAAAGTTTTATTCGCTAAGCTCAACTTCTGCTAGTGATTCACTAGTAGATGGGTGAGGTACATAGTTCTGAACTCTACTGCTTGCAGCTAAGACTGGCTCAGAGTGAACTAACACTACCATTGGAGCTTCCTCATGAATAATTTCTTGAGCTTGCTTGTATAGGTCTGCACGTTCATCTTGATCGACAGCAACTTTTGCTTGATCAAGTAATTCATCTACTTCTTCGTTATTAAAACGAGTATAGTTACTTCCACCAATACCGCTTGAATGTAATAGGCTTCCTAAGAAATAATCTGGGTCACCATTTGTACCAGACCAACCAAGCATAAATAATTCTTGCTCACCAGCCGCTGTTTTTTCAAGGTAAGGCGCCCACTCTTCTCTTACAATCTCCGCAGTAATACCGACTTGTTCTAAGTTATTACGGATGATGTCAGCTACAGTTTCTGGGTCTGGCATATAAGGTCTTGCAACTGGCATCGTCCACAATTCAATCTCCACACCATCTTCATACCCTGCTTCGGCTAAAAGGTCTTTTGCTTTTTCAGGATCATAGTCATAACCTTCAATCTCATCGTTAAAACCTAAATATCCAGGTGGTAATGGGTTTGCACCCGGGATAGCATAACCAGCATATAATGCTTCGGCAACTGCTTCACGGTCTACCGCGTAGTTAATAGCTTGACGTACTAATTTATCATCTAATGGTTCTTTCTCCACATTCATACCTAAGTAACCAAAGTTATTAGCAGCACGAGTGTATAAATCAATATCAGCATCTGATTCAACACCTGCTGCATCATCTGGGTTTAATCCATCCATGATATCGATATCTCCAGAGCGTAAAGCCATTAATCTAGAAGAGTTCTCTGGAATAACTTCAAAAATTACTCTGTCTAACTTAGGAAGACCTTCCTTCCAATATTCATCATTCTTTTCTAATACAATTGATTGATCACGTTCCCAGCTTACAAACTTAAATGGACCAGTCCCTACTGGATTTTCATTAATTTCAGGTCCATATTCTTCTAACGCAGCTGGAGATGTAATCGCAAAATAACTCATACCCATGTTTTGTAAGAAATAACCTAAAGGACGACTTAAATGGAATTTAATTGTATAATCATCTACGACTTCAATATCTTCAATGACATGACCATCGTCGCCTTTAAATCCACCGAACATAGTTCCATACATCGAATAAACATAATCGGAATCCGTAAATGCATACTCATGTTCAGGATCGGCCCAACGCTCAAAGTTCGTTTTTACTGCTTCAGCGTTAAAATCTGTTCCATCATGGAACTTTACTCCTTCTTCTAGGTAGAAAGTATATTCTTGACCGTCATCACTAACCTCCCAGTCATGAGCTAAGCCAGGTTTAAGATCAAAGCTTTCTTTATCAAATTCTAGTAAGCTTTCATAAATTTGCTTTGTTACTCGTGATGATTCCCCATCTGTCGTACTTGCAAAGTCTAAACTTTCTGAATCACCACCACGTGCGAAGACTAATACTTGATCTTCACCGTCTCCTTCACTAGCCTCTTCATCTTCAGAACCTTCTTCGTTGTTTTCTTCTTCAGTCTCGTTGTCAGGATTTTCTTCAGGTTCATCAGTGCTGTCCCCACTACATGCCGCTAAAGTTAGCATCAGCGCAAGTAGTAAAGTAAGTAAAAATGATAACTTTTTCATTTCCTTACCCCCTAATTGTTTAATTTATATAGATAACACCTTAAAACTAATCATATAAATGACAAGCTACAAAGTGTTGATCTCGAACTTCTCTAAACTCTGGTTTTATTTCTTTACATATATCCATCGCCATTGGACAACGAGTATGGAATGGGCAACCCGATGGTGGACTTGATGGACTAGGTACATCCCCTTCTAATATGACTCGATCTGGTCGATTATCAGGGTCAGCGACAGGAACCGCTGATAAAAGAGCTTGAGTGTATGGGTGCATAGGATTATCATATAGTTCGTCTTTATTGGTTAACTCCACCATACCACCTAAATACATAACTCCTACACGATCACTAATATGCTTTACTACACTTAAATCGTGTGCAATGAAAATGTACGTTAAGTTAAAATCATTCCTTAATTTTTCCATCAAATTTAATATTTGCGACTGCACAGATACATCAAGTGCAGAAACAGGTTCATCACAGATGATTAATTTTGGATTGTTAGCTAATGCTCTAGCTATACCAATCCTTTGACGTTGACCACCACTGAATTGGTGCGGATACCTCGAAGCGTGCTCTGCACGTAACCCAACAACTTCTAATAGTTCTTTAATCCTCTCTTTTCGCTCTTCATGATTTAGTTCACTATGAACTAATAAAGGTTCACTTATAATTTTCTCTACCGTATGTCTAGGGTTTAGGGAAGCATAGGGATCTTGGAAAATAATCTGCATATCCTTCCGTAACTTCCTCATTTCTTCTGCACTCAAGTCTGCAATGTTTTGATCTTCAAACTTTATTTCTCCATCAGTTGGATCAATTAATCTCAAAATCGATTTTCCTGTGGTAGACTTACCACAGCCAGATTCTCCTACAATTCCAAGAATTTCACCTTCATTTACGGTAAAAGACACATCATCTACGGCTTTTACTTCTCCAACCTTACGGCCAAAAACCCCACCTCTAACATCGAAATATTTTTTTAACCCATTAACTTCTAATATTGGTGTCGGCAAATTCTTCTACCCCTTTCCCTTCATCATGTAAGAAGCATCTACTTTGTCTATCGTTATCTAAGGAATATAGTTCAGGGCTCTCTTGAAAACAGCGATCGAATGCAAACTCACAACGAGATGCAAACCTGCAACCTACAAAATCCTTCTTAGGTCTCATAACAGTACCCGGAATAGAATACAATGATTGCTCTTTCTTATGTAAATTCGGAAGTGATCTTATTAAGCCTTTTGTATAAGGATGTTGTGGATCCTTTATGATTTCACGAACCGTTCCTTCTTCAACCACTTGTCCAGAGTACATCACGACAACCCGATCACACATTTCTGAGACGACGCCTAAATCATGTGTTATCAATAAGATTGAGGTTTCTTTTTCTTTATTAAGCGATCTCATTAAATCTAATATTTGAGCCTGAATCGTCACATCTAATGCTGTCGTGGGTTCATCAGCAATTAATACTTCTGGGTTAAGAGCCATTGCCATAGCGATCATAACCCTTTGCCTCATCCCCCCTGAAAGTTGATGAGGAAATTCATCTACTACCTCATCAGCTCTAGGGATACCTACTAATTCCAACATTTTAATGGCTCTAGCCTTAGCTTCTTTCTTGCTAACTTTTTCATGGAGTCGAATTCCTTCAATGATTTGATTGCCTATTGTAAATAACGGATCAAGTGAAGTCATTGGTTCTTGGAAGATCATTGCGATTTCATTTCCACGAACTTTGCGCATTTTTTTCTCACTTGCACTAGAAATATCTTCACTTTTAAAAAGAATTTCACCACTGACTAATTTCCCAGGTGGTTTAGGAATCAAATGCATAATCGATAATGACGTTACACTTTTACCAGAACCAGATTCACCAACAATCCCAACAACTTCTCCCTTATGTAACTTCAAACTTACTCCATCAACCGCGGGGATTTCACCACTATCGGTGAAAAAGTGTGTATGTAAATCTTTTAATTCTAGTACGACTTCATCCAAATGTAACTCCCCCTTAAAAAATATGTAATAAGTAATAATTTTCAAAACTATGTGTAAATTAATATACTGAAAATTCTACTAATATTCAAGTGTATATGAAAAATATATAAAGTTTAGAACTATTATCATTAAATAAAACTAAGCCAAAAGACCTGTAAACAGGCAATAATTCCTTTGATTTAACAATTGAATCCTTTGGACTATATAAAAACATAAAAAAACAGCAAGTACTAAAATAGTACTTGCTGTGATCGTTTTACCTTACCACCATACAATGGTTGATAAAGCTAGAACTGTTAAAATTGCTGCAAAGATTCCAGAATAAATCATTAGGGCTGGCATCTCATGACCTTCTTGGTTCATATGCATGAAGTAATACAGCTGGAACAATACCTGTACTGCAGCTAAGATTAAAATAACTGGAATCGTAAACATTGGGCTAACACCTGCAATGACTAAACCAAATGCAATTAGTGTAAAGGCGATCATCATCGCAAATGTTAGAACATGATGTTTCATTTCCTCTTTATGCTTTTTGCGATAAAACTGTTGTTTTTCATTTGTGGAATTGGTGTTATCTGCCATATCTTAGCCCACCTTTCCCATTAGATATACAACTGTGAAAATGAATACCCATACAACGTCAATGAAGTGCCAATATAAGCTGGCAATATAAAACTTCGGTGCATTGTAAAGGTTAATTCCACGTTTAGCGTTACGAACCATTAATGAGATGATCCAACCTAAACCAAAGGCAACGTGTGCTCCGTGGAATCCAACTAATGTATAGAAGGCTGAGGAGAACGCTGATGTTGTATATCCAAAATGATATCCATGAACGTAATGGTAGAACTCATAAATTTCCAATCCTAAGAATGCTAAACCTAAAGCAACAGTAATACCTAACCAAAGTTGCATTTTCTTAGGGTCATTATTTTTCATATGGTACATTGCATAAACACTTGTCAATGAACTAGTTAATAAGATAATGGTCATGAGGAACACAAGTTCTAGACCAAAAATTTCATTTGCTGCTGGTCCATCGACCGTCGAATTCTTTAAAGCAAGATACGTACCGAATAAACTTGCGAATAGTACAGTTTCTCCTCCAAGGAAAAACCAAAAACCCATAAATTTATTTCGACCTTCAAGGGTGGCTCTTTCTGGGTTTTGAGGCAAGTTTGTTGATTTTAGCATATCATCAGCCATTAGAACCATCCCCCTTTTCATCTTCTAAATCCTCTTTGTGAACATGATATCCAAGATCATCTTTGAAAGAGCGGTAAAGCATACTACCTGCTGTAATGGCAAAACCGATAACAGCTAAAATCCAGTAAGAACCTTGGAACATCACACCGAAACCGGCTATGAATAAACCAAGTGACATCATAAATGGAACGAATGAATTATTCGGCATGTGTATGTCACCTAAAGGTTCTGCAGGCTTAATTTTACCGTCACCTTCAGTTTTCTCAATCCATAATGGATCTAAACCACGAACTAGAGGTTCTTGTTTAAAGTTATAGAAAGGAGGTGGTGATGGAATAGCCCACTCAAGTGTACGAGCATCCCAAGGATCTCCTGAAACTTTTACACCTTTAGCTTGTGTTACAACCACGTTGTATAGGAATAAAATTGTACCTGCTGCCATAAAGAAGGCACCAATTGTACTAATTAAGTTAAAGAAATCTAAGCCTTGGTCTTCTAAGAAGATCCAATAACGTCTAGGCATACCCATTAATCCTAGGAAATGCTGTACAAAGAACGTTAAATGGAAACCGATAAAGAATAACCAGAAGAACCAATGGTTTAATTTCTCATTCAGCATCGTACCAAACATTTTTGGCCACCAATAAATGATTCCTGCAAATAACCCTAGTACAACACCACCAACAATTACATAGTGGAAGTGTGCGACAACGAAATAAGAATCATGATATTGGAAGTCAGCAGCTGCAGAACCTAGCATGACACCTGTCATACCACCAATTGTAAAAGTTGGAATGAATCCAAGTGCGAATACCATTGGTGAAGTTAAGCGTATACTTCCGCCCCACAATGTAAACAGCCAGTTAAATATTTTAATACCGGTTGGTACTGCAATTGCCATCGTTGCAACTGCGAAAATTGAGTTAGCAATTGGACCTAAACCTACTGTAAACATATGGTGTGCCCATACCATGAAACCTAAGAATGCGATTAAGACAGTTGCAAATACCATTGATGAGTAACCGAATAAACGCTTCTTAGCAAATGTAGGAACAACTTCACTAAACACACCAAATGCAGGAAGTATTAAAATATATACTTCTGGGTGACCGAATATCCAGAATAGGTGCTCCCATATAATGACGTTCCCGCCCATCGATGGGTCAAAGAAGTTAGCACCAAATAATCGATCAAAGGTTAGTAAAAATAAACCTACTGTTAACGCAGGGAATGCGAATAGAATAAGTACACTTGCAATAAATGCCGTCCAAGTAAATAGTGGCATTCTCATATATGTCATACCAGGTGCTCTCATATTAACTATTGTAACAATGAAGTTAATACCACCCATTAAGGTACCAAAACCTGATATCTGAAGACCTATGGCGTAAAAATCAACCCCATGACCTTCTGAGAATATCGACAGCGGTGCGTATGCAGTCCAACCTGCATCAGGTGCTCCTGTAACAAACCAGGATACATTTAGCATTACACCACCAAAGAAAAATAACCAAAAACCTAAAGAGTTAACGAATGGGAACGCGACGTCACGTGCACCGATTTGTAATGGTACAACAGCGTTCATTAAAGCAAAAATTAATGGCATCGCTGCTAGGAAAATCATCGTTGTTCCGTGCATCGTTAAAACTTCATTATAAAACTGAGCTGAAATAAAATCGTTATCTGGCTTAATTAACTGAATGCGAATTAGCATCGCTTCGAGTCCACCGAGGATAAAGAAGAACATACCTGCGACTAAATATAATATCCCGATCTTCTTATGGTCGACAGTCGTCAAGTATTCCCATAGGGTAGCCCCGAAGCCAGCTTTCTTAACTGTTGCGCTCACGCTATTAACCTCCCTTGATAAGTGATGTTAAACTCACTATTCTTCATCGTTTTCTTCATCTTCACTAGAGCCTTCTTCATCCGACTCTTCTCCGTCTTCTTCATCTTCTGATTGCTCCCCTTCTTCCTCTTCTTCTTCAGGGAATAAAGATGAAAGATCTGAGTCTTTATAAACACTGTCTTCAGCGTTTTCAGTCGTAATGTCACTAGGGCTTAGTCCCATTAAGTACTCTGCAATTTTTTCTGCTTCTTCATCTTCTAATTCATAGCCAGCATCCATCATGTGGTTTCCTGGCTTCATCTCTTCACCTTTTGTTTGAATCCATTCAACTAAATTTTCTTTGTTGTAATCTACAACACCAGCTAATTTAGTACGGTCACCGAAATTAGTTAAGTTTGGACCGATCTTGTTTGGATCTGCACCAATAGCGTGACATGACATACAGTTATCAGCAAATAGTTCCTGTCCTTCTTGAGCAGTTGCTGATTCAGGAGTTTCCTCACCTGTCACTTGCTGCATATCTTGTACCCACTCTTCAAATTCTCCTGGGCTAACGGCTACTACTTTAAAGTCCATAATCGAATGTGATGGACCACAAAGCTCTGCACATTTACCCCAGTAAACTCCTTCTTCCTGAGCAAGTAATGTCATTTCATTTGTATTACCTGTAGGGTTAACGTCCATCTTACCATTGATTGATGGTACCCAGAATGAGTGAATAACGTCTTGAGAACTCATAGACAAATATACTCTTCTGTCAGTTGGAATATATAATTCCTGACTTGTAGAAACTTCTAACCCATCATACTCAAAGTGCCACCAATACTGAGCACCTGTAACATTGACCCATAATGAGTCTTGCTCTTCTCCTTCTTCATTTACCTCAGGAGAAGTATCAGCTAGTGCAAAGGTATATTGCACTGTCGGGACTGCTAAAATTAATAGTAAAATAATCGGGATAACAGTCCATAGAGTTTCTAATGCGTGATTACCTTCTGTTTGTTTTGGAATAAAGTCAGGATCTTGTTTTTTCTGACGATATTTAATAATAACAAAGGTATAAATCACAATTACTACTACAAATACAAATAACATGATGACAATACTTAGGATCATCAAGTCGTAAATCATTTCTGCACCTTCACCTTTTGGTTGAAGTGCACTTAGAAATGGTTCACCACAACCCGATAAAACAAGTGCAAGAACGACCAAAGCGAATACAGCTTTGAATTTACTCATCCACCCTTTCATCATCAATACCTCTCTTTCTCTTATTATCTTAAGTTGTTGAATACATTATATAATTGAATTAAGAAAAAGAAAATTTTTCTTAATTACTTACTAGAAAATAGGTAAAGTTGCTATAACTAAACCGACAAAGAAAAATGTTAAATAGTTAAGTGAATAGACAAACATCCATTTTGCCCAGCGATCGTCATCTTTCATTTTAAATCCATAAACCGCAATGGTTAACCATCCTAAATTTAGTAACGTTGCAAACACTAAAAAGACGGTTCCTAAAGAGAAAAAGTAAAAAGGTAACGGTAATAAACAAATAGTATAAATGAGAATTTGTCTTTTAGTAATATTATTACCATAAACAACTGGTAACATCGGAATACCAGCATTACTATATTCTTCTCTCTTTCGAATAGCTAATGAAAGAAAATGTGGAGTTTGCCAAATAAACATGACTAAAAATAGAACAAAAGCAGCAGGGTGCAGTGCTGGGTCAACAGCCGCCCATCCTATTAGTGGTGGTGCTGCTCCTGAAAAACTCCCCACAACCGTATTAATGGTGTACTTTCTTTTGGACCACATTGTGTATAAGACCACGTAAACAAACCATCCAAAGAATCCATATACAGCCGCCATAGGTGTAGTTAAGTATAGCAAGACTAGTCCTAGAATAGTAAATCCAACACCCATTGTAATTACGACATTTAATGGAATCGTTCCTGTAATCGTTGGTCTCGTTTTTGTTCTAGACATTACATGGTCAATATCACGATCGTACCAATTGTTTATGACACATCCTCCAGCAATGACTAATGCAGTACCTGCCATTACTAATAAGAAGTTAATCCATGAAAAGTTTTGCCCAGTAAAATATAATGCTAACCAAAAACCAGCAAAGGTTGTGATGAGATTTGAATTAATAATTCCTATTTTTATTAGTGATAAAAAGTCAGTCCACAACGCTTTCCATGATGTCGTATCTTGACCTTCTATATGCGATATGGTTGATTGTATTGAACGAGGTTCACTCATAAAATCCGCCGTCCCCTCAAAATTCTTCGTTAGAAAGTTTCATAAGAAGTTCCAATTGTACCTTATGTAACCATACATATTATATCATGTAATAACCTTCACTTCTATTTAACCACATAAAAACTTTTATAGATGTGAAAAATGTGTGAAAAAATGCCCCAGACAATAAAATAGCATATTTTATCGGAAAATGTCAGTCCTATTTTTGACTTCTCATTATTTTTCACAGTTTGTTTAAAATTATATAGAGAATCTAGATTAAATAGATTGACCCTTCATAAAAGTATCTAATTTAGTTAAGTGTTATAATTTTGTAAAGAAATAGGTTTCCACTCTCCAAGAAATTATATTACGATAAGTACTAGGCGTTCTGCAATGAAAGAAGGTGTCATAAATTGAACAAGTGGATTAAACCAAAACCTATTGCCCTAATATCAGTGTTTGTGATGTTATTTGTATTAATAGGTGGAGCTTTGGTAACAAAAACTGGCTCAGGGCTAGGATGTGGTAGAAGTTGGCCACTATGTGAAGGTCAACTTGTCCCTAAAAACATCACCCCAGAACTATTGATAGAATTTAGTCACCGATTAGTCACTGGTGTAGCTATTATATTTGTAGGACTATTATCTATAATAGCTTGGCGACAATATCAACACGTTCGAGAAACAAAATTCTTAGTAGTCATGACGATTGTATTTTTCATACTACAATCACTTCTAGGTGCAGGTGCGGTATTATTTGAACAAACAAGTCTAATTAAAGCTTTACACTTTGGAATATCTCTTGTCTCATTTGCTTCAGTATTCCTATTAGCTTTAATTATTTTTAACTTTGATGATAAATTCCATACAAAACAGCTAACAATCCCTAAGAAATTGCGGATTCAGTTTTACGGAATTTTTACTTACACATTAATCGTTGTTTATTCTGGTGCACTTGTTAGACATAAGGAAGCAAGCCTAGCATGTATTGATTGGCCTTTTTGTTTTAACAATGAGCCTTTCAACTTTAGTAGCCTAGGATTAGAGCAATGGATTCAAATGACCCACCGTTTCTTTGCAAGTTTATTATTGATTTGGGTCATTGGTCTACTCATTTATATTTGGAAAAACTATCGAGATCATACTTTTATTAAAAATGGATGGCTCTTAGCGAGCATATTGATCGTCCTTCAGGTAGTGTTAGGTGGTCTCGTAATTATTACACTTAAAAATACAACGATTGCACTGATGCACGCGTTGTTCATATCTCTTTTCTTTGCGTTGCTAAGTTATTTCATGATTCTTTGTAATAGAAGTGCTAAAAAAGATTAAGGGCTAATAGAAAGCCCTTAATCTTTTTTATTTATTCTATTTCAATTAATAAATCCCCGCTTTCAATCGCTTCACCATTTTTCACATAAATACTCTTCACCACGCCTTCAAAAGGAGCTTGAATCGTGGTTTCCATTTTCATTGATTCTGTAATCATTAAATGATCATTTTTACTTACTTTTTCTCCTTCATTTACAAGTACATTAATAACAGTTCCTGGCATCGACGCTCCGATATGGTTTGGATTATTTTTATCCGCTTTTACTCGTTGTTGTAGAACGTTTTCTACATTTTCATCTCGTACAACCACTTCTCTCGGTTGTCCATTTAATTCAAAATAAACAACCCGGTTACCATCTTTTTGAGCTTCACCAATTGAAACAAGTTTGACGATTAATGTTTTACCTTGTTCGATTTCAACCGCAGTTTCTTCGCCTAACCTTAATCCATATAAAAAGGCTGGTGTATCAAGAACCGAGACATCACCATATGTCTCTACAAAATCTTGATATTCATCAAATACTTTTGGATATAGTGCATATGAAATTATCTCAAGATCCGTCACTTGGCGGTCTAATTTTTCGTATAATTGTTCTTTTAATGCTTCAAAATTAACCGGTTTTAAATGTTCACCAGGTCGACTATCAATAGCTTCTCTTCCTTTAAGAACGATTCGCTGTAATTCTTTAGGAAAACCTTGATATGGCTGACCAATATAACCTTGGAAGAACTCCACAACTGAATCTGGGAAGTCTAAAGACTCACCTTGTTCATATACATCATCTACCGTTAAATCATTCTGAACCATAAATAAGGCCATATCTCCAACAATTTTTGATGAAGGTGTAACTTTTATAATGTCTCCAAACATATCGTTAACTTTACGATACATTGATTTCACTTCATCCCAACGTTCACCTAACCCTACAGCTTTAGCCTGTTGCTGTAAGTTACTATACTGTCCTCCAGGCATCTCATGGAAATAGATTTCGGAATGCGGTGCTTTTAGTCCGTTCTCATAAGGTGCATAATATTCACGAACATCTTCCCAGTAACGAGCTAGCTCATCGTAAGCGTGTATATCTAATTTTGGTTGACGCTTATCGTGCTCTAACGCATAGTAAAGACTGTTAGCACTTGGTTGAGATGTACTACCGGCCATCGAGCTTACTGCAACATCTACCGCATCAACTCCAGCCTCAACTGCTTTAGAATACATCATAATACCATTACCACTCGTATCATGTGTATGAAGGTGAATAGGAATTGAAATTTCTTCTTTTAAAGCTTTGATGAGACGATAAGCTGCTTCAGGTTTTAATAAACCAGCCATATCTTTAATTCCTAAAATATGAGCTCCTGCCTCTTCTAACTCTTTTGCAAGTTTTAAATAATATTCTAAATCGTATTTTGGACGATTAGGATCTAAAATGTCACCTGTATAACACATGGAAGCTTCAGCAATTTTACCTTGCTTTCTAACAGCTTCAATGGCTGGTTTCATTCCTTCCACCCAGTTTAAGCTGTCGAAAATACGGAATACGTCAATGCCCATTTGCGCACTTTTCTCAACAAAATTTTCTATGACGTTATCAGGGTAGTTTTTATACCCTACGGCGTTACTCGCTCTAAGTAGCATTTGGAATAAAACGTTTGGCATTTTTTCTCTTAATTTACTTAAACGCTCCCAAGGATTCTCCCGTAAGAAACGATAAGAAACATCAAATGTTGCTCCTCCCCACATTTCTACTGAGAATAAATTTGGTAATAACTTTGCTGTTGGTTCCGCTATATCTAATAAATCTTTAGTTCGGACTCTAGTTGCTAACAATGATTGATGGGCGTCACGGAATGTTGTATCAGTTAGTTGAACTTCTCTTGTATTCTTTAACCACTCAGCAACTGCTTCAGGTCCTTTTTCATCTAAAAGTTGCTTCGTCCCTTTTGGGTAATCTTGATTTAAATCAACTTTAGGTATTCTTGGCTTAGAAAATAACGGTTTCTTTACTTGGCCTTGATTCCCTGGACCATTAACAGTTGTATGACCTAAATAAGTTAATAGCTTTGTACCACGGTCTCTTCTCTTTGGAAACACAAACAATTCAGGTGAACGGTCAATAAAAGTCGTGTCGTAAGTACCGTTTAAGAATTTTTCATGTAGAATAACGTTTTCTAAGAACGGTATATTCGTTTTGATTCCTCTAATACGAAATTCTTTTAAGTTACGTACCATTTTCTTAGCTGCTTGTTCAAATGTTAAAGCCCACGTTGAGACTTTTACTAACAATGAGTCATAATGCGGCGAAATAACAGCTCCTTGGAAACCGTTACCGGCATCCAAGCGAACACCGAACCCCCCACCTGTCCGATAAGCCATAATCTTACCTGTATCAGGCATAAAGTTGTTTAATGGGTCTTCAGTTGTTACACGTGATTGGATAGCAAAACCATGTGTTGAAATTTGGTTTTGTTTTGGAATATCAATTGGTGATTCATGTAGCTCATATCCCATTGCAATATGAATTTGGGTCTGAACAATATCGACACCTGTGATCATCTCTGTAATGGTGTGTTCTACTTGGACTCTTGGATTTACTTCTATGAAATAAAATTCATCATCCGTCACTAGAAATTCCACTGTCCCAGCATTCACATAATCCACACTGTTCATTAATTTTACTGCAGCCTGGCAGATCTGTTCTCGCTGTTGATCGTCTAATGAAACACTCGGGGCAACCTCAACGACTTTTTGATGTCGACGTTGAACAGAACAGTCACGTTCGTATAAGTGCACAATATGACCTTGATGGTCACCTAAAATCTGAACTTCAATATGTTTTGGATTCTCAATTAATTTCTCTACATAGACTTCATCACTGCCAAAAGCAGCACGTGCTTCAGATTTTGCACGTTCATATGCTTCTTTAAGGGAATCTTTTGTACGGACGATTCTCATTCCACGTCCGCCGCCACCTAATGCTGCTTTAATCATGATTGGAAACCCATAGTTTGAGACAAACTCTTCAACCTCTTCTAATGAAGAGACAGGGCCATCTGAACCTGGTATAACTGGTATATCAGCTTTGATCGCTTGGTGTCTTGCCTTTACTTTGTCACCAAAGATATCTAATAAGTGACTTGAAGGGCCTATAAATGTAATCCCTTCTTCTTCACAACGTTTTGCAAAGTGAACATTTTCAGATAGAAATCCATAGCCTGGGTGTATGGCATCTACACCTACTCGTTTGGCGATTGAGATGATTCCTTCGATATCTAAATAAGCGTCAATGGGTTTCTTACCAACCCCTACTAAATAGGCTTCATCTGCTTTATAACGGTGATAAGAGCCCGTGTCTTCCTCAGAATAAATTGCGACGGTGCGGATATTTAACTCCGTGCATGCTCGAAATACCCTTATGGCAATTTCTCCTCTGTTTGCTACAAGAACCTTGTTAAAGGGTTTAACTTCATTCATGATGAATCCTCCATTCTAAAGTTCTTTATTCTCTCTCCTAGCTAACATTCTACAAAGGTCAACAAAATTCCTTCTTCTCAACTGAATAACGATTCATTTTTATGTAATGTCAAATTCCTTTTCTATAAATAAAAAAGTTCAAAACATAGCAAAAGCTATATTTTGAACTTTATGACGATGATTTATGTTTTTGGTATGCTTCATGTAAAGCACTTAATTCTCGTTCTAGGTTTTCTAATATGTCTTTACCTGTTGATTCATTAATTAATTTCAGCCTTACTGCAAAATCAACTTCACGAGATAATCCATACATCTGTGTATCTAAAACCTCTTCATACAGAGGACATTGTGGCATAGTTAAATTATCCATTTGCACTTTTATTAATTGCAAAATTTGATCCGCATCCGCCTTTAAGAGGGCTAGTGCTTGTTGATTTTCTTCAAGCGCTACATTGGATGACACGGCTATTCCCCCTTACATTTAAGCTCCTACTTATTTATATTATAGGTTATAAACATAAAATGCAAGAAAACTTGTTTTATGTTAAAAGATTGACCACATTTTTTCGGCGGCTAATTTCTCTAATAATTTGATTCCCACCACACTGTTTCCTTTTTCATTAAGTGCCGGTCCAAAAACAGCAATACCTCCGCACCTTTTGATGACACCCATAATTGCTCCTGATACACCACTTTTAGCAGGAATCCCCACATTAATTGCAAATGTACCAGATTCATTATACATTCCACACGTGACCATAAACGTTTTACATATTCTTGCTACATCAGGAGGAATTAATTCTTCATTAGAATCAGGGTCCCGCCCATCGTTAGCGAACACAGCAGCAATTCGTGCCAATTGTTTGACATTCATACTGATTGCACATTGCTTTGTATAAACTTCTAATAATTCTTCGATACTTCCAGTAATAACACCGTGTTGTTTCATAAAATAACAAAGCGCTCTATTTAGAAAGGATGTTTCGTATTCTGATTGAGCAACATCTTGATCGTACGTCACTTGCTCATCATTGGCTAAGACACGAACTAATTTAAGGATTTCTCCAACCATCTCCTCTGAATTTCGACCACGAATCATATTAGTGACAGCTAATGCACCTGCATTGATCATAGGATTAAATGGTTTGGCTGGCTTTTCAACCTCTAACTTAGCAACTGAATAAAATGGATCACTCGTTGGTTCTTTATCCACCCGTGAAAATACAGCCTGATCTCCGTGTTGAATTAATGCGACAGCTAAAGAAATCACTTTAGAAATACTTTGGATAGTGAATTTATATTCAGCTTGTCCAGTAAATATTAATTCTCCTCCAATTGGATAATACGCAACGGCATTTGTTTCAGGCTGTTGATTTGCTAAAGCAGGTATATAATCGACAACCTTTCCATTATTTGCATAGATCCTAACATGCTCTAACCATTTGATTAGGTCAGATTGATCAATTTTTATCATAAATACAAACTCCTCTCGTGCATTGTAAGTCAAACTTCGTTATACTCGTTAGTGGACATTATAGTTTTATTAAGATGAGGTGACAAGATGTTAATTGTACAAATCGAAGGAAATGTAAAGCATCCAATTACGCTAGATCCAACTGTTTGGATTTTTGACGATCGTAAAATTTTATTAGATGAAGCTTTTCAGGTCGAACATCAAGAAGCTCAATCAGAATCTGAACAAGAAAAGCCTTGGAATCGTGATCAGTATCAACAGCAACTCAACCCACCTATTAACGAAAGTATTAAACGCTTTGATAAGAAAAAAGTATTAGAAAGCAGTTATTTAATGCCTTTAAGTTATTTCTTACCAAATGCAGAACCTAATGAAGATGCCTCTAAAGCCATTTTACATATTGAGCAGGATTCAAAAGAAATTGATTTTCATGACTTAAAAACTTCTTTATTATTATTTGCTCTAGATGGAAAACCATTAACAGAAGATGGTCCTGTACATCTTTATTTTGGTGATGGAAGCAATAAACATGCACCAATTAAAGGAGTTAAAAAAATTACTATTCAATAATTCATTTTCTAAAGTTAACCGAATAAACAAATTGGTTAACTTTTTTTATCACTTTTCTATCATAAATACTCCTTTTCGATGCAAACTAATGAAAAAAGGAGTATGGTTTTATGAAATATAAAGGTTTAAATATCGTCATGATCATTATCCTGTTTTCAGCTGGATGTATGTCTCAACAACATGGTAACGGGAATTCACCTAATGCAGATGATGCAGATATAGAGCAACTAAGTGATTCTGAAATAGAACAATCAAATAATCATACTAATCAAGAAGCAGCACAACGTTTGGCTAAAATCGCAACTCAAGTACCTAATGTTAACGATGCGAGAGTATTAGTATTTGGCTCATATACAATTATTGGGCTCGATATTGATGAAGACTTAGACCGATCAAGAGTAGGCTCTGTTAAATATTCTGTAAGCGAAGCTGTTAAACATGACCCGTTCGGCCATTATGCTTTAATTGTTGCTGATGGTGATATTATGAAACGGATTAGAAATATGAATCAAATGATTAGACGAGGTGAACCAGCAGACAAAGTGCTTGATGAAATTTCAAATGTTTTCGGGCGCTATCTACCTGAAACACCGACTAAAGAAAATCAACCAACTCAAGATGACCCATCTCAAACTCGTGGAGACGCAGATGAAGACATAACCGATATACAAAAAGAACAAGGTAATCAGGATTAGAAGAACTGATGACAGAAGATAAATAGTTCATTAAAAGCCAGTTCTAAGTCAAATGTTGGGGTGAGCATACGCTCACTCCTAATTTAATTGATACGAACCCTTAAATTCTTATATTGATGATGCAATAACACCTTTAATCTAAAACGATCAAACCGTTTAAAGCCAAAGGCATTACGCTTAATCACTTTGGTTTGATTATTAATCCCTTCAACATACCCATTATGTAAATCAAATGCGAAGCTGTTCATGATTTGCTTTTGCCAATTTTGAAAGGTCGATATCGACCTTTCAAATTCTACAACTCCCGATGCCTTCACAAGGTCGTAATAACGATATAATTCTTCTTTAATCTCTTTAAGTTTATCTGACCCACCAGCTTTGGCTTGTT
>NZ_FOES01000045.1 GCF_900110685.1 Piscibacillus halophilus
GTCTGAAATGCGTTTTCTCGATCTCGTGGCACCTGAAGGTCTTGGATGCGACCGTATTTCGTATCCAATTGACGACCGTAACTGCCGTTCTTATAGTTTTTTAGCTCAGGATTTTCTTCGAAAAATTGATTCATTTCTTCCTTCATAATTGTTTCTAGCTTCTCTTGGACGAAAGAGCGGACTAATTCGTCCAGTTGATTTTCGAGGTTGTTTTGTCCTATACTTGTAAACATGAGGTAGGGCATCTCCTTTCATGAGTTGATTTCGTTGTTTACTCTGAGGATACCCTGCCTCTTTTTTTGTCTTCAAGAGTTTTACACAAACTATTGTACGTCATCCGTTAAATACTACTTCTTGATATACTGTAGATAAGCACCCGATAGTTTAAATACAACATTTCACAAATTCATTAACCCCGATTACATTTGACTTGTAAAGTTTTTAACCAAAAACTATCCCCATAATAAGTTTATAGGATAGTTTAATAATGTTAACTAGAGTGTTTAAAATATTCAATATAATATGTTTGTTTATCCTTAGAAAAGGAGTGGTAAACAATGAACCTATCTACGAGGATTTTATGACTGCCTTTCCATTCTAGTATCTGCTCTTGTACTTGTACCAAGTGTCTGGATCTTATCCTCAATACGTTCTAATAACCTTAATTTATCGCAGGTTAAGGGGCAGTAAAAATCAGGCAACACCTATTTCATTTATAGAAAATGAGATTGTAAATAATAACTTATTTTATAAGAGAAACCACTTTAATTATCCAGCTCTTTCTTACTCAAACTATTGGCTCCCAATTAATGGGATCATGTCAACACCAATATTGCTTTCCATGGAGGACATTCTTCAATTACCTTCAAAAACAATACTAGCTGTCCTTGAATGTTCAGGGGATAAACGTAACCTTTTCGAACCTAAAGTATTTGGAGAACAATGGGAAAAGGTGCTATAAGCCAAGGCTATTGGAAGGGTGTACCGTTACGAACCCTGCTGGAACTTTCCGGGATAAGGGAAGGATCAAAAGAAATTGTCGTAGAAGGATATGATTTTGGAGAAAGAACCGATCTAAATGAGGTTTTTACCTACGCTAGAAGTCAGCCTATAGAGAAGGCTATCCATCCTGATACCATTATTGCCTATGAATATAATAACCAGCCAATTCCGTTTAAACATGGTTATCCACTAAGATTAATTGTTCCACAGTGGTATGCAATGGCGTCTGTTAAATGGATAAAGCAGATTAGTGTTATTGATTCTAATTTTAAAGGACCATTTCAAACAATCGATTATGTGTATTATCCTGATAAAGAAAATAATAAAGATGCCTACCCTGTTACTACAATAAATGTAAACTCGACGATTCAAAAGCCTTTAGATAAGGAGACTTTAAATAATGGTAAGCATTTGATTAAAGGGATTCCTTGGACAGGTAAAGGCTTTATTACAAAGTTGGAGATAAGTATCGACGGTGGATTACTTGGCTAAATGCAATGTTAGAGTCAGCTAAAAATGCTGGTTATGGGTGGCAATCTTGGTCTTATGAGTGGACTGTACTGGACAAAGGTGAATATAAGATTATGACAAAAGCTACTGATTCTTATGATAGAACTCAACCAACCCTACCTTTCTGGAATAGAAAAGGTTACGGTTATAATGCAATTGATGAAATTTAAGATTGAATAGAAAGCTAAATAAAGAAGAGAATGTTGTATAGAATACCTAGTCCAGACCTAAATGTAAATCATTCGGATAATGCGACTGTCTTAAGGTGTACAGCATGCACACTTGATTAACTTACCTTTATTTAAGGCAGAAAGAAAAACAAGCCATTGTAATTATGATTAATTACAATGGCTCTTTATTAAAGTTTACATATTGCTTTTTAAACGTTTTAAAATACGATAGTAATCATCCAAATCAATCCCTGGAGCGAATTGCTCTGGAAGTTCTGGAAAATCGGGTACAGGCGCACCTTCAGGCATCCCGTCAATTACATGCAGCCTTTCACCTGTTTCTGGGTTTGCACCTTTCCATATTTGGTTGATATCACGATAATCCGCTTCTCCCCATGTATACAACACATTGTACAATCCTTGATCCATAAACTTTTTGGCATAATCAAACTTATTATTATCCAAACTTGGAACTGGAAGCATTTTACCCACATCCACACCTGTAGCTACTTCTAGTGCTTTTGCATAGGCAATAATATGAGTCCCACCTCTGACAAGCAAGTATCCGGTCATCTCTAAGGCAGTCGGATGGGTCGTCATTTCATACACACGCATTTTGTGGTTTCTAGCACCGATTTCCAATAAATAATTGGCGAGTAGATCTTCAACGAGCGTTCCACTGTTATTTACATACGACCCATTCCACGGTCTTCCCATCCCGTCACCTGGAAAAGCTGTTTGAGCAGTGGTTGTAAAATGTGTAGAATAACGGGCATCCTTTCCATTTTGCAGTGGGGCGGAATCAGGATTGCCAGGAATGGTATTGCCAATCGAAAGCAGATTAATTGCATTCGCTACTAATTCAACATGGCCAAATTCCTCCGCTGTAATACTTGCAATTAAATCATAAAAGGGCTTTAGCTTTTTTTTACCGCGGAAATTAAAGGATTGAAACATGTAATTGTTTAAGGTGGACATCTCACCGAATTTTCCACCCATTAATTCTTGTACAGCTGCAGCAGCATTCATATCGCCATGTTCTGGATATGGTAACTCAATGGCAATTTTATTCACGCGTTTCAACATAAGCTTTACACCTCCATCCGTAAACAATAATCATTTTCATCATATGTTGGATGGAGCTTGGCTTATTCTCACATCGTCGAATGAAACCAAATTATTTGTGCTGTACGTACATAGAATGGTGTCCCGCCCATCATGATGACGATATGATCAGGCATGACCTCTTGTAATACACCTCGTACAGAGCCGTGGGTCGTTTGAACAGCAAGGGATTGATTGTGAAGTCCCATTAAAGCTTGATAAACATATGGATCACTAAGTTTCCAATTTTCACTCATTTTCAACACACTCCTTTTCATGAAGCCCATAGCAGTATATGCAAGGAAGTAAAAATGTGCATTTTGTCCAATTGGAATGTTGGTTTTCGGATTTATTCAGACATCCATTCTTTCATTAGAAAAATAAACCCAGATTCTGAATCCAAAATAAAAACACCTATGAAATAGTGTCAGGGCGTTTCAATCTTAATAATCACCAATTACTGTGTGGCTGGGGCTATAAACTTCCTGATTTGATACTCAATATCCTTCTTAAACTAACGGTGGCACCCGTTACTTTAAGTGTAACTGTTCACAAACTTACTTTATTATAGATTTTTCCAATTCACTTTTATGTGTTATAATCGTTATAATAATTATAATAAGGATGTGATCTTTTGGAGCAATTCGAAAGAAAAGTTACGAAGGTTGGAAATAGTTTTGGAATTACTCTTCCTCATGAGTTACTTAAACAAGTTGGCTTAGCACATGGTGACGATGTTCAGGTTGAAGTTAAGGATGGGAAAATTGTTTTGAGAAAAAAAGAGCAGGTAACACTTCCTAAAGGCGTTGATACAGAATTCATGGATATTTTAAATGATGTCATTAATGAGCATGACAAAGCGTTTAAAGGGTTAGTGAACAGATAATGAATGACGTCATCTATCTCAAAACGAACCAGGTGATTGCTATTAATACAGTACAAATTCGTCAGCCTTACATAAAAAACACAATATTTAACTCAATAAACGCAACCACTTGTTCAATGGGGTAGCGTCAGGAAAATGCGGATTTACAACGCTAAGCCCATTTTCAAGACGATTCCCCCAGTTTTAACAACGTTAAGAAAGTTTCAATGGTCTTAAAGAATCTAACGAGACCATTTTCTCCGAATTAAAATGGTATTCTCCAAGTAAATTAATATGTTCCCAACCTAGAGGCGACACGACATATGGTGTGCAATAAGTCTTTATTAAAACTACCTGACCGTTTTTGATATTCAACTGCTTTGTTAGATGTAAGATATTCCAGATAGTTAATGGCATTGATAATAATTATGTTTAAAGCTCTGGCCCTTTGAAGCGATACTGTATGGTTCGTTCCTAACCTCTCCTTATTTTCCAAAAAAGAAAATAGGTCTTTCTGGACCACGGCTTCTCCTTTGTTCAATTATTATATTAATCCTCTTTCTTTTTTCGCTCTAATTAACGTGCTTTTTGAAATACCAGTCATTTCCTCTACCTGTTTATAGGAATTATTTTCTTTTAGCGATATAGCGTGTTCTATTTGTTTCTTGTTATATTTCTTTGGTCTACCTTCTCGAAAGTCGTCACGTTGTTTTGCTATGGCTTTTCCTTCCTGAGTTCGCTCTACAATCATATCTCTTTCAAATTCGGCAAAGGAGAGCATAACATTTAAAATTAACCGCTTGCAGATGAGTTAGGTTATACACGAATGTGGATGGCTGAACACCATGGTACGGATGCTTTAGCGAGTTCAGCCCCAGAAATAACAACAGCGCACTTAGCTGCTAAAACGAACCGTATTCGCTTAGGAACTGGCGGCGTAATGATGATGCATTATTCTCCGTTAAAATTGGCGGAGGTGTTCAAGACTTTGAGTGCATTTGCTCCGGGGCGAATCGATTTTGGGGTGGGACGAGCTCCTGGTGGTGACCATTTTAGTATGTATGCTATGGCTGAAGGTCGTCAGCCAATGCTGAATAATATGTATGAAAAGCTAGAAACAGCTCTTCAATATATTAATGATGAAGTGCCGATTGAGGAATTATATAGTCGAACGATGGCAACTCCATCAAAGGTTGTGTTGCCTGAAGCTTGGTTGTTAGGGTCCAGTGGCAACAGTGCATTGAAGGCAGGTCAGATGGGTGTTGGTTATTCATTTGCCCAATTTTTTAATGGAGAATTATCAAAAGAAATTTTAGATACGTATAAGGTTAACTTTGAACCATCCGATTTTATGGAAGAACCAGAAATTAACGTCTCATACATGGTGACAGTAGCTGAAACAGAAGAAGAGGCAGAGTTTGAAGCGGGGCCTCAAGATATTTCTCGTCTTAAATTGATGAAGGGGCAAATTACACAAAATATTACACCTGAAGAAGCACAAGAATATCCGTTGACAGAAATGGATCGAATGCGAATTCAGGAAGCTCGGAAACTACATTTAGTAGGTGCGGCAAAAGACGTTGCTCAAACAATTCAAGATGAACAAGAAAAATACGGTTTTGATGAAGCCATGATTGTAAGTATTCCGCATTCTCAAGATAAACGACTAGATGTCTATCGTCTTTTAGCGCGTGAGCTTTTATAGGAAAAAGAAATAACGATTAAAAAGGGTTCAATTTCATTTTGAACTCTTTTTTTTATGTGAAAATGAATGGAATGTCTAAAGGAAATTTTAAGAATTTTTAGTTTAATGTTAAAGTATTCTAAATTTTTACCGATATTTCTTAATGTATTGATATACATCGAGGGAGAGGTGGCATTTTTGAAATTTTTACATTCAATTAAGTCTAAATTAATTATTATTATGCTGCTGTTGTTAATCACACCGCTCATTATTATTGGAGTGATTAATTATACACAAACAGCAGTTCTTGAAAAATCGATTGTTCCTAAGGAGGTTCTTGAGGATACAGATCGTGAATTTAGGGATACGTTCAATAATTATGAAGAAATTTTGCTTGATATTGCTGGTGCGGAAGAAATGCAATATGAAAATTACTTGAATGAAGAGGGGTCAAGTGAATCATATAGTCATTTACCTCCTGCAAATGATCCAAGTTTAATTGAGTTTTATGAGGATTTTTTATCTAACGAAGCTTCAGAACATGAATACATATTAAATTCTTATTTAGCTACACCTGATGGAGCTATTTATTTCTCAGACGTTCCTTCGAGCGACTCAGATTTATCTGAGTTTGACGCGACAACACGTGGATGGTACATTGATTCGGTTGAAAATCCAGGTGAAGTGACATGGACAGAGCCTTACATTGATGCCGTGACAGGTGGTTCAGTTATTACGTTAGCAACGACTGTGTCTGATGCTCAAGGTGACGTGATTGGGGTTTATGGAATTGACTTTGAAATGGGAGCGCTAGTAACAGAACTTCGTAATCATACATTGATGTCGACGGTCATTGTTTCAGCGATTGCTATTTTAATCGGAACGGTTGCAGTTATTCTATTCGTTCGTCAAATTACGAAAAAGCTTCATGCCGTTCAAGGTGGTTTATCTAATGTAGCTGAGGGTAACTTGTCTGAATCGGTTAATGTAAAGGGTAAAGATGAACTTGCGCAGCTAGCGGATAGTTATAATCAGATGATCGAGAATATGCGTGAACTTATTTCAAGCGTGATTGAAACATCTGAGCAAGTAGCCGCGTCATCGGAAGAGCTAAGTGCAAATGCAGATGAAACAACAACTGCTGCTGAACAAATTTCAAGCTCTATTCAAGAAGTGTCGAACGGTAATGAACAACAGGTTGAGAATGTCACGCGCTCAAACAATTTTGTGGATGATATCTCTCAAAATATACAAGAAATTGCTAAACGTACTGAACGAGTTACACAGTCGTCCGTTGAAACATCAGAGAAAGCTTCAGAAGGTGAAAAGGTCGTTAACCAAGCAATTAATCAGATGGAAAGCATCAGCTCGAATGTAACGGGTATTGGAGAGGTCATTAAGCAACTAGATGAACGATCCAATGAAATTGAAAATATTTTACAGATGATTAACGACATTTCTGAACAGACTAATCTATTAGCGTTGAACGCAGCCATTGAAGCGGCTCGCGCAGGTGAACACGGAAAAGGATTTGCGGTGGTTGCTGATGAGGTTAGAAAACTAGCTGAACAATCTACGAATTCGACGGTTGAAATCTCTAAGATTATATATGAAATTCGTAATCAAACAAAATATGCTGTTGAATCTGTGGAACAAGGTGTTATTTCAGTTGATGAAGGGCGAAACCTTGTCAATCGTGCAGGTCAGTCGTTTAATGAAATCTCGTCTGCTGTTACTCAAGTTTCATCAAGAATGAAAGAAGTGAATGAATCCATTAGTGAAATTGAACAACGAAACGAATCACTTGTTCATACAATGGGAGAGTTAAATAAATATACTGAAAATACTTCAGGATTAGCACAAGAAGTTGCAAGTGCCGCTGAGGAACAAACGGCATCAGTTGAAGAAGTAACTTCGGCAAGTGCTGTTTTAGCAGAAATGGCTGCTGAACTACAAGAAACTGCTTCTAAATTTAAAATATAAAAAGTAAAGGGTTCGACGCGTGGTCGAACCTTTTTTAAATGTTTAATAACTCACGAATTTCATCTTCGTTGAGGCTGCTGAACATCGTCTCGCCAGGTTGAATGACGTTTTCGATGAGTTCACGCTTTTGTTGTTGTAAGGCGTAGATTTTTTCTTCAATGGTTCCTTTTGTAATCAATCGGTGAACTTGAACTACGCTTTTCTGTCCAATACGGTGTGCGCGACCAGCTGCTTGTTCTTCGACTGCTGGATTCCACCACAGATCATATAAAATCACCGTATCAGCACCAGTTAGGTTTAACCCTGTTCCACCGGCTTTTAATGAAATAAGAAATAGTTCTTTTTCACCTTCATTAAATCGATTGACCATTTCCACTCGTTCTTTTGATGGGGTTTGACCATCTAAATAAAAGATTTGACGTCCTTGATCCTCAAGCTCTGCTTGTATAATTTTTAACATACTCGCAAATTGTGAAAATATCAGAATTCGGTGGCCATTATCTCTGGCACTTTCAATCATGTCTAGTAGTTGATTCATCTTTCCTGATTCGCCTTCATACCCTTCAATAAATAGCGAAGGATGACAGCAAAGTTGTCGCAATCTCGTTAATCCAGCTAAAATCTTCATTCTATTTTTCTGAAAGCCTTCAGTCATCGCATCGGCAGTCTCATTTTTAATTTTTTCAAGATAACCGAGGTACAGTTCTTTCTGTTCTCTTGTGAGATCAGAGTACTGAACGGATTCAATTTTATCTGGTAACTCTGTTAATACATCTTGTTTCACACGTCTTAAAATAAAGGGTCTGCTCATTCTTGAAATTTGTTCTTGTGATAAGTTTTTGAATTCCTTTTTGTTCGGGAAAAACTTAGGCAATACCACATCAAAAATGGACCAAAGCTCATCTAAAGAATTTTCAATCGGGGTTCCACTTAACGCAAACCGTTCTTTAGCATGAATCGAACGAACGGCTCTCGCTTGTTTCGTTAAATGGTTTTTAATCGCTTGTGCCTCATCTAAAATTAAGGTTGAAAACTCTAATGGCTCATATTGTTCCACATCTTGGCGGATGAGGGGATATGACGTGATGACAACATCTACGTCATCTATTTGATTTAACAACATTTTTCGTTCGGTAGCCGTACCACTTATGACTAGGACTCTCATCGTTGGAGCGAATTTATCAAATTCGGCTTGCCAGTTGTAAACGAGTGAAGCGGGTGACACAACGATGGCAGGCTTAGCATCTGGATTTTGTTCTCGTTCAGATAATAAGAATGTAATGCTTTGTAAGGTCTTACCAAGTCCCATGTCATCAGCTAAAATACCACCAAAGCCATAACGACTAAGTGATGCTAACCATTGAAACCCTGTTTTTTGATACTCTCTCAAATCAGCATTTAAGTTTTTAGGAAGCGGGATGTCTGCTCGGCTCGGTGTTTTAATATCATCAATGAGCTGTTGAAATGCCTCGTTATATTTCTTTTTCATCCCTTGCGAAACAGCATCCTCAAGTTGCAACCCTCGGTAAGCAGGGAGCTGTACCGTTCCATTCTCAACATCTTTAGGTTTTAAGTCAAGATCATGTAGTAGATTCGTCATTTGAGTTAGAGATTCATATTGCAATGGAACAAAAGAACCGTCCGGTAGTCGATAAAATCGCTTTTTCTCAATAACGGATTGGAGTAAACGACTAATGTCTTCTTGATTAATGTCACCAATATCGAAATTGACTTCTAAATAGTTTTCGCCCGATTCATAGTCAACGTTAATAGTTGGATAGTCGACTTCATGAAATAATAAGTTTTTAACCGCTTGGGTTAAATAAAAGTTAACGAAATCTTCTAGTTGTGGGATTTGTTCATATAGAAAATTAAAGACTTCAAGTTCTGTATTTAAATAAAGCTCTTCACCGTTATATTTAAAACCTGCATGTTCAATCGCTCGCATGACGCGTTGTTCTTTTTCATGTTCACGAACTAAAATTTGATCCTTTAATTTATAAGTACTAGTAGGTTTCATAGGGTCAATGGAAATGTTGTTATAACGATAACGAACTTGTGCGGTTAATCGCTCATCATCCCAATCTAAATGCATCGTTGTTGTGAGTGTTGGGCTGACAATGGATTCAGATACTTTGTCAGATAACTCAACTTCCCCGATTTGTTGAAGATTCGGTAATACTTGCGAGACGAACGTATCGATCTCTTGCTTTTTAATTGATATCTTTTCTTGTTCAGAAAGGACGTTAAAAGCACGTTCGACCACTTCTTTTTGAGTGTTTTCTAATTTGTATAATTGATTGAAAGATTGAATCATACCGTAGTTTTTTATATATTCTGCTTGGTGAATGAACCCTGGATGAAATTCATATCCATTTTCAGTTTCGGTTAAATAAAATTCAAATGGAAGTTCACCTTCTGTCCATTCAAAATATTTATAGGCTCTGATTTCGTCTTCAAAGCTCGCTCCAGTTTCCGCTAAAAGTGGAATTAATTCATTCGCAAACGATGGTGGAATGACCATTGCTTTTTGTGAAGCGGGTGTAGCAAACCGGCTTTCGTAAAACTCTTCATTTTGATAAATAGCTATTAAAATGTCTATAATTTGTTGATCACTTTCATTAAAAACATGTTGCTCTGGTAAATAAGAAAAGTTAGGTGTGAAGAAGTGTTCTTTTTGCTGAATGACACTTTCTATAAAACGTTTTAAGTTTTTAACAACATATGTTCGATCAACACCAACTTTCATCTCGACGAAAAATTGAAATCCGAACCATAATTTGCGTTCGATTTTTAAGGTGAATTCTGTTTCTAAATATTCTTGGTACCCATCAATGACGTGTTCTTCTGTTTGAAGTTGATCTGAAAAAAGGTCGATTAGCTTGGCGGAATAGTCAACGTCATGAGGGGTTCGATTGATAATTAAACGATTATAAATTTCTTCTTTAAAGAATTCTTTTTGATGATTTGAATTTGACCTTGAGTTTATTTTAAGTAGGGCTGCGACGACATGTTTACATTCCCCGAAGGTATCATGAGCAGGGCAATTGCATTGATGAGTGATATACCCTTTATGGTCTTTAATATGCACGTGATAAGGCTCAGATCCCATAACAGTCGCATCCCAACTGTTTGTTTCATCGTCAAATTTTAAGTCAACAACGGCCCCGTTTTTGAAATAACGTTGCCCTCGTTGATATATACGGCTTTCAAACATATTTTTAATTTCTAATTCGGTTAACATTGATCCTCACCCTTACTCTTTTACGCTATTACCATCTTAACATTTTACATTACAAAATATACAAGTTAATGGTATCATTCAAGGGGAAAGGAAGGGAATTCATGGAACAACACATCATATTTTTCGATATTGACGGGACATTACTAGATCATCATAAAGAGCTGCCACAAAGTGCAAAAGAGTCCATTTTTAAATTAAAAGAACAAGGACATGAAGTTGCGATTGCGACAGGTCGAGCGCCATTTATGTTTAAAGACATACGTAAAGAGCTTGGGATTGATACATATGTCAGTTTCAACGGACAGTATGTGGTGTTAAGAGGTGAAGTGATATACAAAAATCCTTTAGATAATGAAGAATTAGTAGCTTTAACCGAGAAAGCTTTAGAAAATGAACACCCTGTTGTGTTTATGGATGCTGATGATATGAAAGCCAATGTACCAGAGCATGAATATATAAATGAAAGTATTTCATCGTTGAAAATAGATCATTTTCCATCTCATGATCCTGATTATATCGGACGGGAACTTTACCAAGCACTCCTTTTTTGTGTGAAGGGTGAGGAACAACCGTATGTCGACCAGTTTAAAAAATTTGATTTTGTAAGGTGGCACCGTGTTTCAGTGGATATTTTGCCAGCTGGTGGGTCGAAAGCGGAAGGAATCGACCGTATTATTGACAAGTTAGGGATACCAGCTGAACGACAAGTGGCTTTTGGGGATGCACGAAATGACTTAGAAATGCTTAGTCAAATTCACCACAGCTTTGCCATGGGGAACGGGCATCAAGAAGCTAAAGAGAAGGCTCGTTACGTAACAAAGCGTGTAGATGAAGATGGTATATTGTATGGATTAAAACAAATTGGATTAATAAAATGATGAAACCTCGCTGGCATTCCACCCAGCGAGGTTTTTCTGTATATATCAGTTATGAACTATCTGAATAAAAGGCTATGCTCTAAAGATAATAATGACATAGGTTATAAATACTGTTGAGGGGGCATAGCGAATGTTAAAAAAAGCTAAACCAGCATTTAGCATATCAGTAGGAATCATGCTTGTTCTGGTGTTGCTTGGAATCATTCTGCCTGAAGGGTTAGAAAGCGTGACTGAAACTATTCAGGTTTTTATTTCTGATAAATTCGGATGGTATTATCTTATTTTAGTTACCTTATTTACGATTATTTGTTTAGTTTTTTTTAATCACACCATTAGGAAAAATCAAATTGGGAGGTCCTGATGAACAACCAGAATTTAATAGACCAACATGGATTGCGATGTTGTTCAGTGCTGGAATGGGGATTGGACTTGTATTCTGGGGAGCGGCAGAACCGATTAATCATTATGCGATTACCAATCCCTTTGCGGAAGAGACAGGTACAGAGCAAGCGATTCGGGATGCGATGAGCGTGACGTTTTTCCATTGGGGGATTCATGCCTGGGCGATTTATGGAATTGTGGCATTAGTTCTCGCTTATTTTAATTTTAGGCATAATCGACCTGGCTTAATTAGTGCTGCTTTAAATCCGTTGTTTGGAAAAAGTATGGAAGGTCCATTGGGAAGTGTCATAGATGTATTAGCCGTGATTGCGACGGTTATAGGAGTGGCGACCACATTAGGGTTTGGAGCTGTACAGATTAATGGTGGACTTTCCTTTTTATTCGATATCCCATCAAGTTTTTGGATGCAACTAGTCATTATCACGATTGTAACGGTATTATTTATGATTTCAGCTTGGACAGGTTTAGGTAGGGGGATCAAGGTCTTAAGTAATGTCAATATGATATTGGCTATAGCCTTATTTTTTATCATGTTTATGATCGGTCCAACGATGTTTATTTTGAATATGTTTACACAATCTATCGGTGCTTACTTTCAAACGTTACCAACTATGAGTTTCCGTATAGCACCGCTTGATCAGGCAGAACGAGATTGGATTAATGCTTGGACAATATTTTATTGGGCTTGGTGGATTGCTTGGGCTCCGTTTGTCGGAATATTTATAGCACGTGTTTCGAAGGGGAGGAGTATCCGAGAGTTTGTGTTTACCGTCTTAGTTGTTCCATCATTAATCGGGTTTTTATGGTTTTCTACCTTTGGAGGAACTGCGATCTCTCTTGAACATTTCGAAGGGGTAGATTTATCATCATTAGCCACTGAAGAGATGCTGTTTGGTGTATTTTCCAATTATCCGTTTGGGATGGTCGCATCGATTGCTGCAATCACCCTGATTAGTACATTCTTCATAACCTCTGCTGATTCTGGAACATATGTATTAGGGATGATGACGACTGGCGGTTCACATCAACCAGGGCAGGCTATCAAGCTTACATGGGGAGTTTTATTATCTGCGACGGCATTGGCGCTTTTATATACAGGAGGATTACAAGCTTTACAAAACACGATGATCATTGCCGCATTACCTTTTTCGATTATTATGTTATTAATGGCCATTAGTTTTCTGAAGGCTATATATAAAGAAGGAAGAGAACTAGGAATAGGAAAAATACCTAAGAAAAAGACCAAGTAATATCATTTTATACAGTGAATAAAAGAGAGCGTCCTAAGGATAATAAAAAGCATAGAGCAATCTAATATTAGATATTCTTTTGGAATGGTCGTATTAGTTGAGAAAGGGGCTCTCAATAATGTTAAGTAAGTTAACTCCTGTTTTTAAAATATCAGCTGGTATTATGCTTATATTAGTCATTGTAGGGATGATTTGGCCTGATTGGTTAGAGCAATTAACAACAGACGTCCAAGCGTTTATTGCAGATACTTTTGGATGGTATTACTTAATTGTCGTAACATTTTTTGTGATAGTGTGTTTAGTATTTTTAGTTACACCATTAGGGAAAATACGGCTTGGTAAGCCGGGGGAAAAACCAGAATTTAAAAGACCGACTTGGATTGCGATGTTATTTAGTGCTGGGATGGGAATTGGTCTCGTATTCTGGGGAGCAGCTGAGCCAATCAGTCACTATGCTGTGAGCTCACCTACACTTGAAACCGGCACTGAACAGGCGATTAAAGATGCGATGCGATTTACGTTTTTCCATTGGGGAATTCATGCTTGGGCGATTTATGGAATTGTGGCGTTAGTATTAGCTTACTTCAATTTCAGGCATGATAAAAAGGGGCTTATAAGTGCTACACTCCATCCGATTTTTGGAAAAAGTATGGATGGGAATTTTGGTCGACTGATTGATGTGTTAGCCGTTATCGCAACAGTAATTGGAGTAGCTACAACTCTCGGGTTCGGTGCCGTTCAAATTAACGGAGGTTTATCATTTTTATTTGATATGCCAACTAACTTTTGGATGCAGCTCATTATTATCGGAATTGTTACCGTGCTATTTATGATTTCAGCTTGGACTGGCTTAGGTAAAGGGATTAGGATTTTAAGTAATACGAATATGATTCTAGCTGTATTACTTTTCGGCTTAATGTTTATAGTAGGCCCCACTTTATTTATTTTAAATATTTTTACGAACTCAATCGGAACTTATGTACAAAATTTACCGGCCATGAGTTTTCGAATTGCTCCGTTAGACGAAGAATTACGTGAATGGATTAATGGGTGGACCGTTTTCTATTGGGCGTGGTGGATTGCTTGGTCCCCATTTGTAGGAATATTTATTGCTCGTGTATCGAAAGGGAGAACGATTCGAGAATTTGTGTTGACGGTATTGATTCTGCCTTCTATAATCGGATTTTTATGGTTTTCAACATTTGGTGGAACAGCGATTTCGCTTGAGCATAATGGAGTAGACATAATTTCTGAACTAGCAACTGAAGAAGCCTTATTTGGAGTATTTTCAAACTTTCCACTAGGGATGGTTGCTTCGATTGTGGCGATGATTTTAATTGGAACGTTTTTCATTACATCTGCCGATTCAGGTACATTTGTATTGGGAATGATGACTACAGGTGGATCACACCAGCCAGGGCAACGCATCAAGCTTGTATGGGGAGCGTTATTATCAGCCACTGCTTTAGCTTTACTTTACACAGGTGGGTTGCAAGCACTTGAAAACACCATGATTGTCGCGGCTTTACCGTTCTCAATCATCATGTTACTCATGACCATTAGCTTTATAAAAGCGATTTTTCAAGAAGGAAAAGAGCTAGGAATAGGTGAAATTGAAACTAATAAAAAGTTGAAAAAAGATGATTGAAAAAATCCCTGAGATACGTGTCTCAGGGATTTTAATATAAATATTAGTATACCTTATCTCCATTAAAGATGGAGTTTTTAACAATAACATAGTCAACGTGACGAATTGCGTTTAATTGAGTACCGCCCGCGTATGAAATGGCTGATTGTAAATCTTGTTCCATCTCAGTTAAGGTATCTTGTAAGTGACCGCGGTGCTTGACCCATTCTTTTTTACCTTCAACGTTTTTCTTCTCACCTTTTTGGAATTCCGAAGCTGAGCCGAAGTATTCTTTATAAAGCTTACCGTCAATCTCCACCGTTTCGCCAGGTGATTCTTCATGTCCAGCGAATAAAGAGCCGATCATCACCATTGATGCGCCAAAACGAATCGATTTTGCGATATCGCCATGTGTTCTAATACCACCATCGGCAATAATCGGTTTTGTCGCAGCTTTTGCACATAAACGAATCGCTGCCAATTGCCAACCACCAGTACCGAAACCAGTTTTAATCTTCGTAATACATACTTTTCCTGGTCCAATCCCAACTTTGGTGGCATCTGCACCTGCATTTTCTAATTCACGAACAGCTTCTGGCGTCCCAACGTTACCCGCAATGACAAAGCTTCCAGGTAAGTGTTGCTTAATATGCTTAATCATGTTGATCACTGAATCGGAGTGACCATGGGCAATGTCAATCGTGATATAGTCAGGTGTTAAGCCTTCTTGAGCTAATGTTGTAACGAAATCATATTCTTCCGATTTAACCCCTACACTGATTGAGGCAATCAGCATACGTTCTTGCATATCTTTTACAAATTGCAGACGCTTTTCAGGTTCGAAGCGATGCATAATATAGAAATAGCCATTTTCAGCTAAGTAAGTTGCAATGTTCTCATCAATAATTGTCTGCATGTTCGCAGGGACAACGGGTAGTTTAAAATGATGTCCGCCAAACTCCACTGACGTGTCGCATTGTGAACGACTCTCTACAATACATTTTGCGGGAATTAGCTGTACATCTTCGTAATCAAATACATTTTCCATGTTTATCTCCCCTAAAAACGAATATTTAAAATAAATTGTTATGGAATGTTCGTACATTGTTAATTTACTAGAAAACGAATGGTTTGTCAAAAAGATATTTCAAAAGAAGTGTTATAATGGTCGGGAGGTGATTACATGGCTCGTCAGAAGAAGTTTACAACTGATGAATTATTTCAGATGACCAGACGTCTCTTATTAGACCATGGATATGAAGGGTTTTCATTTAGCGTATTAGCAACAAGGTTAGATGTCTCAAGAGGGACGATTTATAAATACTTTGAGAATAAAGAAGACCTCGTGACGGAATATATGTTATACGAAATGAATAAGTATTTAGAGGAATTAAAGGGAATCCATCAATATGAGTTGTTTGAGGATCAACTCGATTTTTTACTGGATTTAATGTTTCGCGATCAAGAACTTCTACAGGTTATTGAGATGGGACAGAAGATTCCAATTCAAGAAAGTGACCGTGCCAAACTGAATCATGAAAAAATAGAAACGTTACATATTGACATGTATCAAAATTTAGCCGATATGATTAAATTAGGTAAGGAACAAGGGAAGGTCAGAGAAGAGATCCCTGATTCACTTGTATTAGGATTCATATTTCAATCGATTACGATTCCTAATCATTTCGGTGTTCCACCCCATGAGTGGGTACGTTCCATTAAAGATGTTATACGTCATGGAATGTTTAAAGAGTTAAATTGACACGCTGTAATTCATACTTGATAATGAAAGTGACAGGTGTGTCATTTTATTTTTATAGAAAGTGACAGATGTGTCATTTTTATAGGAAGGAGATTAGGTAAGTGGATAATTTTCTACATAAAATGACCGATCGAGTGACGACAAGAAAAGGGATGTGGCTGACGCTATCGGTTTGGCTATTAGCAGCTATTTTGTTATCGGTATTCGCGCCAAACCCTAAAGATTATCAAGTTCCGACGATTAATTCTTTACCTGAGGATCAACAATCAGTTTTGGCTGAAAATAAAGTCGATGAATACTTTGAAGATGATGATGGACTTTTGGCTTTATTAGTGTTTGAATCAGATGAAAATGTGAATCAAGAACGATTATCTTCAATTGTAGAGTTGATCCGAGATGAAAACATTGAAGGGTTTAAAGGAATTATTCCACTTGATCAATTACCTTCACAAGCTACGGAAGAGTTTCTTTCTGATGACGGAACGACCGCGTTTATTCCGATGACCTACCAGGCTTCATTGGAAACGGACGAAATCAAAGTGGCTAATCAACAGGTCTATGACATCGTGGAACAAGAATCAGATCTGAGTTTAGCTATTACGGGACCTGCTGGCATTGCTGTTGATTCATTAGATCTGTTTTCAAGGGCAGATTTAGTTTTAATTTTTTCAACGGTTGGAATTATTCTTGTACTATTGGTTGTGATTTATCGTTCTCCGTTACTCGCATTAATCCCACTTCTTGCGGCTGGTTTCGTGTATCAAGTCGTGAATCCGTTATTAGGTATTTTAGGAAAAAGTGGAGCGGACTTAAGTACACAAACCATTTCCATAATGTCGATTTTATTATTTGCTGCTGTGATTGATTATTCATTATTTGTTTTCTCTAGATATCGAGAAGAATTAAAGGAGCATGCAAGTAAGTTTGATGCAATGAAACGAGCGATGAGACAGACAGGGATGCCTGTATTTTTCTCGGGAGGTACGGTATTAGCGGCAATGCTAGTATTGTTTTTTGCGCAGTCTGGTGATTATCGAAACTTTGCCCCAACTTTTGCAACGGCGATGGCAGTTATTATGGTTGCATCCATTACGTTAGTTCCAGCTTTGTTTACGTTATTTGGCCGTCGAGCCTTTTGGCCAAAGATTCCTAAAGTTGGCCAAGATAAGTTGAAAAGCAATTCCTTCTGGAGTAAGGTTGGGGGGGTCGTTGTTAAACGACCAATAGGATCAGTCGCTTTAGTAGCAATATTTTTATTTATTTCTGCGTTAAATATGTTCAATTTAGAATATGAATTCAACACGCTTCATTCATTTCCAGAAGATATGCCTTCACGAGCTGGATATGAAGTGTTAGAAAGCAACTTTGACTCAGGTCAATTGGCGCCAACCACTGTTCTTTATGAGGGAGACGAGGCCTTAACTGAGGAAGAACAAAAGACGTTAATAGAGGAGTTGGAACAACAACCACTGGTTCATCAAGTTCGGTTGGATGGGATGGCTGAAAATGGAGAGGTGCTCAACCTTAGCCTGACTTATTCAGAAAATCCTTATAACACTGTTACAATCGATGCTTTAGAAAAAACGATTGATCAGTCTGGAGAAATTTTGTCTAATGCCGGATTAGAGGGTGAATTATTTTTCGCTGGTGAAACAGCTAGAATTGTGGACGATCGTCAAGTGAATAATCGGGAAGTTATTCTCATCGTGACTTTAGAGACCATCTTAATTTTTGGAATGCTCGTCGTTTTAACACGTTCGGTTAAAATGCCCATTTATATGATGGGAACCATTCTAGTGTCATTCTTTGCAGCTTTGGGGCTGGGGATGTTCTTAACGGATCTATTTTTTGATATCGATACGATTAGTAACCGTGTGCCTTTATATGCGTTCGTGTTCTTAGTCGCACTTGGGATTGATTATAACATCATGCTCGTATCACGATTCCAAGAAGAGCGAAAGAAACACCCAGTGAAAAAAGCCGTCGAGCTCGCTGTAGCGAATACGGGTGGAGTGATTTCATCAGCAGGACTCATTTTAGCAGCAACCTTCGCAGTCTTAATGACACAACCGATCCAATTATTATTCGTATTTGGGTTTATTGTAGCTGTGGGGATATTGATGGATACCTTTATTATACGAGGGATATTGCTGCCAGGGTTGATCGTATGGTTTGAGAGGGATTAAATGAAAGAGCATCAAATGTGTGACGGTTTGATGCTCTTTTAAATGTGTGCCCGGCATGGGCTATAACTTGGTGGTGAAAGTCCACTACAGGCCTGGCAGTAGGAACTGTTAGCTAATGGCAAGGGTGTCCACCGTGAGGTGGAATCTGAAGGAAGCCTAAGGCAAAATCTTGAACTGACGAACAGAAACTGTATATAAGGCTGAATTGGAACGGATGAGTTTGCATTACAAAACGAAGTCCTATACTGCACGAATTCCATACAGTAAATACAGCAGTTATATGGGAGGAAGGTTATAGCTCTTACCCGGGGAGGTCTTGCAAGGGTTCCCGACAAGAGGGAAGAAATTTTCCACAGGAACAATCACGGCAGTGATGCTGTGAT
>NZ_FOES01000007.1 GCF_900110685.1 Piscibacillus halophilus
ACACGCCATGTATGGGAAGATAGTAAAGATAAAGTTCGAGAGAACCGTCTTTCGAATGAAGGTAAATGGATATATCGAATGCGAAAAGAGAAAGTCGAACGTAGCTTCGCAGATTCAAAAGAACTGCATGGGCTGCGCTATTGTCGTTTGCGTGGAAGGGATAATGTTCGAGAGCAAGCGCTTATGACAGCTGCTTGTCAGAACATGAAGAAGATTGCCCTCCACCTAGACCGTGTGGTCTAGGTAGAGGAGAGTCTTTTTCTTATTATTAAGGTTGTGATAGACATAAATTATTGAGATATCTATTTATTAACCTAAAAAAGCTTGTAGAAAAACACGGGGTTTCTCTACAAGCTGAAGACCTTGGATTTCCAAGGTCTTTTTTAATCATTATTATACGCAACCTGAACAATTTGTTTTTCACCATTCTTCTCAAACATTTTATACGTTTGCATGTCTATGTTCCTCGCTACTCTTTGCGATGGAATATTGTCTAGTGTTGTATACGAGAAAATTTTTGAGTATCCTAACACATCAAACGCATACTGTTTACAACCGAGTGCAGCTTCAGTGGCATAACCGTTATTCCAATAGTCTTTTATAATATGAAAACCGATTTCTGGTAAAAGCTCATTATCAATGTTTTGCATCGTAATCCCACAGTCTCCAATAAATTGATCACCATCTTTTAAAATAACGGCCCATAAGCCATGATGGTATTTTTGATAAGAATCAATATTCCAAAGAATCCAGTTTTCAACTTTTTCTTCGCTAAAGGGTTCGGGGTAGTGCCTCATAGATTCAGAGTCAGAAAGAACTTTCGATAATTCTTCTTTGTCATCTAAAACTAATTCTCTTAAATAAAGTCTTTCAGTTTCAATAATTTTCATAGAATCACCAACTTTAAACTAATATTAACATAATATTGCATGAAAATTATTTTGATGTATTCAATCTTCTTTTCCTTTTGGATTAGCCTCATTTAGGTTAAAATGTTGATGTTAGGGAAAAAATGGATGATAGCGGTTTGTACGCTATAAGCGAGTGATCGAATGAAGAATTTATATGAACAAGATATTTTAAAACGAATTCCAGAACACGAACGAAAAATTTATCGTACTATGACAAAATTGAGCCGGGTAAACAAACATTTGCTTTGGCAACTGATTAAAGAATCTAATAAAGAAAATGTCGCTATATACACAGGGGATTTAGAAAAACTTCGCGAATTACTTAATAAACAATTAGTGCATATAAATACGGCATATCAAACAAATAGTCAAAAAGTAAGCCTCTTTGTTCTAAATCGCGCCCCTTACTTAATACGATTACTAAAAAGAGAGTATTTGGACTAGTCAGGAGGATATAAATTATGGAAAGCATCATCCCACTCGCATTAGGCTTTATCCTGAACCTCATCATCTACAAGATGGCAACCATCCTTAATGAGAACCAAAAGCGCTCTGTGATCATAAGTTTAATTTTTGGGACAAGCACAGTCCTTCTAGGGCTGTTAACAAGACTTGTCACTTTATCTGATATTGGAATCGGTATGTTAATAGCAACAGTGTTTCTATTCGCTTTTTTATTAGGAAAGAAAAAGATGGAACAGGCAAGGAGTTAATAGAAATTAGGGGAGAGTAGTATGAGGACTATTTTAGAAGTGATACGTATCGCTTTGATTTTCTTAATCTTAGGTATGTTAGGATCTAGTTTAGTGGTGTGGATTTATTCATATAGTGAAGCAAAACCATATACTTGGATAAGCAGCCTGGCGATTTTGCTATTGTTATTTGTATTGTATCGAAATAAACTACAGTTTACCGGGTGGTATAAAGGAAAAGCGGGGAAAAAACTCTCTAAATTTACTACATTTACAATCATTTTAACTTCAGTCATTTTGCTAATCGCTCCCATGATGTTAGCAGTTATAACGAATTAAGATTAAAGATCGACGTTGAGTCGGTCTTTTTTTATAAATGTCGGCTTAATTTATGGAATATTATGTTAAAATAAGTGAAAGACTTATAGAATTATTAATTACAGTCGTTAAATCATATGGTGCCAAAAAGAAACGTGCCTATAAAATCTATAAACATGCCCATAGAATTAAGAAACACGCCTATAGAAATGAAAAACATGCCCATAGATTTAAGAAATACACCCATAGAATTCAAAAACATGTCTATAGCACCTGTAAACAAGTGATTTTAGACTTATTCAGTTGGCAAAGGTGGTGGATTAATGGATAATGTTTCATTTAAAAAAGTGGAATTATAGGGTCAACATTAATATTACTAGTCGTGGGATTTGCCGCGAGCATGATGCCGACTGAAAGCATTCCTATACTGATCATCAATTTGTCGATGTTGATCATTGTCACTGTGACATTAGTCATAGCTTGGCAAAAATATCGGGAAAATAAGAGAAGGCACATGATGATACATGGCTACATATGGTTAACAACTTTAGCAATTTATTTCTCACTGCCTTTATTACGAGTGTTATATGGTCATTATACATTTTGGATATGCTTAAGCATTCTGATGATTATGATCGTTTTACCGTATTTATACGCAAAAAGAATTGTGTTTGGTCTTCGTAATCCTCATAAATCCAAGTTTGGCAGAATCTCATTTACGTTTATCATCTTGTTAATTTTTTTTGGATTAATCCTTTATAGGAGCTCATTTAATGAATCGACCATAGAATTGTATCCCATTGCCATTTATTTATATTTAGCAGCCAATCTTTTATTTATATTAGCACCTGGGCTTTTATTAAAACCGGGTGTGATTGACAAAATGGATGAATAGGAATCTTGTGTATATATAATTTAAAAACTACTAAATAAATATTTTAAGGGGGCATTATTTTGGACACTCTACAAATCCAAGGCATTAAATTCACTTCATACATTAAACTTCTATTAATCATATCTATCTCAACGGGTACCTTATTAGGTTTGGTCATGTTTATCATGAGTTTATTTGGAGGGCCGGTAACGGCTGAACTTGGAACGAAGGTATTTTCGGGTGTAACGGCTGGAATTTTAGGTATATTTATGATGCCAATAATGTTTCTGTTTTTCGGTATTGTTATTGGTCTGGTTTCTTACATACCGTTTAAAGTAGCTCTAAAGTTAATGAATGGTTTGACCATTAATTTGAAATAAAGTAAAAGCATTTCGGACTTCATAAATTAAAAATTCCCTCCTGTTTAAATATATAATATTCTACTAGTTAACTTTAAGACTCCAATATAGTATCCCAACATTTTTATAAATGTTGGGAATTTTATGATAATATGGTGGGTATTAAGGATGAAAGTAAATTGAGATTACTAGGAGCTTAAAATAGGAGTGATTTGTTGAAAGCATTGAGACTTTTAATTTTAGGATTTGTTATTGGAATTTTAGTTTCCATTGTAGGGAAGGTTTTTAGTGATTTGTCCTTCTTTCAGCATATTTTAATATCAGTATTAATCGGACTAGTGGTTGGTACAATTTATATATTGATTGAGTTGAGAGTTAGTAAGTCCTCCTCGTGAATAGTTTGGCAAAAGAAATGAGATTATGATGAAAACCATAGGAGGCAAACACATGGAATTATTCGGTATGCTTATTTTTTATGGAATTGGATTATTGTTTCTCTATTTAGTTATAGAAGCTGCGATTCGTAATGGGATTAATAATTCATTGATCGGAAAATACCTAGAAAAAAAGCATGGACTTAAAAAAGATGAATACCATTCACCTCTTGATTCACCACCAAATCAAGAAGTAAAAAGTTGATAAACAGGAGTGATGATCGTGAAAGTAAGAAAAGCAGTGGTTGAAGATGCGAAAGGGATGGCTAAAGTTCATGTTGATAGTTGGCGAACGACTTACGCTGGGGTAGTGCCAGATGAATATTTAAACAATTTATCTTATGATGAGCGGGAAAATATGTGGAAGCAGGCGACCCCACGAGGTGGAGTTTATGTCGCGGAGAATAATGAAGGGGAAATTGTTGGTTTTGCTACAGGTGGCCCGGAGAGAAGTGGAAAGTATCCTGACTATAAAGGAGAACTTTATGCTATATATATTTTAAAAGATTATCAAAGACAAGGGATTGGTAAGGCATTAATGAAGCCAATTGTAGAGGGTTTAATTAGAGACAATCTAACCAATATGGTGGTGTTAGTTCTTGAAGACAATCCATCCAAACACTTTTATGAAGCTACAGGCGCAAAATTGTTGGATACTGAAGATATTGAAATAGGTGGAAAGAAATTGATAGAACTCGTATATGGATGGGACGATATAAGAAGTATTAACTTGTAACCTATCGAACCTTAAAAGGAGCTTTTTTAAATGAAAAAAATGGGAGACTATTAGCGAATATATTTATAAAACCCCTTTTGGAAATTTAAGAAAAGATCGATGCGAAATGCCAGATGGTAAGGTTATTGACTCTTATTATGTCCATGAATATTCTGATTGGGTCAATGCCGTTGTATTAACGAAGAATAACCAAATCATTCTAGTGAATCAGTATCGACATGCTGGTGGAGATAGCTTTCTAGAAATTCCAGCTGGTAAAATAGAAGTTGGAGAAACCTATTCAGAGGGAATTCTTCGCGAAGTGAGGGAAGAAACGGGTTATACTTCTAAAGCCAATCCTATTAAAATAGGAGAGTTCATGGTCAACCCAGCTATTCAAAATAATAAAGTGGTGACATTTTTAATTTTAGAAGCTTACAAGGCTGGTGAACAGTGCTTGGATGAATTTGAAGACCTATCTATCCATACATATGACTTTGATGAACTAGACGAATTAATCAAAATGAACAAGATTAAGACTCAATTATTTACAGTCCATGCTTATTATACGGTAAAGGATTATTTAAAGCATGAATGATTTTATGATGTCTAATAACCATAAAATAATCCAATGACCATAATATTTAGACCGATATCCAAAAAAATTGTGCATCTTCCTATTCTTGCCCAACCAAAAAATTATTTTAGACATAACATGAACTAGAAAATCACTTAGGGAGGTGCCTTGTTATGCACAAAGGTGGTTATGGTTACAACGATAGCTTCATTTTAATTGTTGTATTGTTTATCCTTCTAATTATTGTGGGTGCATCTTTTTATTACTAAGTTTTAAATTGACAATCATCCCCATCTGAAGGGCTCTATAAGAGCTCTTCGTTTTTGTGAACAACTTGGACAGGTGTCCCTCTTTAACATACACTCATCCCAATATATGCTAAAATAGATACAAAATTTAATGGAATATAAGAGGTGTTCTTGTGAGAGTCGTTACTGTAGATTTCGATGGGACGTTGTATCAGGGAAACTCGTTTAAAGTTATGTTTGATGTAGCTAAGAAACAGTACAAAGCTAAGCAATGGATAGTGGTTGGATTTGGGACTGCTAAAGCAATCGGGAAGCTAATCACAAGTGGAAAAGAATCGGCTAAACATATGTTTTTCCGTTCATTTGTTAAATCGTTTAAAGGAAAATCCAAAGCTGAACTTGAGGAGTTCTTTAATGATTTAGCTTATGGTGATTTAGAGCGTGTGAATCGTCCATTGGTGGACAAGGTGAAAAAGCATATCGAAAATGGGGACAAAGTTGTCATATTATCAGGTGCATTAAACCCGTTTTTAACAGCTTTTAGAGAAGCGGTAGGTTTAGAAGAAGCTGATATTATCGGTTCTGAATTGTTTTACGATGGAAACAAAATTTCTAATGGGAAAATGGGTGATATCGTAAACGGGGAAAAGAAAGCCGAAAAAGTTCAAGAATGGCTGAAAAATCGCGGACTTACGGTTGAGGATGTAACACTTTGGGCATATGCTGATAGTGAGAGTGACGGACCATTGTTGGATATGGTTGATCATCCAGTTGTCGTGAATCCAGATGAAGATATGGAAAAACTCGCCGAACAAAAAGGTTGGCCAGTCTTTGGGAATTAACTATGTAAGCATCTGTTAAATGGCAGATGCTTAATTTATTATGAGCCTGTTAAGAGGTTTTCTTTATTTAATTTATAATCAAGCACGCGAATTTGACTTAACTCTTCTTTTTTATTTAAATGACGATAATGATGGGCATCATTAGGTTGCTTATCGTTTTCATCAGCAAGATGGACGACTTGTTGAAGCGGGGTTCTTTTAAAACCATCAGCAGGTAAAGCCGATTCTGTATGAAATAAAATCGCGTGTGCTATTTCTTTTGCTGCATTTTGATCTTCACCTAAACGTACGAGAAGCTTATGAGCCCGTTCTGCTCCTTTAATCGGATGAATATCAAACCTTTGATATTGTTCATAATCCCATTCACCATCTCTGTACCACGTATAATGACCAATATCATGCAAAAATCCAGCTTTTACCGCCCAGTCAGGATTAACGTTGTATTGTTTGGCTAGTTCGTAAGCGTTGTGCGCCACAGAAATTGCGTGAGCCATCCCTGAACGGCGGACATATTTTTGTGTAATCGGATGAACATAAATATCTTCAAGTGTTACGCGTCTCATAGCATGTCCTCCTTTTTAGGTTAAATTATCGATATATTAACACTACTGTTAATCAAAATCAAGCTGTAGCTAAGGAGGATTATATAGATTATTAGACTGTAACTTTGTACTATATTCTTTTAGATTTCCCTATAATACCTAATGGATGCTAGCTGTTCGCCAGTGCTTGTCTCACTGACCTTTTCAGCTATTGGTCGGAACCCTCGGGCCTCATAAAAAGGAATTCCATATTGGTTATCTTTTTGAACAGAGACCACTTGTTCAGTAGCACCTTGTTGTTTTTGATCTTCGGTAAATATATTGAGTAGCTTTTTACCAATTCCTTTATAACGATAAGTCGGGTCCATATAAAAAACAAAAATTTGACCAGTTTCGGGTCCGGTCATGGCACCGCCAATTGTACCAACGACTTTCGAATCGATTATGGCCACATGTGTATACGTACCGTTTTCAATATCGTCTTGAATTTTTTCGATGTTATACCAGTACTCAATATTCTGTTCTTGATACTCTTCACTACATAGCCCTTCAACGGTCTGCCGCCAACCTGTGGAGCAAATTCGCCTAATAGCTTCAGCGTGTTCAATCTTTGGTTTGGTGATGTTAACTTGCATAATAACCCTCCTATATAGATGAATTAATAATTTCAGTCGTAGGTGTCACTTTTGCAAACCAACGTAAAGTCTGATTATGATGATCAATGATTTGTTGAGCCGTAAGGTTATTCGTGTCAAAAGTACTATGAGCATCTAAAACAAGAGTCATCTTGTAACCTAAGCTAAAAGCTCTTCTGCAAGTGGTATCCACACATACTTCAGTCTGTATGCCAGCTATCATTAGTTCATCGATCTTTTCTTGTTGTAAGTGATCATGTAAGTTGGTTTGGTGAAAAGAGTCTGGTGTATGTTTTTGAATAATCATGTCAGAGTCTAAAGGGGCTATATCTGAATGGATTTGCCAGTCTATTGATCCTGTTTCTAATGAAGATCCTGTAGGCTCGTTATGTTGAACGTATATCACTGGTATGTGATGATGGCGGGCTTCTTTTAAAAGTGAATTTAATCTATGAAGTAAATCCTTTCCGTTATGAACAGGTGGTTGTTCATTAAACATTCCGTTTTGGACGTCTATGATGATTAGGGCTTTATTCGACATATGATAACACTCCTAATCTATTAATTTATTATATAATAACATAAATTGGTATTTTATATATAAAAGGTAATGAAAATACACGTGGATAAATAAAACGCTTTTTCAACTAATCCAGCTGAAAAAGCGTTTTATTATTTTATATTTAATACATAAGCTTTAACGATAATACCATCATTTGCAGGCTCAAAATCATGTTCAGGAATGCGTTCGAACCCCAATCTTTCGTAAAGCTTGATTGCACCTTTCATAAATGATCCTGTATGAAGTCCTAATTGGCCAAAACCTCTTTCCTTTGTACGTTTAATGCATTCATTCACAAGTTTATAAGCAATTCCTTGTCCTCGTGCCTCAGGACTAACGGCCAACATGCGTAATTCCGGGTAATCAAGTGCATCTGTCCATTCCCCGTAAGCCATTGATTTAGCCGGGAACAGTACAACACTTCCAAGTACCTCACCGTCTTTTGACTCAGCAACCATGATGTCTACACCAGGTTCGAGGTCAGCTTCAGATGATAGCGTTCCGCTTAAAACTTCCCAGTGAGAGTCGTTGAGTACTTTTGAGTATTCTTGATATGCTTTTAATCTATGTTTGCGAATAATAGGAATTTCACTAGGATTAGCATCTCTTAAATTTATGTCTACCATTACACTCACTCCTTAGCTATGCAAAATCATTTATAAAACAGGTGGTTTTAATTATATCTTATGAGTATTTTGTATCAAAAATTTTATTGAAATCTGTTAATGATTGAAACTATATCTATCATTTTCCCGTCTATATAAATAGTAATATTTGTCGAAGAATGGTCTTTCTTTACTAGGGACCTTAGTTGGTTTTTGGGTTTAATTGTCAAAAAATGTAGACTTGTACAAAAACTTTCAATTAAAATAGGGGTTAGTAACAACACGAGTTTGGAGGTGGTTCAGTGAGATATATTTGGGTGCTGTTAGTAGCGTTGTTGATTGTTGGATGTCAAGATAATGCTGAAGTAGATGATCCTCAAGTAGAGGAGCCTACTACATCGGTTGATGAAGACAAAGAAGAGGAAGAAGCTGAACCTGCCCCAGTAGAAGAGCAGCAAGAAACTGAACCTGAACAAGTTAATGAAGAAGTAAAGACGGCTACTGAATTTGAAAGTGAACCAGTTAATAATCAAGTCATTAACGTGACAGAAGCACGAGTAATAGCTGAAGAGAATTTGGCAAAATCTATAGAACTCATGCAAGATATACAGATTGAACACAGCGATTGGTTTGGAGTTGAGGAAGAATCTGATGCTTATGTAGAGGGTGTCAAAGAAACTAAATCAGCTTTAAGTAATACGATTTCAGAAGCAGCAGTTGATGAATGGGCGGCCACTTATTTTGAAGAATTTTTTATGTACAATCATTTATATAAAGTTCTTCACCCTAGTCAATTAAATACTCACTTTGAACTAAAAGAATTTACAGAAGATAAATTTACATTAAGTTTTATCCAGTTAGGTGATGAAGCTTTTATGGGAACTCAACACTATGATTTAACCTATGTTAAAGAGGGAGATCAATGGAAGTTTAATGGATATGATTCAGGACAGGTGAATCGAGATTTGAACTTATCCGAGGAAGATTTAATGCATGCTTTCTTAAATTATGAAACACTCGAGCGCTTAAAGGGAGAGCTAGTAGACGAGCAGCAACATGATGGTGACAAGTATTTAATCATGGAGTATGGTGACATGTTAAAAGCGATTAACTCTCGTACTGGTGTCATAGATCCATTTTTTCTAGATGATACAGAGTCTTAAAACGTCCTTTTAAGGGCGTTTTTTATTTTATTAATCCGTTTGGAGGGGTAATGTGTCAAAGGAGAAGACGATTGATGACAAACAAAAATTTCAAGAAATCATTTCATTCATATTAGTCGGTATTGGGGTGCTCGGACTCTCCTATATGTTTGTGTTTAGAATGTCTTTTATGCCGTATGGGTATGAATTAGTTTCAGCTGAAGAATCTCAAGCAACGGTAGTGTCATACGATTATCTAGCACGGGAACAAGACAGGATGACGAAAGAAGAGGATCATGTAGATTTCGGGGAGTTCGTTACAAATGCAATCGAACGTTTAAAAGTTTCTTACTTAATATTATATACAGGAGTCCTTATGTCGACGATTATCTTCGTCTATGAATTTAAACGAAAGGAAAAAGCTTTCTTGAAGTCGATTTTAAATAGTGGTATTTTAGTGAGCTTTTTACCATTGCTTTCGATTTATAATTCTATTGATAGAATCGAATGGTTAATGTCTTAAGAACGATGTTGGTATCATAAAAATCAATCACACACCTAACCGATTTGGCATGAAATAGTATGAAGAGTTTTTCATGAAAGGTGGTTAGGTGGTTTAAGTCATCCACCGAAATAATATGACAGAAATTGAACGACATGATGAACGCGTTATGACTGTTTTTGGTGAAGGCATTGTGACAACTGAGCCTAATGAGGCAGTAGTGGCCCTGGGTGTGATCACACAAGACCCGGATTTATCAATGGCCCAGGGTCAAAACGCCGAATTGGTGAATAATGTGATTCAGGTTTTAATGAGTGAAGGTATACCACGTGAAGAGATACAAACCATCGATTATTCTATTCAACCGCAGTATGTTAATGTAGATGGCGTTCAACAATTTCGCGGTTATCAAGTCACCCACATTTTACGTGTGACAGTTGCAGAAATAGCTAGAGTGGGTCAGGTAATTGATGGAGCCGTTGATGCAGGCGCCAACCGAGTGTTGGATATCCAATTTTCAGTAAGTCATCCAGAAGTTTTTTACCAAATAGCTTTAACACGGGCCTTAGAAGATGCCGTCGCAAAAGCTGAAACATTAGCTGATTCAATGAATACAGAGCTTGACCCTATCCCAATTAAAGTGACCGAGTTATCTGTGGATCGGCCAGGTATTTATCAGACTTTTGCACTAACTCAATCGGCAGGAGAAACCCCGATTGAACCCGGGCAAATGGATATAAAGGTTAGAGTTGAAGCAAAATTTCATTACTTAGAATAGACTCATCAACTCTGTTGGTGAGTTTTTTCTTAAACGTTACGATGCGCGATTATTAAGCTAATTCTTCATTTGGTTTATATACTTTTTCTTCCATGGTTTCAAGCCAATAGTTGACAAGAGTTAATCCATCTATGAGTTCAATATCAAGCTCCCTAGCGTAATCCCGAGCAGTATCGGTAAAGTTGCTGGTCGTAATAACATAACCACCTTTTGCACCGTTTTTAATCATATTGGAGTGTAAAACTGCGACAGGCCCTGCTCCAACGTTTTCTTTATGGACATTTACTTGTCCTAAGTAAAGCTCTCCTTCTAGATAATGTTCAAAATCGATGCCGAAATCATCACTTTCGATTGTAGTATAAATGTTTCCGCCGAGTTGTTTTTTAATAATCCGAGCGACAAAATCTTCAAATTCAAGTGGTGTTTGTTTTAAGAAAATGTCAGATCCACCTTCAAATTCGATTTCATCGACTTCATTACGCTTCCTCGGATAATTAAAACGATAAGCCAGGCCCATGACAAGGGTTTTTTTTAATTCATCGCTTTGTTCAATTTTCCTTGCTGTTATAGATTCCTTTTCTCGCTGTTCTTTACGTAAAAACCACATCAGTACTCCGATTAATACTAGTTGTAATAAGATTAATGTAACCATTTCATCACCTCAGTAACAATCTTGTCAGAAAGATATAAGAATATACTTTTAAAATATGTGACATACTGTAAAATAAGGGTATATATTGATTGTTAGAAAATTCAATCTATCAGGTGCTATATTGGTTAACTAAAGGGTGTGCTTAAATGAAGCAGGCTAAATGGCTTGTGATACCGGCAATTATGTTGTTGTTTGGTTGGTTTTGGTCTGTCGTGAGTGAAGAAGAGGACCATGGATATGGAGGACAATTCAATCTAGTTAACGCCTCATTGTCTAGTGAAGTGATTCCTTTAAACGGTCAGTGGTTATTTTATCCTAATCAGTTGATTGAACCACAAGAAACAGTTTTCGGTGGCTATGATGTGCGTTTAGTGGATGTGCCACATTCATTTACAGAGAGTGAATTTGGGACTTATCAAACAGATATTAATTTAGCTCCAGAAGCTGTTGGCGAGCTGTTATCTTTATACATACCGAATTTAGGATCCGCTTATAAAGTTTGGGTGAACGATGACTTATTAATTGAAGAGAGGCAAGTGGGAGCAAGTCGTGAAACAACTGTCCCGGCTAAAAAAGCACAAGTTTTGGATTTTAGATCAGATGAGCGTATGGTAACGATCACGATTCAGGTTGCAAATCATTACTTGAGAAAAGGTGGTTTATGGACTGACGTTTTAATCGCGGATAACGATACGATGGCAAGATCTTATAATATGGATCGGGTCTTAACGTCAATTATTTGTGGAAGTTTAATGGTTCTATTTTTATACTACCTGTTTTCCTTCCTAGTACAGGGCCGCGACCGTTATCATTTATATTTTTCAGGACTAGTGTTTTTGGTGATATTACGGCTTATTCTTGAAGGTGACAAATTATTATTTACATTTATCCCTAATTTCTCATGGGAATGGTCGATGAAGTTAGAATATCTTACGTTTATATGGCTGTTACCTCTCTTTGCGTATGTCATTTCGTTAAAGTACAACCAACAAGCGAACTTAAAGTTTACAAAACTATATTCCATAACGGTACTTTTAGGATCTGCTGTGATTTTATTAACTCCTAGTTACGTGTATACCCAGTATTTAGTATTGTTTCAAGCAACACTTGTTCTAGGTTTTGCATACGTTTTGAGGGTGATTTTAAAGGCTCGTAAGGAAGATGAACCATATTCATTTATTAATTTGGTTGGACTACTAGTGTTACTCATGGCTGGACTTAATGATGTCCTTTACTATAACGATTGGATAAGAACTGAGTCGATTTTATCTATAGGGTTTCTGGTGTTCTTGTTGATTCAAATAGTCATTTTAGTCATTCAACATGCGAATACCATTGAGCAGTATCGCACTTCATCTACTGAGCTCAAAGCCTTAAATGCTGAACTAGAAGAGAAGGTGAACGCACGAACTCAAGAATTAGAAAAATCGCAACAAGATTTACTTGAGAAAAATCGTTTCTTGCATAAAATATCTTATTTAGATGAGTTAACGCATATCCCGAATAGACGGTCATTTGCTAATGTATTAAAAAGTGATTTATCAGAAGCCCAAGAAAAAGGTGAATCCATAGCGTTACTGCTAATTGACCTTGATCTATTTAAAAAGATTAACGACCAATACGGCCATCAAATGGGGGATGCTTGTTTAAAAATCTTTGCTGAGTTATTAAACCAACATTTTTCAAAATTAGAAGGGTTTGTGGCTCGCTATGGTGGAGAAGAGTTTGTTGTTATTTGTCGAGGGCAACGATTAGAGAGGTTAGTGGAATCGTCTAATGAGTTGAGGGAAAAGGTACTTAAACTTAAAGTTCCTGGAGTTTCTCAAGGAGAGCTAACCGTGAGTGTTGGGATCAGCTATGCGGAGAAAGCGGACATCACGAGTGATGTGCTATTTGAACAGGCAGATGCGGCACTGTATAAGGCAAAAGATCAAGGTCGTAATCAGGTTATTGTATTTGATAAATAAAGCTCGGTCGCTAACCGAGCTTATTTTATGTCTAAGACGTCGCGATGTCGACTGAATGTTCATCTTCTAGTGCATCAGGAATTTCTTGGTTCATGTTGCGAACACGTGGGTGGAAGTATATTTAAAAATTTGCTAGATAACCATGCAGCGGCTGAATGAAAGGTTGATTTCTCATAAAAAAGCCTCGCACCAATGGTGGTGGAGGCTAGTGCCTATTTCGTGGCGTTTTTTATATTTCTAAAAGCATTCCAAATTAGAATGGCTCCAAAAACAACTGAAGCGACAAGTCCAACAACGTAAAGCAAGGTGTCCAGAAAGTTAGCCAGTCCTTCTAATAAATCTGTACGAACGGGAATAAACATAAATCCAAACGCAGCAACAAACCCATAAATTAATCGCTGATTCATATTCATAAGATGTCTTGTCTCCTTTCATAAGTTGTCCTATTACCAAACTATTCGGCGGGCAGACAAAGTATGACAGGTACAACGTTGTGGCATTGTTTTGAACCTTACAAATAAAGATTATTAACTATCCAACTCCTTTTTCTTTTGTAAAAGTCGTTCGAATTCTGCTTCCAATTCCTCATTAGGGTCTAGGCTCATACGGCTCAAAATTTCTGTAATTTGAGTTTCGACTAATAAAAGCTCCTCATCAGAATTTGCTTGTTCCTGTGATTCCCAGAACTCTATTTCGGGTCCATCATGGATATACAGTTTTCGGTCGTGGATGATGATGAGCTTTTCTGCGACATGTTCGACAAAACGGCGGTCGTGCGAGACGAAAAGCAAAGTTCCAGGGTATTCTTGAAGCAATTTTTCTAATGCTTCTAAGGCTTCAATGTCTAGAAAGTTAGTTGGTTCATCAAGGATGAGAGTGTTGACATCACTGACAAAGATTTTGGCTAATGCGACTTTGACACGCTCCCCGCCACTTAAGACATTCACTTCTTTGTAGACGGAATCTCCTCTAAAACCTAATCTTGCTAAGACCGTACGGATCAGGGTTTCATCTTGGGAAGATGTTGCCTGAACGTTTTCTAAGATGGTCTTTTTAACATTTAATTGCTCAAGTTGTTGGCTAAAATAACCTACCTTAAGTTGAGGTGACCTCTGAACTTTTTCATCGTTCAATAATTTATGAATAAGTGTCGTTTTACCGCTTCCGTTGGGGCCAATTATCCCAATCTTTTCGCCATTTTCTATGGTAAAACTAGCTGGAGAACTCCATAACGTTTTATCCCCTATCTGTCCATCAAGTTCATGACAACGAATTAAGGGTTTATTAGCCGCTGGAATAGCCGCAGCTAGCTTCATTTGAATAGGAGGTAATTCCTTAATTTTTTCTACTTTTTCAAGTTGGTCAATCCTTGTTTGAATGGCTTTTGCGCCTTGATTAAGCTTTTTTTGTTTTTTAGCAAAATAAGGCTTTGCACCAGTAATTTTAGCTTCAGATTTCGAAACATTCTTCGGTTTTTTGGTTGCTCGTTTTGCTTTTTGTTCTTTCATTCGTAAAGCGTCTTCGAGTTGTTTTTTCTTTTCCACGTACTTCTCATACTCTTTTTCATGATGTTGGATTCTTTGATGCTTTTGATGCTCATACTCTGAGTAATTACCCTTGTATTCTATAATTTTTTCCTCATCCATTTCCCAAATGGTGGTACAAAGTTGATCGAGAAATTCACGGTCATGCGAGACAATCACAAAGGTATGATGAGCTTTCTTTAGTTCTTCTTCTAGCTTTTCGATATTTGGTTGATCGAGATGAGTGGTTGGCTCATCAAGTAATAGTAAATCTTTGTCTTCTGAAAAAATTCGGCGAATCCATTCCTGGGTAATCTCACCTCCACTTAAGTAACCTTTCTTCGGTTTGAGTTGTGGTAGGTAAGCTGTTGTTCCATATTTTGTAATCTTGCCTTCGGTTGGCTCAAGTTCATCGGCAATGATTTTAAGCAAAGTGGATTTACCAGATCCATTTCTTCCAATCAACCCGATCCGATCGCCTGCGTGAATGGAAAGATCTTTTATGCGAAACAATGTTTTATTCGCAAGCTCATATGTTAAGTCATTGATTTGGCAAAGCATGTAATCACTCCTATCAGGTTGGATAGGAATAAAAAACTCCTATCCCTTTTTTTGGATAAAGGATAGGAGGGCAGAAAATAACACTCCTATCCTACACGAAGATGAAAACATAACAAAATGGCCCTTCGAACAAGGGACGTCATCATTGTTTTCATCTGACGAATAGAATAAGAGTTTACTTCATTGGCCTACAGTTCACTTCTTTCGTTTTAATTTACTTTATTATAAAAAAATTGATCGACTGTTACAACCTTAACGTGCAATTTCCAACTTAAGATGGAAGGGAAATCGGAAGAAAGACCGAATAGGTTAAATGATGAATGTTTTAGCGAGGAAGAAGGGATAACTTATGATAACTCAATTTCAGGGTCTGACGGTTCGGGAATTAGAAGAAAAGGATCAGCCTTTTCTAGTTAAATGGTTATCGGATCCAGAAGTTCTTCAATTCTATGAAGGACGTGACCAACCTTTTGACTTAGAAAAAGTGAAGCAAGAATTCTATGAAATCGATGATGGAGTTACAAAATGTATAGTGGAGTACAAGGGAGAACGTATTGGTTACATCCAGTTTTATAAAGTTGAGGCCTATTATAGGGAGAAGTTTGGTTATAAAAGTGAACGAACATTTGGGCTAGATCAATTTATTGGAGAAGTTGATTATTGGAATAAGGGAATTGGTACAACTCTAGTCAAAAACATGGCGAGGTATTTATTGAATAGAGAAAATGCAGACCACGTTGTGATGGACCCCCAAACACAGAATCATCGTGCATTAAGATGCTATGAAAAAAGTGGGTTTAAAATAGTAAAGTTACTCCCTAAACATGAGTGGCATGAGGGTGCTTATCGAGATTGTTGGTTGATGGAGTATCAACAAAATATTGAATAAAAGGTGATCATGATGATTGATCCAACAAAGTGGGAAATCGAAACAGATCGTTTGATTCTTCGTCCTTTCCGAAAAGGTGACTATGAACGTTGGTGGGAAGGTTTTAATGGGAGAAAACCTCCTCAATATCTGTTTGATGAAGGTAGATTGAAAGATATGTCTAGATTTACGAAAAAATGGTTCATAAAATGGATTTCCGGTTTTGAAGAAAAAGCGAAGCAAGATGAAATGTATATATTAGGTGTCTTTCGCAAATTAGATGGTGCAGCTGTGGGTAAAGTAGAACTCGTGACGATTCTAAGACATGACTATCAGTGGGGGATGATGGGATATTCAATCCACAATCAGTACTGGGATCGCGGCTATGGAACAGAAAGTGTTAAGGCATTTACCAAGGCAACCTTTGATGACCTAGAATTTCACCGAATAGAATTACATATTAATCCTGAGAATAGGCGGTCAGTGAGACTGGCGCACCGAGCTGGTTATATTTTAGAGTGTAAACGAAAAGCATTTTCTAAAGAAAATGGTAGATGGGAAGATATGCTTATTTTCTATCAAAACAGTGAATGACTTATTACTCAAGGTTAGGTCATTAAATGACGAAAAAAGTCTAATGAATTTTTTACATAATTTAGAAGATTACTAGACTTTTTAATATATTTTAGATTACAATTATGTTATGATGGATTATCCAAGGAAAAAATATAAGGGGGTAATGTAAGTGAAGAAATTTAGTTTAACTCTAGTAATCTTCTTATCGCTTGGTTTGTTCTTAGCTGCTTGTGGTGGCGATAGCGATGAAGAAGGTAACGGTGGAGACGAATGGGTAAAAGATGTGACCCTATTAACAGGTGGTGAAGCTGGTACATACTTCCCGCTAGGTGTTGCGATGGCTGATGTAATTACGGCTAATGTTGATGATGTAACCGTAAACGGCTTAAGTAGTGGTGCTTCTGTCGTTAATATTAACGAAGTATCATCTGGTGAAGCGGAAATGGCTTTAGTTCAGAATGATACCGCTTTCTATGCTCTTGAAGGCTCAAAAATGTTTGAAGAGGTTGTTGATGGATACAGTGGAGTGTTCACAATCTATCCAGAGACAATCCAAATCGTTACAACTGCTGATAGCGGTATTGAAACCGTTGAAGATCTAGAAGGCAAACGTGTTGCAGTAGGTGACGTCGGTTCAGGTACCGAGGCAAACGCTGAGCAAATTCTAGGTGTTCATGATATTACATTTGATGATATTAGTGCTGAACACATGGGATTCGGTGATGCCTCTACAAACTTACAAGATGGCAACATTGATGCTGCCTTTGTAACGTCTGGTACTCCAACTGCAAGCATTCAGGAGTTAAGTGCTTCAACGGATATCCGTTTAGTAAACATCAATGATGATAAGATTGATGCTTTAATGGATGAATATCCATACTATTCTAAGGTTGAGTTAGGTTCAGACGAGTATGAAAACTTTGATAGCACCGCTACAACTGTAGCTGTTCAAGCAATGTTAATCGCTAGAGATGATTTACCTGAAGATCAGGTTTATGAAATGGTTAAAGCGATTTTCGAAAATAAAGGTGATATCGAAGAAGCTCACGAACGTGGTAAAGAGCTAACAGTTGATACAGCACAAGATGGTATGTCCATCGATCTTCATCCAGGAGCAGAGAAATACCTGAATGAGCAGTAATCGTTCAACTGAACAAGACAACCAAAAGGCATTGCTTAGCAGCAATGCCTTTTTTAAGAAAAAATATTGGTTTCTAATCATCGCTGTAGCAACTGTTATTTTATTACTGTTTACCATTAACGTTGGAAAGAAAATAGTAATCGAGGATTTACAAACGGGTAACATTCTATGGCAAGAAGAGGTGGAACGCGGAGATTGGTTTTCGCATCGCTATATTCACTCAGTAGAAAAATCTCCTGTCATTGAAAAGTTTAAAGTTAATCATGATTGGGAGATTTTAACAATGGAAAGCTGGACGAAATCATTTGGAGCTGGCTTGCCATATGAAGATAAAGGTGATGTCGAAATGAAGGATGGCTACTTTGTCATTCAAGATCTAAATAAACCTGTTTTTGGTGGAGAATTGAAGTTCCAACCTTCCGAATTATATCCTCACACATTCCGTTTTAAAGACAAAGAAGTCACATTCTCAGAACCTCCTTATTCTGAAACAAAAATATTAGTAGATATACAAAATGCGACGATCTGGGATTGTATAAAAGGTTTATTCTAGTAATGTGTTATCTATTTTTATAATAAAATATTAAAATAAATTATTTATGGACGAGAGGGGTTTGACATGGATGACAAACAACAACAGATGATTAACGAACTAGAGGGAAGTGACCGTGTATTAAGTGGTTATTGGGCGATTGCGGTCATTGTTGTCGCTGTATTTATGTCTGGTTTCCATTTATATGTTGCTGGATTTGGATTACCAGGCATTGGTTCCAAGACATTCTTAATTTTTCACTTAACTCTAGCGTTAGTGTTAATCTTTATGATTTTTCCAATTAAAAGTAGGTTAGGACAAACTAAAATACCTATTTATGATATTGTTTTATCGGCTTTTTCTTTATATGTTGGGATGTTCATCATCCAACATCAAAGTGCATCTTCGATTATGTCAGGGAATCCAACAGGATATGAAATATTCATTGGATTATCTTTAATCATACTCGTACTTGAAGCTACTCGACGCGTGGTTGGTTATCCACTCGTTATTATTGCTTTAGTCTTTATTGCATATTTCTTCTTAGGAGAATTTATGCCAGGACAATTCTATCATTCTCGTGGTGATTTCGAACGATTTATTTACGAGGTAACATATCGTAATAACGGTATATTTGGAACACCAATTTATGCTTCGGCACAATTTGTGTTTATCTTTATTTTGTTTGGTGCATTATTAGAATCTACAGGTGCGGGGAAAATGTTTATTGACCTTGCGTTACGTGCATTCGGACGATTTAAAGGTGGACCCGCAAAAGCAAGTGTTGTCGCAAGTGGAATGATGGGAAGTATTTCTGGTAGTTCAACTGCCAATGCGGTAACAACTGGTACATTTACTATTCCGTTAATGAAAAAAGTTGGATTTAAACCTCATGTCGCTGGTGGTGTTGAGGTTGCGGCATCATCGAGTGGTCAGTTCTTACCACCTATAATGGGTGCAGCTGCCTTTATTATGGTTGAGTTAACGAGTATTCCATACTACGAAATTATTCAAAGCGCCATTATCCCAGCCATTTTATGTTATATCGGGATTCTATTTATGGTTCATTTTGAAGCATCAAAAAACGGAATTAAAGGCATAGATAAAAGTGAGTTGGTTAAAGGACGCCGTTTACTAATGCAGCAAGGTTACTTATTGATTCCGATTTTTATTTTACTTTACTTTTTAGTCATCGAGAGGGTGTCGGTTAATAATTCAGCGTTCTTCTCGATAACGATCTTACTTGTTATTGCTTTATTTGCGCACCGTTTTAAAGAAAGTATGGGCCGTTCGCTTGTTTTTGCAGCGATTTTATTAGGGATTGCTTATACATTTCAATACGTTGTTCAATTACTTAACATTGGTCTTTACAATTTAAATGATGTCTTTAATACAAGCTTCTTCAGTACAGAAACTATTCGTTGGAAAGATCAAATTGCAACGATGGTGTTAGTCGGTATTATCGTCGCATTAATATTCGCAATTGGTCAGAAGAAGTTCAAGGTTGATTCAGCACCTGTTCGTTACGGTATGCGTGAGATTTTATCGGGCTTTGAACTGGCTGCACGTAACTCATTATCAATCGTGGTAGCCTGTGCGACAGCAGGGATCCTTATTGGTGTAATTACAACGTCTGGATTATCAACGAAGTTTACTCGTATTGTCGTTGGCTTTTCATCAGATTTAGCTTCTCTGGTGCCAGCATTTATGTCGACTGATAATACTGAGCTTTATTTTGCGTTGGTCTTAACAGTATTTGCGTGTTTATTATTAGGTTTAGGTCTACCAACAACGGCAACTTATGTTGTGTTAGCAGCGATCGTTGCACCTGTCTTAACGGATATGGGAGTTCCAGTCCTAGTCGCTCACTTATTTATCCTTTATTACGGGGTGTTGGCAGATGATACTCCACCAATAAACTTGCCGGCTTATGCAACTGCGGGTATTGCGAAGGCAGGACCGGTGCGTACAGGGGTTCAAGGCTTTAAATACGACTCGGCTGCTTTGTTATTACCATTCGTCTTTACGATGAATCCGACAATTTTATTAATCACAGATGCCAGCTGGCTTGAAGTAGTTTGGGCTATTATTACGGCTATGATTGGAATGGTTGCATTCGCTTCATTTATCCAAAATTGGTTATTAACCAAATATCACTGGATTGAGCGAATAATCGCAGTAGCCGTTGCGATTATGTTCATTCAACATAACATATATACGGATATTGCAGCGATTATATTGATTTTTGGACTATTCGTTTTCCAATATTATAAGTCAAAAAGAAATCCACAATCTGAAATAGCTAATGCTAGCTAATCTAAAGCCTCGAGTTCAACTCGAGGCTTTTTTGATGTTAGAAAGTCGATTGTTTGACTTTTGAAAAGAAAGATTTTACACATATGGAAGTTAGGGACACATGTTAAAATAGATATAAGATTAATAGAAAGGAATGAAGGTCGTGAAAATATTCCACACTGCTGATTGGCATTTAGGTAAACTCGTTCAAGGAGTCTATATGACAGAAGATCAGGAGCATGTCTTAAGGCAGTTCATTGAGGCAGTCCGTGAAGAAAAGCCTGATGTAGTAATCATTGCAGGTGACTTATATGATCGGGCCGTGCCACCGACTGATGCAGTTAATCTATTAGATGATCTGCTAAAGGAACTAGTTATGGATATTGGTGTTCCAGTGCTTTCTATTGCAGGGAACCATGACAGCCCTGGAAGACTGAACTTTGGGTCTAATATCATGCGAGAAAATGGGTTACATATCGTAGGGCAGTTAAAACGTGAGCCTGAGCCAGTAGTCTTAACGGACCAATATGGTGAGGTTCATTTTCATCTTATTCCTTATGTCGATCCGAGTGTAGTGCGTCATCTTTTTGAAGACGATGATGTACGCAGTCATGATGATGCCACCAGACGTATTGTTGAAGAAATTGAAGCGAATATGGATATAAATGCTAGGCATGTGTTTGTTGGCCATCAGTTTGTCACTCCGTTAGGTAAGCCTGAAGATAACACAAGTGATTCAGAGCGTCCGTTGTCCATAGGTGGAGCAGAACATGTAAATGCTATACATTTTAACAAATTTCATTATACGGCATTAGGTCATTTACATCAGGCTCATCATGTAGGGGATGAGAAAATTCGCTACGCCGGATCACCACTAAAGTATTCCATTTCAGAGGAAAATCATCGGAAAGGCTACCTTGTCGTGGATATAGAATCAGATGGCTCTATAGCCGTAGAAAAACGTGAGCTCATTCCTCGTCGTGATATGAGAACGGTCGAAACCACTATGGAGGAGTTGTTAACACATCCGATCAGTGAGGATTACGTGTTTGTACGTTTATTAGATGAGACACCTGTCCTTTACCCAATGGAAAAAATTCGCTCGGTTTACCCTAATGCGATGCATGTTGAAAGAAAGCTTCTTATAGGACCGAATGATCAAACGGATTCATCAGAAAAAGTTGAACGCCATAAGATGAGTGACCTTGACCTATTTCGTGCATTTTATGAGGAAGTAAAAGGAGAAGCAGCATCAGATGAAACGGAAGCAGTATTTAAAGAGGTATTGGATGATGTATTAAAACAAAAACGTGAGACGGTGACGAAATAAGGAAGAGAGGGTGATGAGATGAGACCGATTAAATTGACAATGACGGCTTTTGGACCGTATAAAGATCGTGAAATTGTGGATTTTACCAAACTAGATGAAAATCGTTTATTCGTTATTTCAGGTAAAACAGGTGCTGGCAAAACAACCATTTTTGATGGTATTTGTTTTGCCTTATATGGTTCAGCGAGTGGGGAAGATCGTCAAGATTATAAAATATTAAGAAGTGATTTTGCTGATGACGAGCTACATACGAGTGTTGAACTAGTCTTTGAACTTAACCATCAGAAGTATCGTATTTTGCGCCAACTCGGGCATGTAAAAAAGGGAAACAAGACAGCAACGGGAGAAAAATATGAGTTTTATCGAGTAGATGAAACTGGAGAAGTCCCGTGTGTCGATCGTCAAATGAAATCTGAAATCGATCAGTGTGTTGAAGAGATTGTGGGCCTGACGAAGGATCAATTCTCACAGATTGTCATGCTCCCACAAGGCGAGTTCCGCAAGCTATTAACATCCAAAACGGAGAATAAAGAAGAAATTTTACGACGTATTTTTCAAACATATCCTTATCAAGAAATCACTGAACAGTTAAACGCAAAACGTAAAGAAGCAGAAGAAGCGTTTTCGCAGATTGAACAATTGCGTAATCAATATGTTGCTGAAATCAAATCAAAACTCCCTGAGCGTGAAGACTCTAAATTGACAAACGTACTAAGCCAAGAACATTTCAACATGAATCAATTAGTTGACGCATTGGAAACAGAAGCAGAGTATTACCGAGAATATGTTGAACTAATGCAAAAACAAAAAGGCCTGGCACAAGAACGTGTCAAAAAAATGCAGGAACATTTTCAAAAAGCGAAAACACTTAACGAGAAGTTTGATGAATTATCGCATTTCGAACAAAAACAAACGGAACTTAAAACACGAGAAGACCATATTCAGAACCAACAAATTTTATTAGAAAAAAGTGTACGTGCCAGCCAAATTGAAGTGCATGAATCCCATGTGAAGGATATTCGCCAAGATGTGGAAAATCAAAGACGAGCGAAGACAGATGCAGATCATGCCTTAGTAACTGCAAACGAGGCACTTAAGAAGGCTGAGGGTCAATATCAAACCGAGGAAGGACGAAAGGACGAGCGTGAACAAGCTGGTCAATTAGTTGAGAAATTAAAAGAGTTACGTCCAAAGGTAGAGGAATTGAACGCAAAGAAGAAAGTAGTGGATGAACATGAATCCGCTATGAAGGAGCTTGACGCACGTTACAATTCGATTGAAAGCTACTTACAGCAACAACAGCAAGAAAAAGAAAAGCTAAACACATACGTTAGAGAGGTAACTGAAGCAGTCGATCAATTACCTCAGAAGCAACAAGCATTAAATTTATTACATGAAAAATGGCGTGAGGCTAATCGCTATATTCAAATGATAGGTGAAAGGGATATTCTTAAAAAGAAACTGACAGTTGAAGAACGCACCTATAAACAAGCGAAAGATGACTTTGAGAAAATGGAACAAGCGTGGATTCACGGTCAAGCAGGAATCTTAGCCGAGCACTTACATGATGGTGAACCGTGCCCTGTCTGTGGAAGTATGGATCATCCAAAAAAAGCCGAGCTTGCAGTGGAGACACCATCCAAGGCTGAGCTTGATGAGGCAAAAGCTCGCTACGATGAAATGTATCAGTCTTATACAGGCATTGTCGCACGGTACAAAGCTAAACAAGATCAAATGCAGGAGAAAGAGGATGTTTTAAAAAGTTATGATCTTGACCCTGAAACTATTAATCAAACGTTTGATTGGTTAGTGGAACAAGGGCAGAACTTAAAACATGAAGTTGACCACTTAAATCGTATTTCAAAAGAACTAAAGTCTAAACGAGAAGAGTTAGATAAGCTTACAGAACAGATTAAGCAAGTTGAAAAGGATAAAGACAATCTACGTAAACAATTTGATGAGAAAAAACTGGAATATGAACGAGCAAAAGTTACCTATGAAGGCTTATTGGATTCGGTACCAGAACAAGTGAGAGAACCTGGTGCTTTAGATCGAAAACTAAAAGATGCTGAAGCAACTAAAACAAATCTAGATGAAGCATGGGAAAAAGCCCAAAAACAATTAAACACAGCACGTGAAGAGTACGGAAAAGCTACTACACATGTTCGGAATGCTAGTCATTATTTACAAGAAGCAAAGGCTAAACTGGAAAAAGCGGAACAAACCTTTATTCAAGCCTTAGCTGATGGCGGGTTTTCAAATGAAAATGACTATCGAAATGCCAAGCGAACTGAAGAGGAACGCCAGGCGATGAAAGACACAATCGAAACGTTCAAACAACAGCTAGCAAACGTTCAATCACGAATTAGTGAACTTCGTGAACAGTTATTAGAGCAAGAACGTGTTGATCTTACGGCATATGAAACGAAGGTGAATGAAGCCCAAGCTCAATACGAAACAGCGTTGCAACAATACAATACAGCCGTACAAAATCAAACAGATGTCGCGGACTTGAAGAGGAGAATCATCGAGACAAGCGCACGAGTAGATGAACAGGAAAATGTACTGAACCGTATTCAAGATTTATACGATGTCATTCGTGGCCAGAACAGTCAAAAGATTTCTTTTGAACGTTATTTACAAATTGAATACTTGGAACAAATCGTAGATGCAGCAAATGTGAGATTGAAGAGGTTATCGAATGGTCAGTTCTACTTAAAACGCAGCGACCGTCAAGAAGCTCGAGGTCGTCAAAGTGGCTTAGGGCTTGATGTATACGACGTTTATACGGGGCAAGATCGAGATGTTAAAACATTATCTGGTGGTGAGAAATTTAACGCATCATTATGTCTAGCGCTTGGTATGTCTGATGTTATTCAAAGTTTCCAAGGTGGTGTGTCCATTGAGACGATGTTCATTGACGAAGGATTCGGCTCACTTGATGACGAATCGTTAAATAAGGCGATCGACACACTCATTGACCTTCAAAAATCAGGTCGAATGATCGGGGTAATCTCACATGTTCAAGAACTTAAAACAGCCATTCCAGCAGTACTAGAAGTGAATAAGTCACGTGATGGATATAGTGAGACGCAGTTTGTATTGAAATAGGGCCATGTTGCGAACGCCTGATTAAATAGTTGGAGGTTACGAAATGAAGAGTGATCATATTCAATCATTAACAGAATCGTACAATCAAAAAGCAGCTGAAAGAGATTCTAATCATGTAGCAGACTGGAAGCTTGAAGAACGAGATAAGTTTTTAAGTTATTTACAAAAAGAGAACGTAAAAAGTTTACTCGAAATTGGATCTGGTCCGGGGAAAGATAGTTTGTTTTTTAAAGAACAAGGATTGGATCCAGTTTGTATAGATTTATCGCCAGAAATGGTTAACTTGTGCCGGGAAAAAGGGTTAAAAGCTGACATAATGAATTTTGCAAAACTTGAATTCCCTCACCATCATTTTGATTCAGTTTGGGCCTTAAACTGTCTACTTCATGTTCCAAAACAAGATTTGAGAAGTGTTTTAACAGAAATTAAAAGAGTTCTTAAACCATCCGGCTTATTTTTCATGGGAGTTTATGGTGGGAAAAATCATGAAGGGGTTTGGGAAGATGATTTCTATACTCCAAAACGATTTTTCTCGTTTTTTGAAGCAGAAGATCTAAAAGAACTTTTATCTGAAATATTCACGATTGAGTATTTTAAAATAATTCCTCAAGAGGTAATTGGTGGGGAATTGGAGTTTCAATCGATTATTTTAAGAGCATAAACAATGAAGCTGAATGAACTTTTCATTTAAGAATATGGTGAGATTAATGAAATAATTATTTTACTTTCGTAGATTAAGAAAAGCTATGTGAATGAGCACATAGCTTTTTTAATATTGATATAACTCTTTTTAAAATTAGTCATCGTACAAAGAAACAAGGTAATCAAAAACTTCATTTTGGTCATCTAAGACCTTATAATCGGTTTTATCTTGGTCGGTAGAAGTAGCGGAAATATATCCTTCGGCGATCCTATAATGATGTTCACTTCCATCCTCAAAGTGTATATAAAAGTTGAAAACTTTATCTGTTTGTTCAATTCTCCCACCATTGTAAACACGCATGTCACTGTTCAAGAGGGAATAAATGTCGCTTTCATTCTCTATCGTAAACCTTCTATCATCATCAGGACGAATAACCTTTAAATCATCATCTACTGTTGATCCTTGACTTACTACTATATGTTCAACTTGTTGAAAAGCTTCTTCACTCTCTAAATTATCTTTAATCATATTTGAAAATGTAGTAGGCAAGGAAGTTAGCGATATATTAAAGTAGATTAGAGCAACTAAAATTAAAAATAAAACTAAAGTTCCAAGCCATATTATATTCGACCTAGACATAAATCAACCACCTTAATTGGCTTCGGTTATGCTATCATGTACGCTCCTCCATATAAAATATCCTCGGGCTAACGATGTTAGTGAGTATTTATATGGACTTCTTTGATGGTATGTCTTTATGACACTGGGACAACCCTATTAATACTTATACAGATATTTTGGGTTGACTGTTGAAGGAGCTAATTATATATCCAATTAGTCCTCCAATAATGGCTGGCACGATCCATCCTAGTCCAACACCATACCAAGGTAAAACAGCTGTAAAGAACTCGTGTAGACCATCAACTGGAACACCTAATTCATATAAGCGTTCAATTAGGCTTACGATAAATGTGAATAGAATACTAAATTGATAAACCGCTGTTCGTCCTTTAAATAATGGATGTAAGAAGGTTAATACTAATAAACAAATAGCTAAGGGATATAACAATGATAGTACCGGGATCGAGAATTCGATAATTTTATTTAAACCAAAGTTAGCTAGTACAGCACTCACAACCGTAAATAAGACTGCCCATTGTTTATAAGATACACTTGGAACAATTTCTTTGAAATAAGATGCACAAGCCGTGATTAAACCGATACTTGTAGTTAGACATGCCGCTATGACAATAAATGCGAGTAGAATTGATCCCACTGTTCCAAAGTAATAATCAAATGAGTTAGCCAACACAGCGCCACCGTTATCTAAATGGCCAATGCCCTCAACGCTCGTTGCTCCTAAATAGGCTAACGATGAATAAATAATGGCTAGCAAAATTCCTGCAATCAACGCAACTTTAAGTCCATTGACGATTAAGTCTCTCTTACTTGTAGATCCTCGTTCTTTAAGAATGTTAATCACAATAATTCCAAAAACGAACGCTGCAAGCATATCCATTGTTAAATAGCCTTCTTGAAACCCTTTGAAAAAGCTACCTGATAAGAAGTCTTCAGTTGGCGGCTGTATGGTACCAATTGGATTCACAATAGCAGTTACAACTAACACAGATATCAGCACTAATAATAGTGGTGACAACATTTTCCCGACAACATCTACAAGTTTTTGTGATTGTAAAGAAAAGTATAGAGTAATGCCAAAGAAAATAATTGAGAAAATTAAAAGTGGGATTGTATCTACATTATTATTTATAAATGGATTAATACCAATTTCATACGCAACCGTATTTGTCCTCGGGATAGCAAATAATGGTCCGATTGTTAAATATAGTACACTTGCAAAGGTAATACCGTATAAAGGGTGAACCCTGCTTGCTAAAGACTGCAAATTGTCTTTACCTGAGTAAGCCAAAGCGATAATCCCTAATACAGGTAGTCCAACTCCTGTGATAATAAATCCGATATTTGCAGGAACAAGGTTGTCCCCCGCCATTTGACCAAGCATGGCAGGAAAGATTAAATTTCCTGCTCCAAAGAATAGTGCAAATAACATAAACCCAACAGCTAAAATAGATGTTGTTCGTGTTGCCATATAAAAAACCTCCGAAGTATTAGAAATATCTGATTTTTTTGAATATAAAGTTTTATAAAAAAGTTCCTAAATGAATTTAACACAGCTAATTCATAATTGCAAAAAAATTTATTAATAACCTGTTATATAATTTCTTCCATTATTGTGATGATCTCAGTAAATAACCTTATTTCTATGTCATAACATCCCCAATTTACTTAAAATCATAAAATAGCTGTCCGCATATTCATGAGGACAGCTAATTGTATAATTTTATTATAATATTATGAAAATTTATATTAAACGAAAGGGAAGGAATTCCTTCACCTTTCGTGATTGATGTCAATTAAGTAAATAACGTGATAGTTTATTTTTGTTTCTTGTTGAATTTTTGTTCACGGATGTATTGATCACGCAAGTCTTTAATACGTGTTGTTGTTGAGTAGATATCAAACATATAAATCCCTCCTATGGCTAAATATTTCCTTAAAGTCAAAAGCCATTATAATACTGTCTTTGTTTCCTTACCTCAGACTTAGGTCCGATTTTGCGATTTTAAATTATATTGTTCACAATTTGTTCAGAAAGAGTATCGGGGGAGGCCAATACCCTTCCTTAAGCAATTTTTCTCTGTTGTTTTCTATGCCAAAAATAACGGAATTTGTTAGGTTTAGATCTTGAAATGGGTCCATATACTTTTTGTTGTTTTAAACATTCATTTCTTATATCTTTAACTCTTGGCATATGAGCGTTATATACATCATACATTTGAAATCCCTCCATCTGTTTTTCCTAACTTTAGTTTACGTGGTTTCGAATTTTTTCTTAACAGTATGCGGATTGATTTACGCTCATACTCGAGGCTGATTTTTATTTCAGACTGGTGTTTAGTGAAGGAGGCAGAATGACATTCATAAGGAAATATATTACAATACAAGGTGATAAATAGGATCACTCTCGTGTCTGACGAAAATCAGGGAGGAATATTGTTGAAAAAGTTTTTATCACTCATTCCGATTCTAATTGTTATAGCTTACCTATCTGCTAACTTTGCCCGTATTGAAACGGAGGTGTCCTTAACTGACATGAGTATCAATTGGGCACCAGAAGAGGTCAAATCGTTTGTGAATAATCATAGGGATGAAAATGGGGTTCATCTAATGAATAGAGATCAAGAGAAAAATCTTATGTATGTATATTTGAATGCTTCCTACCGTGGAGAAGATGCTGTTTATTATAAGGATTTCGATGTGAAAGTGGAAGATGAAGCTCTCGAAATTTACCATACATACGAAGGAATTGAACAGTACAATCAAGATCAAGACGATCAAAAATTGTATAAAATAATCGTTGTAGATGATTTTGAGTTTAGTCATTTTAAAAGTATAACGGAATCTTAAGCAGGGAAGTCATTCCCTGCTAATTAATTTCCTAATTCATTCCGCATCTTGGATTTATAAACAGTTTATGCACATCATCCACAGAATCAAGGTATTAATTACTTAGTTATCCACAAAATTAAAGAACGTCTGTTTGTGAATAATGGATTTATCCTCAACTTATGGACAACCATCCCCAAATAATGTGGACTTGTCCCCAACTATACACAGGTTTATTAACAGGTTGTGTGTATGTCGGATGTTTTCAACATTTTTGTACAAAATTATACGTAAACGGCTGTGAATAAGTGCAAAAATTGATAAAAAGGTGTGGATAATATTATTTGACAGTGATCAGTAGTTGGTCATCTTGCCATATTTATCTCTATATTCCTCAAAATCTAATACTTCAATAGTATTTGACCAATGTAGAGCTGTACCAACGAAGTCTCGGATATCTAATCCTGGCATTTCATAAGTGTTTGCATCATTGACCGTCCCTGTAGCGTCTTCAATTAAAGAGACCTTGTAACCACGGTCAAAAGCTGAAATGGCTGTAAACATACAACAAAACTCTGTATTAAATCCTGTAATGAATAATTGATTGACATTCAGATTTCTTAACATGTTCTCCAGTTTTGTTTGAAAAAATGAGCTTGGAGTCTTTTTTTCAATGGTGTAGTCTGCATACTCTAAAAGTGGTTCGTAAATCTTAGAGTCTTTAGATTTATAGTAGAAAGGATTGTTTTCATCCCCAGAAATATTTCTGACGAAGATAACGGGAAGTTGTTGGGATTTAAAATCATTGATGATTTTTTCGATATTAATTAATTCATTACGAAAATCTTTAAAATTAACGATGACGTTTTGAACATCAATAACAAGAAGGGCTTTCATAGTTACGCTCCTTAACATAAAAATTGTTGTTAACACTTATTTCCATACTGGATGTAGGATTCCTGCAAGAATTGTTGAAAAAAGTGTGGTTCGACAAGGATTTTATAAGGTTCATCATGAAATGTATTGATTAGTGAAATATAAAGGGAGGGCCATGATGTATTATGATCGTGAACGTATAGAGGAACTAAGAAAACAGGGCGAGGAATATGTTAAAAAGGTTGAAAAGCGGGAGAAAGGTTACCGATATCAAGTGAACGACACGGAAATAAAGTGTATTCACTGTGGTCACGACCGTTTTCAAGAAGATAAGGCGTTATTAAATTCCAGGGGATTATCATTTTTTGACTTAGATTGGCTAAATGATTCAGCCAATATTGCGGTTTGTAAGAAATGTAGTTTTATGCACTGGTTTGCAGACCCCATAATTAAAATTGACAATTAGGAGAGACATCGAAGTGAAGAATTCAGAACGATATTTAATCGCCTTTAATCAAATTGATAAGTATTTAAACAATGAGTTAAGTCGTAATGGGAGCTATGTAGGTTTTTCTCAGGCTGTAAATAAGGTTGCGCAACATAATCATATTGTAAAACGTTTTAAAGATGATTTACTCGAGTTTGCAGTACTTCGGAACGCGATTGTTCACGAGCGAACAGATCCTGAATATGTCATAGCAGAACCACATGATTCGACCGTTGAAAAAATCGAGAAGGTCCTGAGTGAATTAACAGAGCCCAAAAAAGTGATTCCGACTTTTTCTCAAGAAGTGAAGTCTTTTAAAATATCGGATTCGTTAGCTGATGTGTTGAACATGATTAAATACACCCATTATTCTCAGTTCCCTGTTTATGAAGAGGATGAATTTAAAGGCTTGTTAACCGCTAATGGCATTACTAATTGGCTAGCAGAAACAGTAGATGAAGACTTATTATCACGAGAAGAAACGACATTAGATCAATTGATCGACTATGAAGAGGGTACTGAGAATTATAAGTTTGTTTCGCGTGATTTGACAATTTATGAAGCGGAGGATATTTTTAAAGATCAAGTTAATAAAGAAGATCGAATAGATGCCGTTTTAATCACACATAACGGAAAATCGGACGAGTCATTGTTAGGTATTATCTCAGCATGGGATATAATCGATATACCATAAAAAAGAAAGGGGAAATAAGATGAAGTATTTTGCTTGCTTTTTATCGATGAAAGATGAGGAGAAGAGTCAAAAGTATCGACCACAGCATTTAGATTTTTTAAAGAAAATGCGTCATGAGAAAAAAGTTCTGATGAATGGCCGTTTTACGGATGGTGCAGGCGGTTTAATTATTTATCGAGCAAATCATTTAGATGAAGCTATTCAATATGCAAAAGAAGACCCTTATATTCAAGTTGGAGCACGTGAATTTGAAATTCATGAATGGGAGTTAGTATCAGAATACAACTTTGATTAAAGGAGAGGTATTTATGAGAATCGGATTTATAGGTCTTGGAATTATGGGGAAACCAATGTGTAAAAACCTTATTAAGGCTGGATACGATGTGATTGTGTCGAGTTCTAAACCAAAAACGAATGATGAAATGCGTGAGGCAGGCGCTTGTGTAGCGAATTCGTATAAAGATTTGGCATCCCAAGTGGATGTGGTCATTACTATGGTTCCGAATTCACCAGAAGTGAAAGCGGTGATTCAAGAGATTGCGGATGACCTTTCTGAAGGGGCGACCGTTATTGATATGAGTTCGATTGCTCCGTTAGCAAGCCAAGAAATAGCTAACATGTTACGTAAACGTGGAATCGGATTTTTAGATGCTCCTGTCAGTGGTGGTGAACCGAAAGCCATTGAAGGGACTGTTTCTGTCATGGTAGGTGGGGATTCGAATACGTTTGAAAAGTGTAAGCCCATTTTAGATACGATGGCTGGATCTGTCGTTCGAGTTGGAGATGTGGGGGCAGGGAATTCGACTAAGCTCGCAAATCAAATTATTGTTGCCCTTAATATCGCAGCCGTGTCAGAAGCATTCGTATTAGCTAAGAAAATGGGAGTCGATCTTGAGCTTGTTCATGAAGCGATTCGGGGCGGACTGGCTGGAAGTACGGTGCTAGATGCTAAAGGTCCAATGATGATTGAAAGAGACTTTAAACCAGGTTTTAAAATTGACCTTCACTTAAAAGACGTAAACAATGTCGTTGAGACCGCAAATGAGCTCGATGTGCCATTACCATTAACCCATTCAATGCAAGAAGCTTTAAAGACGTTGTCGGAAGAAGGATTTGGACAAGAAGATCATTCAGCTATTTTGCGTTACTTTGAAAATCAAAATTAATAAAAAAGACCCTTCAACACTTATTTGATGGTTGAAGGGTCTTACTACGTTATGCTATCGACAATTGAAATCACGTTTTAACTCCTCTCTTATAAAATTCTTGTAATAGAGTTAGCGTTTATTTCTTGCTTTACGAACTTGCTCTTGTTGCTTTTCATATCGTCGATAACGCTCTTTGTACATCACACTGTGCAATTGGGTATCAAATAAATACATCTCATTCGCCTCCTTTTCTTTGTTCACTTATAGTTTACCCTGTCCACCACCCCCTCAAAACGTGTTTTAGGTTGATTTCAATTCCTACTCTGGACCGATTTTGTTCTCAGCCCTATTAAGAAGCTATTTTAATGAAGAATGGGTGATGTAGTAATGTGGAGAATTGATAATAAATCCCTACTTTCATGAATATATTTACAAAGATGACTATTTCAGGGGTGGGTGACTTTTGGCAGATTTATTAGAAAGTGCATCGTTTGAGCACCAATTTTGGTTGCAAGTCCTAGGTGACCATTCACGATTTATACGTGACTCACTTTATCCATCAGAAGAGAAAGACGTCAGAATCGCAAGCCAGTTCGTTGAACATTTTGATCATCTATTATAACAGTCAAGAAATTTATACAGCAATAATGTTATAGCCTTTACAAAACAAGCGGAAGAAGCAGCTGAACAGATGAGGGAATTTAAGTTTTCTATCATTAGGCGCCAATTAAACGGTGAGATTGGCATTCATTTATCTCCGACTTTTATTAATCATATGGTTAATGAATTAGAGGAGTACTTGCTTGTGATTAGTTACCTAAAAGAAGGAGAAGCACCACCAATTTTCCACGAATTACATCACCACTTAGTTTGGCTGGCAGACGCTGCAGGTCACGCAGGAGCGATTAATGATGAATTAGATAAAGTCGAACAACGTTTAAAGGAAAAAAGTGAAAAGTTCGCTAAACACTTTGATGATTTTTATATTAAGGCGGTGGAACTCACAGGTTACCTACGCGCCAATATTTCATCATTTCCAGCATTAAATCGATTTAATGATGATGTCGAGGTCGAGATTAAGCTGTTTCAAACGTTTCTACATGAAGTCGAAGAAATGGAATTGTCCGATACAGTATTAAGCACGTTTTCCGCACTGATGGCAGACCATATGTACCGTGAAGAATGTTATTACTTAATGAAGCTTGCAGAGTCCTCCAACACAACTGTTCCTGATTGCGATCCTACGAAACCTAGAACAGAAGAATAATGGTGATGAAGAGAGGACGATTTACTAAGTTCTCTCTTTGTTATTAACAAATAAAAACGACCGATCAAAATCGGTCGTAATCTATGTCAAATACGGTTTGAGGACCGGGCGTAGTTTGCGCTTTACCTCTTTCCCCCAGCCTTTCACCGCATCGATTGTTACATGCTCCTCAGTAGCTATTTCTTTTATCCCCTTTCCTTCTACAATTCGCTTCTGAACATATATCCATTGTTTTTCGGTTAAAGCTCCACGTACTAATTCCCAAAACATCGGGTCAAAATTTTCGATACTCGCATCATGTTCAGCTTCTTCTTGAAAAAATTCACTAACGGTTTCTCGCTCAATTAATCGACTCTTTTTGCGAATTAAATCAATGAGTCGACTTCGGATCGTGATGTATGTAATCTTCGAGAATGAGTCACGATCATAATATTTTTGATAAGATTCCCATAAAGCAATTAACCCCTGTTGATAAAACTCCCCTTCCCGGTCTTGGATGTTTAGTTTGTGAATGAGGTGGTAAATCATGCTTTCATATTGCTTCAACACCTCGCTAAAATGACACGTTTGGTCTTGTAACATATTTGGCATGGTATCTACGCCCTCCTTTTTCTTAATCATAAAATAGAGCGAATCTAGAAAAATGTCATCTTACTTTTTAATAGAAAAAGTTCATCATTAGGTTAGAAAAATTAATTTTCTTATATAAAATACATATTTTTTGTCAGAAAACTACTTAAAAAGTAAAAAAATTGAAAGATAGATTTCTATATATAGTATCGTCACTCAAATAGGAATGGTGTGGGGGAATGTGTGACTTTCTGGAAAGAAAATGGATTCTTTTTGACCGATTCAGGCAAATAACTTGATTTTTGATGATTGCTTTAAGTACTATGAAAACTAGCATTTTACAACAGGAGTGAATTGAGATGGGTATCAAAGTTGTCGGAATTAGTGGTAGTCATAGAAAAGATTCGTTGAATAAAAAATTACTAGACTTCGTGGCTGAGCAGTTGCCACAGGAAGTAGAATATGAATATGCGGATTTCTCAAATGTTCCGTTATTTAATCAAGATCAAGAGGAGCCAATTCCTGAGAGTGTAAAAGTTTTTAAGGGAAAAGTTGAATCGGCAGACATTGTGTTGTTCGCAACACCAGAATATAATGGTTCGATTTCAGGTGTGTTGAAAAATGGAATCGATTGGTTATCTCGTCCTGCCGGTCAAAACTCTTTAACTGGAAAAGTAGCTGGAGTAATGGGTGCGGCTCCTGGACAAGGTGGTACACTTAAGGCACAGCTACACTTACGTGAGATTTTAAGTCACATGAATGTGGATGTTCCTGGACAACCGCGTGTTATGTGTAATTTTGCTGGTGAGAAAATGAAAGAGGCTCGTCTTGTGCTAGAAGGTAAAGAGTTAGAGTCGGTTGAGAATTTAATCAAACGTTTGATTAAAATGGCTAATGCTTATAAACAAGAACCTGTGACGGTTTAATTTATGATGAAGTCCTATCGTTAATTGATTACGATGGGGCTTTTTATTTTGTAAACCTTTAACAACCATTTTCTTATCTTCTAAAACATCTTCCTTTCAAAACTTAAGAAAAATCGACCCTTTTGAGCCAATAGTTCTTTTGTCTTATGTACTCGCACCACTATAGGCAGGTGTGCATATGATGTTCCAAAAGGGGGACATCATTATGGAATTAACAATTGCGCATTGGCTATATGCGCTCGTGACGCTCGTCGTAATTTTGACGATGGTGTTTCGAAAAGGCGTTGTGCTCCCGACGCTTCTAGGAACGTTCCTCGTCGCTTGGATTTACAAAGGGAGTTTAGTCACTGGCTTTACCGCCGTGTTTAATGCCAACTTAACCGCGGCGAAAGAGCTGTTTAGTATCTTTTTAATCATTACATTTATGGTGGCGTTGTTACATTCGTTAAAGGATATTGGGGCTGATCAGCAGATGATTGCTCCAGTCCAAATAGTAATGACGAATGGGCATGTAGCTTTCCTTGTATTAGTAGGAACCACTTTTGTTATATCGTTATTTTTCTGGCCAACTCCGGCTGTGCCGTTAATTGGAGCATTATTAATACCTGCGGCGGTCAGAGTGGGGCTTCCAGTCATGGGTGCAGCTATGATTGTCGCATTGGCAGGGCAAGGGATGGCCCTTGCAGCTGACTATGTTATTCAAGTCGCACCGATGTTAAGTGCTTCATCTGCCGGAGTCGAAACGGGGGTAGTGGCTGATAAAGCATTAATATTATCACTTGTAACAGGTATTGTAGCTATTACACTCGCATACTTTATGATTCGTAAACAAATTCGTAAACCGAATGACCCAGCGAATGTTGATTCATTAAAACAATTACCAGGTCAAGAAGATGTTGAAGTTGTTTCGAATAATGAAAAATGGAAGAAGTTTTTCGCTGTATTAGTACCTTTAGCTATGTTAGGTGTCATGATTTTCATGGTGTACACCAAATTTGAAGGTGGTCGCTCGGGAGGTTTTGAAGGTGGAGATGGTGCAGCCTTAATTGGTGGTGTCGCCGTCATCTTATTAGCCTTTGCCACTATGGCTTATGGCAAAGTTAAGGCTTTAGACCGTGTGAGCGAGCATATTGTGAGTGGCTTCGTCTTTGCTTTTAAAGCGATGGGACCCGTTATCCCGATTGCAGGGTTTTTCTTCTTAGGGAGTAGTGAATTTGCAGGGAATATATTAAGTATGGGAGAAGCTGAACCCCCAGGTTTCTTGTTCGATTTAGTGCAAGCGGGACAAAATGCTATTCCAGAAAGTGCCTTTTTAACGGCTTTTGGAATCCTAATTATTGGGATTATAACAGGTCTAGACGGTTCAGGCTTCTCAGGCCTTCCTCTAACAGGTGCTCTTTCTGGCGCACTGGCTAATGGAGGTCTCGATCCATCGACACTGGCAGCTGTTGGGCAGATGGGGTCTATTTGGACTGGTGGAGGAACGATTGTGGCTTGGTCATCCCTTGTAGCAGTGGCTGGGTTCTGTGGCGTTTCCGCACTCGATCTCGCTAGGAAAAACTTTATCCCTGTCATGATCGGGCTCATCGTCTCGACGCTAGTCGCTCTTTGGATTTGGTAGATTGATATCATTGAGACTACCCGGTGCTCAGTGCACCTGAGTAGTTTTTTTATGCTTATTTCGGTAAGTTTAGCCTTTCATTTAATGTTATGATAATGGTAATAATACGAATAGGTGATTAGAATGGAACGTCATTTAGTTTGGATTTGGCTAACCTTATTGCTCGTTACATGGGGAGTCGGATTAGGGGATTTCTCATATGTAAGTTCAATACAATATCTCGGAAGTGCTGCTTTTTTTGCAATCATTTTTCTTATACCATTATTTAGGAAAAATTTCTTTGCAACCAGTGTCGTGTTGAGTGCAGCAGGCATTATTGTAACGGTTGTGTTTTGGGAAAATGCTTCTCCGTTAACTGTTATACTTTTTACATATCTAACGGGTGAAATTATTTATCGATTAAAAGGTCGACATGCTATCATCACAGGAATAGTTCAATTGATCAGCTTTAACCTTCTGTCACCTGTTTCATATCCTTTTTCTGTAATTTATTCATTTTTTCTTGTTATAGTAGCTTTTCTCGCTTACCAACGTTTAAATCAACTGGAGGAAGCGGACTCCAGATACCAAGCGCTTTTACATGAATATCGAAAAATAAAGCTGAAGTCTGCCTCGGATGAAAAGCTTGCACGCCAAGAGGAACGTACCCACATTGGTCGGGAGATTCACGACAGGGTTGGACATAAGTTGACGAACCTATTAATGCAGTTAGAAGTGGCTCGATTAGAAGCTAATCAAGATACGGAAGAACGGTTACATATGTTAAAAGATTTAGCAAAAGATAGCTTAGAAGAAACTCGACGTGCCGTAAAAGCAATGGACCATGATGAAATTGGTGGTTTATCAGCGATTATTCGATTGATTCGTAAGCTTGAAGCAGAGAACTATATTCGAATTCATTTTTCGGTGAAAAATCGCGCCTTTTCAGCGGAATTAGACGTTGATCAAACCGTCGCCGTTTATCGTGCGGTTCAAGAAGCTTTGACGAATGTGATGCGCCATAGTTCAGAGCGGGAAGCTACGATCTTATTTGAATCTCCAGGAGAGAGTGTTTTTCGTTTTGAAGTCTCAAATCCTATACAAGAGGGTTATCAGTTTCAAGTAGGTTATGGACTAAAATCGATGCAAAAACGGATTGAGAATGTGGGAGGTCAAGTTGATGTTTTGACTTATCAAAATAGATTTATTTTGCGGGGTACTTTGCCGATAGTAAGAATGGGGGAATGAATCAAATGATTCGCGTGCTAATCGCTGAAGATCAATCGTTGGTCATGCAAGGCTTGAAAATGATGATTGAGACGGATTCGGAATTGAAAGTAACAGGAGAGGCAAGAAATGGGAAAGAAGCGGTTGAACTTTGTGAAAAAAATTGGTTCGACCTGGCGATTTTAGATATTCGTATGCCTGAAATGGATGGTCTCGAAGCGGCTAAAATCATTCGTGAACGTTGGCCAGAAATAAAGGTATTAATGCTAACTACGTTTAATGATGATGAGTATGCACTTGAGGCATTACGAATAGGAGCACACGGCTATATGTTAAAGGATGCTGATGCGGATTCATTAATCAAGTCGATTAAAAATTGCTTGAACGGTGGCCTGCACATCCAGGGAGAAGTTGCAGCAAAAGTGGTACCTCGATTACTTGAAAAAGAGAATCCTTCACCTAAACTTCATCATACACTCACCCCAAGAGAAACAGACATTTTACGACGGATTGGCGAGGGAAAAAGTAATAAAGAAATCGCAGAAGAATTAGCTTTATCGGTTGGAACGGTCAAAAACCATATCAGTGTTCTTTTAGATAAACTCGATTTGCGCGACCGCACACAATTAGCTATATTTGCAATTAGAAATGGCTTGGTTTAGGGGTTGATTGAAGTAAAATAAAAAAAGTGACTTAGGTCATGGTTGAAAGTGACGGAAGGCAGTGTTGGCACTGCCTTCTTTTTTATATATTAGAGTTAGATTGATGTGAGGGAGAGTTGCTAATGTTAGAGACAGTGGATTTGAAAAAGGTTTTTAAACAAAATGTAGCGGCCGATGATGTGAATTTATACCTTGATCGAGGTGAATCGGTAGGACTTCTTGGACCAAATGGTGCAGGGAAATCAACGACGATTTCGATGATTTCAACGTTACTGAAGCCGACCTCTGGTGAAGTGAAATGGCATGGAGATTCAGTGATTAAAAATCCTAGCCTCATCAGAGATGTATTAGGGGTAGTGCCACAAGAGATTGCATTATATGAAGAGTTGACAGCTCTTGAGAATCTCAGGTTTTTCGGAAAAATATATGGGATTAAAGGGAAGCAGCTCGAAACGAAAATTACTGAAGTATTAGAAATTGTAGGCTTAACGGATCGACAAAAAGAATTGGTTAAACATTACTCTGGCGGGATGAAGCGTCGGATTAATATTGCTGTCGCTCTTTTACATGAGCCAGAAATTATTATTATGGATGAACCGACTGTTGGGATTGATCCACAGTCGAGGAACTATATTTTAGAGATGGTTCGTCAATTGAACAAAGAAAAAGGTATGACGGTATTGTATACGAGTCATTACATGGAAGAAGTAGAACGACTTTGTGATCGAATCTATATCATGGATCACGGTAAAGTGATCGCAACAGGTACGAAGGAAGAACTCACAAGTATTCTATCAAGTGAGGAAACTATATTAATTGAACTTGATCAGTCTTATCCTCAGTTAGTTGAAAAAATTAAACAGACAGATGGTGTCTTACAAGTTGTGGAACATGAACAAGAGATCAAGTTGATTGTACCAAAAGGTAACCGTCTCCTTGGAAAGATATTTCAATTGGCTGAACAAGAGCAAGCACAAATTACAAGCATTAATGTTCAGATCCCGACTTTAGAGGATGTGTTTTTACATTTAACAGGGCGAAAGTTAAGAGATTAGGAGGGGAAAAGTATGTGGACGTTTCTTAAAAAAGATATGCTCGTATTGGTTCGAGATAAGACGGAATTAGCTGTTCTAGTCTTGATGCCCCTCATTCTCACTGCCATTTTAGGTTTTGCCCTAGGAAGCATTATGTCTGGTGACACTGAGTCTATTGAGGCTAAAATTGCGGTGGTTCAGCAAGATGATCCTGAATCAGGCGTGGAGACTTTTTTATCAGAAATAGATAGCCTTCCAATACCAGATCAGGCAAAAGTGGAAATGGGCGATGCGGCAGAATCATATAACCCAGCAGCTATTATTGAAGAGGCTATAAAGGAAACAGAATTATACGAGTTGGATTATTTAAATTATCAAGAGGCAAAAGACGCTTTACAAGAGGAAGAAGTCGTTGCGATTTTAAGGATTCCCGAGGGGTTTACGTACGATGCATTAACAAATTTAATGTTGGAGAATGGTTCAGGTGCTGAGTTATTCGTTGAAAAAGATGAGCACGATGCTTTTTCAAACAGCGTTTTTGAAGATGTAGTAGATGTGATTGTGGATCAAATGAACACGGTGTCTGCGATTGCAAAAGTATCAGGAGAAAATGGCGTATCAGCAATTGATGAGACGGCTCCTAGCTCTACTGAACAAATCGGTGGAATGGAGAGTGTTACGGATCGTGACTCTATGTCTTCTGTGCAATATTATACGTTTGGAATGATTGCGATGTTTGCGTTATACATTGCATCAACGGTTGCTACAAAAGCGTACAATGAACAGCTTCAACACGTATTCAATCGAATTATATTATCCGGAAAACATCCTTTTATATATTTGTCCGGAAAAGGGATCTCGAGTTTCTTATTAGTTTGTTTACAAGTATTAATTTTAATCTCAGCATCCATTTTTATTTTTAATTCATTTGATGTTGAGTCACTAGTTGATATAGCGGGTATGGCTTTAATTACAGTGGTTTATGCCTTATGTATAGGCGCGTTTGGAGCATTACTTACGTCACTTACGATGAGAGCTAATAGTGAAGCGGTCACGGGAATTTTTTCAGGATTTATTGTGAGTATATTAGCCTTTCTAGGTGGAAGTTTTATTCCGAAAACTCAAATGCCAGATATCATTAATCTGCTAGGGGAGTGGACCCCAAATGGCTTAGCACTAACAGCGTACCTTCAATGGTCACAAGGATTAGGATTTGAATATATTGTCCCTTCGTTAACACGAATACTGGTGATCACAGTCGTGATTTGGTTGATCAGTATCATAATTTTCCCTAGAAAGAAGGTGGTATAAGTGAAAGCATTATTCTTACTTCAATGGCAACGTTTGAAAAGAGAACCACTTCTCATGGGCTCAATGCTTGTCATGACAATTGTTTTTGTTATAGTCATTGGCGGATTTAATGGAAATAGTCAGATTAGTGTTCCAACATACTTTGATCATTCAATTCAAAATCAAGAAGAAGTGTTAGATCATTTAAATGAGTCAACTACTGGGTTTGAGTTTTTTGAAACGGATGAAGAGTCGGTGCGTGAAAAAGTAGCTCTTGGAGAATACAGTTATGCTGTCAAAATGATGCAAGATGATTACCGGATTCTAACGATGACGGAAGGTAGTAATATACAGTCAGTGGATCAAGTTTTACGTCAATATATGACAAGTGAAAATCTATTAAATGAAGCATCAGCCCAAGCCGATGACCCAGAAGCTTTTAAAGAACGGGTAAGCGAATTAAGGTTGACACCACCCGTATCGGTCACAAGTATTGATGCTGGCTCAGGTGATACGACAGGCTATAACCAGAAGTTACAAACTCTGTTTGGTATGACACTTTTCTTTTCACTTTATACCATTATGTTCAGTCTAGGGAAAATCGCCTTAGAAAAACAAACAGGAACGATGAATCGTATTATTTTATCTCCCGTTAAAAAGTGGCAAGTGTATCTAGGTTACATGGGGTACTCCTTCTTAATCGGCTTTTCTCAAATTTTATTTGTTGTATTGCTTTTTAAGTATGGATTTGGATTTGAAGTAGGGGACCAAATGCTGGCTATTGTGTTGACGATTGCTTGCTTTGTATTTGCGATTGTTTCGCTTTCCATGTTGATTTTAGGGTTAATTAAGTCTTATCAACAATTGAACGCCGTTATACCAATTGTTACAGTAAGCATGGCTATGATTGGTGGTGCATATTGGCCGTTAGATATTGTTACTAATGACATACTTCTCACGATTGCTAGAATCGACCCTATCACGTATGCAATGGAAGCATTGACCTCGGTCTCTATGTATGACAATGGAATTTCTGCTATCTATGATTCATTAGCTATTTTAGTTCTCATAGGTGTTTTATGTATGGGGATAGGTGTGAACCTGATGGAGAGAAAAGCTTAATCTTTGGATATGCGCGAAAAATTAATTTTATGCGCGCTTTTTCTGAATTATGCGCGTTTCAATTTAAGAGAGGTTAATTTAATGAAAAAATAAAAGGCACCCAAGCTTAGGGTGCCTTCATTTATATTATTTTGCACGTAATCTTGCAATACGATCATCTAAATCAGGGTGAGATGAGAATAAGTTCATTTTCCCTTTGTTATTAATCTTAAGCGTTTGTACCGCGTTGTCTTCATGCTGTGGATCACGAACACGGTTAACCTGCTGTTTTAATGCTTCAAGGGCGTGAATCATTTTATCTTTACCTGCTAAATCCGCTCCTCCACGGTCTGCGTGATACTCACGGTAACGCGAGTATGCAAAGACGACAATCGAGCCTAAAATGGAGAATAAGATTTGGAAAATAATAATCGCTGCGAAGTGAACGACAAAACGCATTTCTTCTTTAACAAAACTTGATACAATACTTGCGACAATACGTGATAAGAATACAACGAATGTGTTCACGACACCTTGTAAAAGTGTCATAGTAACCATATCACCATTCGCAACGTGTGCCACTTCGTGAGCTAGCACACCTTCAACAGCATCATCATCCATGGATTCAAGTAAGCCAGATGAAACCGCCACAAGTGAACGCTTCTTCGACGGACCTGTCGCAAATGCGTTTACCTCACGTGAGTTGTAGATTCCAACCTCAGGCATATGCATTAGACCGGCTGTGCGTGAAAGACGGTGAACACGATCCACTAATTCTTTTTCGCGTGCGGACATCGTCTTGCTAGGGTCGATGACACGAACACCCATCATTTTCTTAGCCATCCAACGGGACATCGCTAATGAAATAAAGGCTCCTGTAAAACCTACAACAATACTAAAGACCGCTAGAGTTCCAAAGTCTAGTGTGCTTACCCCATTAACACCACTAATGTTGCCTAAATCAAAGAATGACGTTAAAGCATACCATACGACAACAATAGTTGTCATGACGAGAATGTTGGTTAATAAGAAAAACAATATTCGTTTGCCCAATCTATTTTCCCCCTGCTTGTTTGATGTAATTTTCAGTCAATATTATACCACGAAAACGTCCCTGAATAAATGAATTCGGTGTGACATTGTAACAGGTCAACCTTCTATAGGCATATGTTATAAAAACTAAGGATTAAAGGAGGAGAAAAATGTATCCATATTATGGGGATTTTCGATATAGATTTGAGCCTCAACCGATGACTTCATTTTTCAATGGACGTCAACAAGTCATCCAGGGTCAGGCAACTTGGACAGAGGGAGGACAAGTCACACAATGTAATATTCCATGGTCCGATAATCAATATATGACAGTTGCGGTTAGTCCAAGAGCGGGGTTTCAATGCGGTCAGACGCTGAAAGTAAGAAATCCTCAAAATACACGCGAGGTACTTGTTAAAGTTGTTGATACGGTACCTAATAATCCACCTAATCGGATTAATCTTCACAAGCGTGCGTTTGAGGCACTAGGTGTAAATCCGGATGTAGGAATCATCAATGTAGAAATTACACCTTCACCAGAGTTAGAGGAAGAAAAGTTTGGTAAATATCTCTTAGAACTTGTTCAAGTCGGATATCCAGGGTACAGAGTGACTAATTATGATTTTGAGGGCAGTGAGGAAATGTCTTCAAATCGCACAAGAGAAACTTACGTATATACGTTAGAATCACCACGTGAGACGATCAAAATTAGAGGTTCAGTCGTATATAATCCTAATACAAATCGTGTGATTTCATTTGATCTTAGCGAAATGGATCAATAGAGTAAAGCCGCAGCCATTACTGCGGCTATATTTTTTAGTAAAAAATGGAATGGGATGATATAATATTCTGACAGAGGTGATAAGATGGAACGTGCGCTAGTTATAGGTGGTTCAGGCATGCTTGCAGAAACTTGTCATTGGTTAGAAAAACAAGGTTATGAAGTTTACGTCGTGGGACGGACCAGAAGTAAAATGGCTAAGCTTTTAGAAAACTCACAGAACATCCTTCCTTTGTATACCGATTATCGGGACGTAAATGATTTTAAACAAAAAATTAATCAAACGTTTGATTGGTCATTGGTCGTAGCTTGGATTCATAACGTACCAGAAAACCCGATGAAGGTGTTATTAGATGTTTTATTCAATCAAAAATCGACCTGTGATTTTTACCATGTACTCGGAAGTAGTTCAAATTTGAATACAATAAAAGAGAAGCTTAAAACACCCAAAAACTGTACTTATCACCAGGTTCAGCTCGGATTTATATTGGAAACTGGTTATTCTAGATGGTTAACGAATCAAGAAATCTCAAAGGGTGTTATTGAAGCCTTCAAACTTAAACAGCCAACATACATAGTGGGTCAACTAGAGCCATGGGATCAAAGACCATAGAAGCGGGGGCGATGTTTTGAAGCGTGTGATTTTAATCGGTTCACCAGGTTCAGGAAAGTCAACCATGTCAAGAGAGCTAGCTCGAATCCTGAATCTAAAACTCTATCATTTGGACAACCTATTTTGGAGCCCAGGTTGGATCATGGCATCTCGCGAAGAACAAATTGAGATAACTAAAGAACTCATTCAAGAGGACGAATGGATGATTGATGGTAACTATAACGGAACCTTAGATTTAAGATTAGAGCGAGCAGATTTTGTTGTACTTTTTGATTTACCAAGGTGGCTCTGTATGATCCGGATTTTTAAGAGAATGATTCAGTATCGGAATCAACAGAGACCTGATTTCAATGCGGGAACAGAGAGATTTAATTGGGAGTTTATTAAATATGTATGGGCTTTCCGCAAGTCTAAAAGACCGGCAATCTACGAAAAAATAAGTCAATACCCCGAAAAAAACGTGGTTTTATTAAAAAAACGAAGAGATGTTGACGTGTTCTTACAAAAAATCAGGGTAGAACAGCATGATTTTCGAGCTATTTAGAAAGGAAGATCGTTGTGGTAATTGATATTAACATTAACCAAGCTGGCTACGGTAAGGATGAGCCGATCATTCAAAATATTAATTTTAGTATTAAAGAAGGAGAACTAGTAGGGCTTCTTGGTCCTAATGGAGCGGGAAAGAGTACGACAATCAAATCTATTTTAGAAACCATAGATTATATGGATGGTTCAGTTCAGTTTTGGGATGACTCCATGCGTTATGCCTACATACCAGAACAACCCGTGTACTATGATGAATTAACGTTATGGGAACATATTCAATTTACGGCTTCTATGTGCGAGATGTCTGAAGAAAAAATGAAGGATAGGGTGCAGCCATTACTCGAGATATTCCGTTTGAATAAGGTCATTCATGAACTTCCCGTAACCTTTTCAAAAGGGATGCAACAAAAGTTAATGATTATATTAGCTTTTCTAATTAAACCCAATCTATATATTATTGACGAGCCATTCATTGGATTGGACCCAAAGGCGATGAAAGACTTTCTGCGTCTATTAGAACATGAGCGGGCTAACGGTGCAGGTGTTTTGATGTCTACTCATATGCTAGATACAGCGGAACGTATTTGTGATCATTTTATTCTGATGTCAGAAGGTGAAGTGATTGCCCAAGGTACTTTGGAGAATATTCTAAAAGCAGCCGGGTCGAATAATGTAGTAAGTCTTTTAGATAGTTTTGAAATATTAATGGAGCGTACATAAAGATGACAGGGTTTGAGTTGTTTAAAAAGAGATTACAACACCATTATAGATTCTATAATAGATTACGCCATACAACGGTTGATTGGACAGTTTGGGTATATATTTTTATTCCTTTTTTCATAGTAGGTGCAAGCTTCTACATTGATTTATGGCTGAAGGTACCAATATGGCCAGAGAATGTATCGGCTGAATTTATGCTTATGGTCGTCGTTTTCCTAATGTATTTAGGATCTCATTATGCTTTTTTATTCAATGCGGATGTACTTTATTTATGGCAGAAGATAGATTTAATAAATGCACTAAATCGATATAGAATCGGTTATATGGCTCTGATCACATTTGTTAAAACAAGTTTATTTATGATCTTGGTCTCTCCTATATTTATTCAATATTTTAATTGGGATGCGTTGACGTATTTGAAGTTCAGTATTTTAGTATATATCTTGTCTACCGCAAAAGAATTACTGAAACGTGAGGCGAAAATACGTTTATCAAAATGGACTTATCGATTTTCTATTTTATTATTAATGATTGTTTATTTTCTAATGTTATTAAAATCCGTTACGAATGATTGGGCTATGTTAATGGTTTCAATTGTTATATTGGTAAGTTCGATGGTAATAGTTCTCAGTAAGCCTCAAAAATTCTATCAAGAGATAGAAATAGATACAGAGCAACGGAACCAATTCACACAATTGATTTTAATGCAATCTGCTCATATTGGGGCTCCAGAGTGGATGACTCAATCTAATAACCAAGTATCAAACAGGCCATGGATCTTTAGAAATTCTCAAAAATTGTACTCTACTTATACCCCGCAGTTTGCATATCAGGAGCTGATGATTAAAACCCTTTTAAGGCGAAAAAAATGGGTTTTATTATATTTACAATTTACATTCGGTGGAGTGGCACTTATCGTTCTGTTCCCAAGCTGGTATAAGGTATTGATTTATCTAATCCTTTTATTTTTTATTGGCCAATTGGCAAGGTCTTATTGGAACCAAATCGTATCAGAACGTTTTTTGGAATTATTTTATTGGAAACCAGTAGAACTTTCGAATGTTTCTAAGAAAATGTTTAGGCTGATGATGGTACCAAGTTCATTATTGTTCAGTATAGCACTAGGTTATAAGCTGTTTTCTTATGTCGGAATCATTATAGTACCTATTATTGGATTTATTCTTTCATTCATAATTGCAGATTTTTTCAGTCGAAGGGTTATAATAAATATATAGAAAATCATTTGGAGGCATTTTATGGACGTCTTTATTTGGATTTTAATCATTGCCTTTTTTATCCTGAGTTTTGTAGGGATTTTATTTCCGATTATTCCTTCAGTTTTAGTGCTATGGCTGGGTTTTTTAGCATATCATTTCTTTATTGATGGCGGAGAGCTGGGTTGGGTCTTTTACTCTGTGATGGTAATTTTTACGATCATTTTAATCGGAGCGGATGTTATTGCGAATAGTTATTTCGTAAAAAAATATGGTGGTTCAAAACGTGGTGAACAGGTAGCGGCTATGGCTGTCATAGTCGGCTCATTTATCATTCCACCGTTTGGAATTTTAGTCGTGCCATTTGTGGCCGTATTTATAACAGAGTTAATCCAGAAACGGACAGCTCAAGAAGCAATACGCGCTTCAATCGGCTCATTTATCGGTTTTTTAAGTGGATCCATTGCTAAAGTTGTGATCCAGTTGATTATGATTATATGGTTTTTTGTGACCATTGCATTTTAGATGTGAAAAATCGGGTATGGTATGGTAAGGAGTGATAAGATGACCACTTATCATATCATATTCTTTATACTAGTCGGAACGATTATTTTTGCGATTGATCAAAAGAGAGAATACTTCCCAGTTCCGATTATCTTGTTATTGGTTGGTGTAGCTTTATCTTACGTTCCATTTTTTGAACAGGTATTACTAACGGAAAAGATGATCATGCACGGGTTTTTACCTGCATTACTATTTATTTCAGCTTACCAACTTCCGCTAAAAGATTTAAAAAAATATTATGGCACTTTTATTGCCTTGAGTACTATAGGAATGTTACTAACGGCATTTCTTTTGGCTGTTCTCATATATACGACTGTTGGTATAAGCCTGTCAATTGGTTTTGTTGGGGCTTTATTAATAGCCTCAATTCTAACCCCAACAGACCCAGTTTCAACTGTAAATATTTTAAAGACTTCTACTAAACGAGATGAGTTAGCAGATGTAGTAGAAGGTGAATCTTTGCTCAATGATGGAACTAGTATTGTGTTATTTACGGTTGTGGCAGGAATTTTTTCAAATCAAAAGAGTTTTCATATTGGTTCATTTATTTCGGAATTCTTATGGGTTTCGATTGGTGGCGTATTAGTTGGGTTAATCTTTGGTTATATTTTAAGCAAGGTAATATTTTGGCTAAACCACCGAGAGTATCAAGTTATGGTGAGTATCGTATTAGCTTATGGAAGCTTTTTGGTCGCGGAACATATTGGTGTATCAGGCGTTCTAGCCACCGTTACCTCGGGGCTGATTCTTTCATATGAAATTGATATAACGAGTCAAAAACGCCGTCCTGACTATTTAAATGGTTTTTGGGAAAACATTAATCCAATCGTCTTATCTATTTTATTTATAGTGATGGGGCTAGAAGCAACTGACTTACTTAAAATTAGTGATTTCTGGGCTATGTTTGTTATCTTTATATTATCCTTACTTGCACGAGAGGCGATTCTTCTCATCATGTTTAAACTACTCCCCAATCTTCATAACCATTTTAAAACAAAAGATGTTCACTTAATGACTTGGTGTGGTATAAAAGGAACGATGTCCATTGCATTATTACTCATGTTTAAGGATCAGTATTCTGGCCATGAAGATTCGATTATATCACTAACTATAGGAGCAATTATGTTGTCTATGGTGATACAAAGTTTAACTATTTATCCATTGTCTAAAAGAAATTAGTTATTAACGAAACTTTATAAAGAAAGGGCTCGTCTTGTAAAGTAAAACCACTGAAAGGTGTTCGTTATGAAAAAAATTTACTTTTTAGTTTTATTATTGCCATTATGGTTAATAGCATGTTCGGACGATGACGAAGGTGCTCCTGTTGAGGACCAATTAGTTGGAACATGGAATGGGGCCATCGAGGTAGAGGAGAACCCTCTAAATATAATCATAGAGTTTAATCATGAGGATGAATTCAAGGGTAACATCAGTATACCAATTCAAAATTTGAATGAATATCCTCTTTCTAAACTACAGTTTGATGGTGAAGAATTGTCATTTGAGCTGTACTTACAAGAAGAGGAAATGACTTTTGAAGGAGAATTAAAAAACGACGAAAGCATTGAAGGAACCTTTACTCAACGAGGGGAGGAATATCCTTTTTATTTAGAACGGGGTCAGTTAGCTGGACAGACTGGTGAGCGATCTGAACCCGAGGATTTCTTAACCGTTGATACCGAACATGGAGAGTTAAAAGGAGAGCTGTTGACCCCAGAGGGTGATGGCCCTTACCCTGTAGCTTTAATCATTCCAGGGTCTGGACCAACTGATCGAGATGGAAACTCAACTCCATTACCAGGAAAAAACAATAGCTTAAAAATGTTAGCAGAATCTTTAGCTGAAAATGGTATTGCTTCGGTTCGGTATAGTAAGCGTGGAGCTGCTGAGAATCAAGAAGCTGTGATTCCTGAAAGTGAATTAAGGTTTGAGGACTTTGTACAAGATGCTAAATCATGGTTAAACCTGTTACACCGAGATGAACGTTTTTCACAAGTCAGTGTTATTGGTCACAGTCAAGGTTCACTTGTCGGTATGTTAGCCATTCAAGAGGCTGGCGCTGATTATTTTGTTTCGCTTGCAGGTGCTGGGAAAACTATTGATGAAGTGATGTTGGATCAGTTAACTGACCAGCTTAACGAAGATTACTACAACGAGTCTGAAGAAATCTTAGCGCAATTAAAACAAGGTAAGACCGTTGAAGACGTTAGTTCTGAGCTTCATAGTTTATTTGCTCCTGAAATTCAACCATTTCTAATCTCATGGATGGAGTATGATCCAACAGAAGAAATTAGAGAGTTAAATGTACCTATTTTAGTTGTTCAAGGAACTCATGATATACAAATAGCTGAAGAAAATGCGACGAAGTTAATTAATTCTCAGCTTGATGCAGAAGAATTAATTATTGAAGATATGAATCATGTGTTAAAAGAAGAACCAGAGGATTCAGCTAATAAATTACAGACGTACGCTAATCCAGACTTACCTTTAGCAGAAGGTTTAGCCGAGGGGATTGTTGAATTTTTAATAGGTGAGGAAGAGTAAGAGACTGGGACAAAAGATAAATAGGTCAATAAAATCCGAACGAAAATAGAGTTAGCGTAGTCAAAATGCGAGACTCCAGCAGGAACAGCACGAACTGTAAATCACGCCAAACGAACGGATGTGAGTTTGGGGAAGTTGAAGCCGTGCCCGCGGAAAGCGAAGCATTTTGACGTAGCTACCATAAAGAAGGCGAACCTTGGATGTTTAATACAGTCTAAGGTTCGCCTTCTTTTATTTAATCATTATTTTTGTCTCAGCCTCTTTTTTGAAAGCTAAAAAACCGATTTAGTTAAGACTTCTAAGGAATGCAAATTTGAAAAACTTTAATAATTCAGTATAACGCTTCAAAACCACTTAGCTAAACCTCTAACGTAGTGTTTTCCATTTTGGAGACTTTGAAATATAGGATAAAAAAATGAACATCACTGACTTAAAGGCGGAAACGTTCATCAATAGTAATTTCGGCTCAAATGCTTATTAATTTATCAATTTAGAAAATCATAATAATATAAAAAATTTACAAAATATTCAATCTATTATACAATCAAATTAACATCATGAATAAAATGTATATTATGGAAAAAGGAGGTGATTTTAGTGAAAAAGAAACTGTTTGGCAGTTTAGTAGTTTCCATGAGTGTATTTTTATTATTTTCAGCTGGGATTTATGCAAGTGAAACAGAAAATATAGAAAACAATGAATTAAACGCAGTTCCAATTGCTACCTTTTCTGGACCCACAACAGTGAACGGTGGTGAATCAAATAGTTGGACAGTTGGTACTACATCTAGTTATGGTCCTCACACTTTTTATTTTAACCCAGGTGATGGAACTGGGCAGAAACGATTAGACGGTATTGGGAATGGTACATCTAGAGTCTTCTCACATACTTATCGAGGTACTTCTAATGTAAAAAGTTATACCGCATCTGCTCGAACTGCAGACCAATTAAATATTTCGGATTATGTGTACAAATCTATAACAGTAAGAGCGTGGTAATATCATTATCAATATAATCACTCTAATTCATTTGAATTAGAGTGATTATATTAGAGGTGAGTGGTGAATGAATATTAATCTAACTCGAAAAGGTAAAAGAATACAGTTGATGACTCTTTTATTTGTGATATTTTTGCTTATATCGCTTTCGATTCAGTCATTAAATACAGCGTCTAAAACGATTGAACAAGATATTTATGACTTTTCAAGAGGAAGTTATGATATCTTGTTGAGACCTGGAGATAGTCGTACTGATCTTGAAGAGGAATTAGGTTTAGTAGAAGAAAATTATTTAGGTATTGGTCATGGTGGGATCACATTGGAACAATGGCAAAATGTTCTGAACCGTGATGATGTTGAAGTTGCTGCACCGGTTGCTGCCATCGGACTTTATACAGCAAACGAAATCACATACTCATTACCTGAAAGAGAAGACTCTGTTCGATATACGGTCAATTATACGACAACAGATGGCGTACATACTTATCCAATTGGTGAATCCTATACAGCTTATTCGTTTAAAGATCCGAATCAATTCTCTACATACTCCACGATAAATAGTGAATCTCTAGTTAACGTGTTTAGTGGTGAATACCCTTCATTTAAATTCCCCTTAACTTATCACCAAGTTGTAGCCATTGATGTAGAGGAAGAGAATAAATTAACGGGAGAGGATTTTTCTTCTTTAGAAACATATGGACCAGGTCTAGCACTCTTTGAAGAAGTCCCTATTCTTGGGTTAGAAAATGGAAATATTCCATTAAAAGCATCAATACAAATTGATACAATTGACCTGGAAGATGATGAAGTTAGAGAACTTAAGAGAAAATACAAAATTAAAGACAATAGCACGTTTGGCTCACTTTCATATAGAGATAAAGAATTAAATGAACAACTTATAGATGAAATGGCTGAGCAAGAAACGGTTTCAACAGAAACTTATTCACTAGATTTTTCAGATGTGATTACACCTTTTTATGATAATTATTTATATGCAGATGATGATTATCGACTTATAAACTATACAGAAAATCCATTAGAAGATAGAGAGATATGGGGAGTAATTGAATCTGGTAGCCAGGAAACTTATTATGATGTTGAACCAGTTAACTATCAACTTATAGGTGACAAAATTTCAGTCAAGCAATTAGGAACAGATGAACAATCGGGAATTCCCTATTACCGAGAAATCAAAGAAAGAAATAACTTTGTCTTAGATGGTGCTGAAGTTATCGAGGGAGAGGGATTCACTTTTTACCATGTTGGAAACTTCGAAGTAGATGATCATGATGATTTAGCAGCTTCTCCACTTGGTATTTATGGCATTCAACCTACATATTTATCTGAAGATCGTCACACACAAATACAGCCGACTGCTTTTCCAGGTAGCTTCATTACGACACCAGCTCATGGTCTAATATCGATAGATTGGGTAGAACGACTAAAAGGTGATAAGCCAATTGATGCTATTCGCGTCAAAATAGCCGGAATCCAAGGTTATGACCAAGTAGCATCAGAAAAAATAAAATCGATGGCAACAGAATTTGAAGAGCAGGGCTTCACGGTTGATATTGTGGCTGGGGCCTCATACCAATCCTTAAAGATTGATGTGGAGGGCTTGGGAGAGGTTATCCAACCTTGGACAACCTTAGGTGCAGCGGATACTATTTTACAAAGCTGGGACATAGTTAAAATAATCCTAGTTACGTTTTTTATTTTAGTTAGCTTAATCTATATGGTTTTTAGTTTTTCTCATTTAATTAAGACTAGAAGGAAAGAAGAATCACTCTTAACAAGTTTTGGTTGGAAAAAAGAGAATATAAGAAAACTGCGTCTTAAAGAATGGACAGGTTTATTAGGTATTCCTTTTATCTTGGCTTTTTTAGTTCTTCTAGTTATAAGTTTAAGGACAGAGGAGTATGTGTTATTTTTAAACCTAATTATTATTTTCACGGTGACGTGTTTGTTAATGTTTTTAGTTAGTTTATTTTATAAAAATAATCAAAATCACCCTCAGAAACCACTTGGTAATAAAACAGTCACTTGGCAAAATGCTTGGTATTATCGTCATCTAGTCTCTTTTTCTATTGTTCAGATTAGTGTTATGTCTCTTATAATCATTTTTTTACCCCTAGTAATAAACCTACAGGAGAAAAGAACAGTTCAAACGACACTAGGTGGTTATGTTCATGGACAAATGGAAGGGTTTTACACGGTGTTATTAGTATTTCTGTTCACCGTAGGTATTTTAACGCTAATTGAGACTTTAATATCCTTGTGGAAACAACGTTCAGATGAAATGATTCTCTTTCATCATATCGGTTGGAGCAATAATCAAATGTATAAATTTTATTTAAAAGAAGTAGCGTTATGGTCAGCCATTTCAATATTGTTCGGTGCAATCATGAGTATTTGTCTTTATCAATTTTTATTTAGTCAGGTAGTTAATACCATTATATGGGTTGGTGTGATTAGTCTTATTTTATTTTCGTTCATATTAGTAGTTTCTTTTATTGTACTAATAAACATGCTCCGCAGGACAACTAAATATTGGTATAAGAAGGTGGGATAAGCAATGTTAAACGTCGGAAGGTTGAATAAATCTTATCTAACGGTATCAGGAGAAATATCTGTATTGAAAAATATTAATTTCAAATTAGACGAAGGCGAGTGGTTAACAATTATTGGGCGCTCGGGTTCAGGTAAAACCACTTTACTCCAGTGTCTAGCAGGGCTTATTCCGGCTGACCAAGATAGTCATATACAATTTGAGGATAAGCTAATTCATGAAGCCAAAGAAAAAGATTTACAATCCTATCGAAGAAATGATTTAGGCTTTATCTATCAAGACTACAAATTATTTGATCAATTTAATTGCGAGTTAAATGTGATGCTCCCTTTACTTCCTTTTGAGGATAAGGTCAAGTTAAAAGATAAAGCCCATCATCTATTGCAAAAAGTAAATCTCACTGAAAGAATAGAACATTATCCTTCTCAACTATCTGGAGGAGAAAAGCAAAGGGTAGCCATTGCGAGAGCTTTAATTAATGATCCAAAGTTATTAATATGTGATGAACCGACTGGTAATTTGGATCAACATAGTCGTGATGAAGTTATTCAATTATTAAAGGAATTAAACCGAACGGGAACAAGCATCATCTTAGTGACACATGATCAAGACTTAATGGATATAGGTCAACAAACACTCGAATTGCATTGAGCGGAATACCAAATACACCCCCGAATTATAAATGAACATGTATCATTTATAGTTCGGGGGTTCTTTTGAAATTATGTTTTTATCTAACTTCAGTTTTAAGGATTAGACCACCATGCTCCTTTGAAGTTTATGGATCAGATTCTCAATTTACAAAAAATTAATAATAGAATGACTCAATTGAGAATAAGTACCTATATATTCTGTGTTATATTAAATTTGAAATATACATAAAGGGAGGGGAACACATGAGAAAACTAGTTTATATTCTAGTATCTCTATCATTATTAGTGCCTTCATTTAGCAGTTTAGCGGCTGAAGAAGATGATTTAGTAGACGTTCAATTACTCGGGGTGAATGACTGGCATGGTCAGATTGATTATGAAGATTACTTTGCAGATTTTGACGGTGATGGGGAAAATGACCCAGCTGGACGAGCTGATTATCTTGCAGCTTACTTAAAAGAACGTGAAGCAACAAACCCTGAGAATACACTACTTGTTCACGCGGGTGATATGATTGGGGGGAGTCCGTTAATATCGGCTTCTTTCCAAGATGAACCGGTTGTTGAGATCATGGAAGCAATGGGAATGGATGTTGGAACGTTAGGTAACCATGAGTTTGATGAAGGTGTGGATGAACTGCTTAGAATGATTCATGGCGGAGAGCATCCAGACGGGACAGAAGGTTACGACGGTATGGATTTTCCAGTTGTAGCAGCGAATGTTCAATATAAAGACACGGAAGAGCTTCTGGTTGATCCATATGTAGTCAAAGAGGTTGAGGGTCAAAAAATTGGTTTTATTGGTGTCACTACGACAGAAACTCCTAGCATGATTATTAAAGAAGGAAACGAAAATGTTGAATTTACAGATGAAGTAGAAGCGATTAACCGTTTTGTTCCAGAATTAAAGGAGCAGGGTGTTCGTGCAATTGTCGTATTAGCTCATAACCCTGGGTATCAAGAAGGGGACGAAATCACAGGTGATGTGGCTCATATTGCAGAAAATGTAGATGATGAAGTCGATGTTATTTTTGCTGGACATAATCATGTTGAAAATAATGGTTTAGTAGATGGCAAACTGATTGTACAAGCTTATTCTTATGGTACAGCTTTTTCAGATGTTGATTTAAAAATCGACCCTGAAACAGGGGACATTGTTGAGAAAACTGCTGAAATCGTGACAGTGGCACAGCATGGTATGGAACCTGATCCAGAAGTAGCGGCCATTCTAGAAAAATATGAAACGTTAGTAGATGACATTAAAAATGAAGTTATTGGTGAAGCAGCGGTTCCATTAGAAGGTGGATATGCTGAACGTGGCGATTTAGGTGACAATGCTTTAGGTAACCTAATTGCGGATGGTATGAAATGGGCGATGGATGCTGATATGGCCATGATGAATGGTGGTGGTATTCGCGCGGATATAGATGAAGGACCGATCACATATGGTGAAGTCTTTACGGTTCAACCATTTGGCAATACGTTAGTAAAAGCTGAGCTAACAGGTGAAGCGATTATTGAAGTGTTGAATAATCAACTAAGTGAACCATACGGTCCCGATTACAGCGTGGCTGGTATGAGTTACACATGGAATTATGATGAAATGGAAGTCATAGACGTATTCCTTCCAGATGGTTCAGAAATTGATCCTAATGAAATATATACAGTTGTGGTAAACAACTACATGTTCGGTGATGACGACAGTGGCATTGAAGACTTAGCCTTAAGTTCTGAAATTGGTCCAACAGATTTAGATGCAACTGTTGATTACATTCAATCGTTTGATGAACCGATTGAATATGATGCAGAAGGTCGAATTCAAGAGCTTGAGCTTAATATACCTCTTAAAGACCATGCTAATGCTTCGGAACGTGCAAAAGAAAGATTAAAAGAGTTAGCTAAAAAGGGTAAATTTAAAAAAGTTAAACACTAATTAATTAAGAGGACTGCCGGTTTTAATGACTGGCAGTTTTTTTGTAAAATTTTTGAAGAAATTTTTGTAATATTTTGTCGAATTACTTTAAATCTATTGAAAAAGTGGTATTATAAAATATAAATATCGTTATATTTTTTATAACGATATCTAATTTCTAATAGCGGGGGCACCTACATGAGTGAACTGGTTAATGTCCAACATTTATTGAAAGAACAAAGTAGAATTATAGAGATGTTAGTGGCAGAAAATCTGCCTCTTAGCAAAATATTAGAGAGATTAACCGAGACGATAGCAGTGGTTTTTCCGGATGTTCGCGCGACGATCACCGAGTATAATGAAAAACTACATAGTCTGGAAAACCCTATTGGCCCTCGGTTTCCAAGGGCGTATTTAGACAGTATGGACGGCTTAAGTGTTGGACCTAAAGCAGGCTCATGTGGGACCTCTGCATACATAAACGATCTTGTTATTGTAGAGGATGCAATGGTTGACCCTATTTGGGAGGATTATCGTGATATTGTTGAAACATATAATATTAAAGGGTGTTGGTCGATCCCAATTGTCTCAGCAACGGGTCATTTATTTGGCACTCTTGCCTTTTATCCTGATGAGTGCCGCGCACCAAGTCAGGAGGAAGTTCAAGTTTTTAATCAATTTAGTCATTTAGCTGCGATGATTATTGATAAAAAGCGTTCAGAAGAAGCGTTGAGGTTAGCCAACCGTGTTATTGAAAATAGTCCTGCAGTTATTATAAGATGGAAAGCTGAAAAAGGTTGGCCTATTGACTATGTTTCCAATAACATTAATCAATTTGGTTATACACCGGGCTTATTTTTAAAAGAGAAAATTGACTTTTCATTGATTGTTCATCCTAAAGATTTAGCGCGTGTAGAAGGAGAAGTGGATGAATACTTAGAACGTGGTCTTGATAAATTTAAACAAGAGTATCGAATTATTACGGCTGATGGAAAAATTCGTTGGATTGATGACCGTACAACGGTAACTCGTAATGAACATAGAGAGATTTTATATATTGAAGGCGTATTAATTGATATAACTGAACGAAAAGAAGCTGAACAACAAGTTTTTTATTTGGCGAACAATGATCCTTTAACAGGTATTCCAAATCGCCGCTATTTTAAGAAAAAGCTAGAAAAAGAATTGACTAAGTCAGGTCATACAGGGGATCATTTAGCTATTCTATATATAGACTGTGATAATTTTAAACAAATCAATGACGACTTAGGGCATGATACGGGAGATGAATTTTTACAACACTTGTCAAAACGACTTCGTAATTGTTTGCGTGAAGATGATATCATTGCTCGAATTGGTGGAGACGAATTCAATGTGTTGCTAACAGGCGTAGAGAAAGAGAAAGATGTTCTAAAAGTCGCGGAACGTTTAATTCGCGCTTCATCAGAACCGTGGGAAATTAAAGGGAATGTTTATCATGTCACGATTAGTATTGGTGTGGCTATTGCACCTATGGACGGAACAAGTGTGGATGATTTAATAAGGAAGGCGGATCGTGCTTTATATCAAGCCAAGGCATCGGGGAAAAATCAATTAATGTGGTATATTCCAAAAATGAGTATCTGAAAATGCTGCTGTGTTATTAGGCAGCATTTTTTGTATATTTTGAGAGGGTGGTTAATACATGACGGTAATCGGAATTGTAAGACATGGCATCACGGATTGGAATTTGGCTAAAAGAGCTCAAGGGAGTTCGGATATTCCTTTGAATGAAAAGGGAATACAAGATGCCGAGAAACTAGCTAACCGGTTAAAAGATGAGAAGTGGGGTGTTCTATATTCAAGTGATTTAAGACGTGCCCACCAAACGGCTGAAATCATTGCAACCGAATTAGAAATTCCGGTCATCACTGACGAGCGAATTCGTGAAGCTTATGGAGGTAAAATTGAAGGTACAACTAAAGCTGAACGTATTGAACGGTGGGGTGAGAACTGGTTTGAGAAAGATTTAGGCATTGAAAGTAATCAAAGTGTTGTTCGTCGGGGGATGGAATTTTTAAATGAAGTCTCAGAAAAACATCCTGATGAACCTGTATTAATCGTCTCTCATGGTTCTTTTATCCGACAGTTGTTAAATGAATTAGTGGTTGAACTGGAGAAAAAGTATCACCTTGGGAATACATCCATTACAAAACTTCGTCGCCATGAATCGCATTGGGAGCTCGAATTGTTCAATTGTACAAAACATTTGAATGAATAAATTCTCCATATCTCTTTCAAACATTTTATGTTAAAATAATAAAAAAGTCGGAATAATGGGATTTTTGGAGGATTATGTATGAAGGTCACTTCGAAAGTTTTTCTTACTATAGGTGTATTAGCCATTATTTTAGGGTGCGGTGTTTTGTTTGTTGATTTTCCCGAATTTACCCGTTGGCAGGATACATTTTCTTATATCTTATTTGAATCCGCAGCTAGAGTGTTTTGGATATTAGGGATCATTAGTTTAATCATTGGTAATCTATTATTCAAAAGAGTCAAGAAACGAAATCGCATTTTTTATTAAAAAACCTTCCATGGAGCAATAGCTCACACGGAAGGTTTTTGTTTAGTATGAAGACAAAGGGATATCGAATTATCTATTAGATTTACCTGGAACTTTAACCGATTCAACGACGGTTCGTTTGAATGGATAGCCTTCATTTGTGGTGCCTTCGATGTCGATGGTCACGTTGTAAACGGTATTAGGTTTAGTTAATTTAATGTGGCGTTCGTGATTGGAATTGTTGGTAAAAGTCATTTTGTTACTAGCGTGGTTGGATTCGGTAATGGTATAGGTTGCTTTTTGAATGTTATGTTGACTTTGCATGTTGTAGGTTAGGTTTAGATCTCCATTTCGTTTAATATGTTTGTTCAGGTTTATTTTTTGAGTCGTTTTAAAATCATTGAATATTAGATAAGAGTCTTCTTGTTCAGAGTAGATTTTTAACGTCCATTCACCAGGTTCGGGATTTTTCAAATCGGTCACGTGGCTTATGGCACCTTTAAAGACTCCATCGTTAAGTTCTATAGATTTGAATTCTGTAGGGTATTCGGATCCATCAGGTGCTACAAGCTTCATGGATTGTGGTTCGTGAGCGGTCATGAGATTTATATGAAGTTCTGAAACACCATCTTCCACTGTTATAGTAATCGTATCTTGGCCTTCAGCCAGTTGACCCCCGTGAACCCACTGATTCATTATGCGTTTATTATTTTTCTGATCTTTAGGTTGTTTTTGAGTATTAAAAGTATGAGTACCTGCTAGATGGTTTTCAAAAATTGAGAAAGTGGTACCTGTACGAATTGAGGAATGATCCCAGTCACCAACTGCAACTTCAGTGCCTCCAGGTAGACGACTACTGTCGACTGTTACGGCTCCATCGTTCGAACCGTATTGAGATAAATACATACCTCCATACCAAGTCGATGAGAAAACAGATCCCCAAGAAGTGCCTGCGAAAGTGTAATAGTCATTATGATAAGCGAGTGGTTGGGCATCGGTTTGGCTTCGGAAATCTTCCATTTCAGCCATTTGCAAAGAATAGGTTCCGTCACCTTTTGTGCCGATGACGTCCGCTAACCAACTTGCCCAGGAGCTATAGGCGAGGTCTGCGAGTTGTGAGCCGTGGTGAGGACTAGAAAGGGTAATAACATTATCAACGTATTGATGAGCGCCGTAGTAAGTTAGAGCGGCCTGTGAATCCACACCGCCTTTACTATGGGCAACGATTGTGATTGGTTTTCCATTAAAATGGTCCGAGATTTCAATGATTTTCTCAGCTAGAAGCTGCCCGTTTTCCCACATGTCTTCGTTGTAGCCACCTGCATCGTGGAGTTGAAGGAATGTCGTTTGATAACCAGCATCGTATGCCGTTTGGTACATATCATTATCTTCCCACCATGTTTGGGCGGTACTGTTTAATCCGTGTACGAAGAGAAGGATGGGTTTGTTAGGATCGAGGTTTGATGGAGTGGTGCCAGTGTACCATTCGCCGGGAGTTTCCTCATTACCATTACCGATTTTTCCCGTGATGGAGATCTCGTCAGTTTCTTGTTGGACAAGCTTAGGTGTTTCAAGTTCTTTTGACTCAGCCGATGTTAAAGCACTTCCAAAAATAAAGAAGACCAACAGAGTTAAAAGTGAAAGTTTTCTATACATAATAACCTCCTAAATTAGTATTACCTATAATTATCTATGTTTTAAAATTAAGATTAGTAGGGGCGAATGGTGTATTTTTGAATTAGGTAAAAAGGACTTGTATAAATATAGGGGAATTTTTATAATTTTGTATTATATGACCGAACAGGAGTGGTCCAGTTGATTTGCAAGAATCATAGTTTGCCAATGAAGCTATGGAGGCTCGAAGCATTGGAACGACGCGTGTCACCTGATTGTTCAGTTTTTGGTGATATAGAGGAATCGCTTAGAATTGTGAGAATCGGTGATCGAGGTGAACGCTCATTAGATTACTATATTGAGTTAGTAAGTTCTAATGATTTGTTAGTTTTCTATGATTTGAGACTTCCTAGAGGAGAGTATCATTTTCAAATGGATACCGTGCTCGTAACTCCGAGGTTTGTTTTATTAGTAGAAGTGAAAAACATCTCTGGAGATATTTACTTTAATAAAGAATCTAAGCAAATGATCCGTGTGTTAAATAATATCTCCGAAACCTTCCCCAACCCGTTACTTCAAGTTTCCCAACAAAAATTTCAGTTACAGCAATTTTTACAAAACTACGGCTTCCCTAATATTCCGATCTACACGTTAGTTGTTTTTGCCAGTCGACATGGAATACTGCACATTCAGTCAGACGATACTTTTCATTTAGGAAAAATAATTAGCATTCAAGAGTTCATATTTAAATACCAAAAGTTGAATGAATCCGTTCTGGGGCAGGTGTGGAGTGAAGGAGATCTTAATCGAGTTAGTGACCTATTTATTCGTGAACATAAACCGGAAGACGTTGATTTGATGAAGCGCTTTGGACTAAAAGCTGCTGATTTGATGAAGGGCGTGCACTGCCCTAAGTGTGGAAGACTTGGAGTACAGCATAAGCATGGTAAATGGGTATGCATTTGTGGAAGTTCTAGCAAAGACGCACACGTACTAGCCTTACGAGATTATGCCCTGTTAATCGATGAATGGATCATTAACCAGGAAGCGAGGAATTTTTTAGGGGTCGAGTCAAGGCATGCTATCAAAAGAATTCTTTCAAACTTTGAAAAGGAAGGTGGCACAAAAGGTACGAGATATAATTTGAAGCCTCTAATATATTAATTCGCTCAATTATTTTTAAAAACGCTCAAAAAAATTAATTTTCGCTCAATTATCTAGAAAATCGCTCAATTATTGAAAATTTCGCTCAAAAAATTAAGAAAACGCTCAATTAATTTAGCGGAACCCTATTAGGAGCTCCGCTTCATTTTATGAAACATATTCTGCCAAGACAGATTGAACTTTGTAGATATTGAGTTGCTTATTAAAGGTTTTTTCAAGTGGTGTGGAGCTGCCTGAGATCCAGATTTTTAGTTCAGCGTCTAAATCAAAAGTGCCGGCTGTTTCGACTGAAAAGTGTGTGATGCTCTTGTATGGAATCGAGTGATATTCCGTTTTCTTACCAGTCATGCCTTGCTTGTCAACTAAGATTAAGCGCTTATTAGTAAAAACAAAGAGGTCGCGAATTAATTTATATGCGTGTTCAACCTGCTCACTTGATGCCAGAAGTTCTTCAAGCTCATCTTGTATTTCTTGTGTATCCATTTCTGATGCGTTTCCCATCATGCCATCAAATAGTCCCATTTTCTATCCTCCTGTAAAAGTATTACTTCCATTTTATAGAACTGTTATAATAGAGTCAAAACACGTGATGGAGGTAACTATGGACGTTCGAGTTGAGAAAAGGGACAAAGTGACATTAGTTGGAATGGAGATTAAAACGTATGGAATCATGAAAAAAGGAGAGCCGAATACGATCCCGGGTCTTTGGGAAGAGTTTAACCAAGTGGCTGATCAGATTCCTAATCTTGTTGCCGAATATGAAGGGTATGGTTTAATTGAATTTCCAAAAGGTTGGCAACTAGGTAATCGATTCATTTACACGGCGGGGATGGCTGTGTCTGATGCTTCCGGTGTGCCGGAGGGTATGGTCGTAAAAGAGATTCCTGAACAAGAGTACGCTGTAGTTCGTTATAAGGGGCCACTTAAAGATATTGGTAAAGGTTTTAACTATTTTTATAATGAATGGTTACCTCATTCAGATTACCAGAAGTCGGGTGCATTCGAATACGAATATTATGGACCTGATTTCAAGGGGGATGATCCTGATTCAGTTCTAGAAGTTCATTTTCCAGTGACAAAAAAATAACCGCCATCACGAGGCGGTTACGTTAAAATGGGCACTTGAATTTCGGACAAGTGCTCCTTTTTATTTTGACTAATATACTCATCAATCATGACGCGCTCAATCGCGTCCCCAACAATTTTATAGCCATTTTCCTCTATGAATTTAAGAAGCGGATCATAATCATGAGCTTGAACTCGCTGTCGATTCACGGTTAGTGTGGCGAACTCGCCTTGTGGTATGACAGTCACGAGCTCATGATCGATATCTTCATCTTCAAGCATAAGAAAAATTGAATTGTAAACGGGTTTAGGCAATTCTTTTAATGAACGAGTCACACCGACGCCTCCGATATAAATAGAGGCGTTCAAACCGGTGCGGTGTTCTAATGTCTTAAGAGCCAGCTCTAGTTCGGCATGACTCGTGATGGGTTGTTTTAACTGAGCCATACGACGATCACCAACTAACTGAACTTTAGGTATTCCGTAATGTTGAGTCACGTTATGAAGTTCATTAATTCTAGCACTTAACCGACGTTTGGCACGCTTTAAATCTTGGATTTGCTTCTCAACTCGAGCTTCTTGGTTTTCTAACATTTCAAGAAAATATTCACAGTCTCTTACGTCGAATTGATGCTTAATGTCTTTAAGTGGAATGCCTAGCTCACGTAAGTAATTAATTATATTTAAGTGCTCGAACTGTACAGTCGAGTAGTACCTATAATTAGTTTCTGGGTCGACTTCAATCGGCTTAAATAGCCCAATCTCATCGTAGTAGCGTAATGTTTTAACGGGAATATTATGAAGTTTAGCCATCTCGCCGATTGTAAATCGTTGGTCCATACTTGTCACTCCTACAATCACTCAAACGTTTGATTGATTTCATTCACCATTTCTTTTACTGAAATTAGACCTCCGCCTGATAAGTACCAGTAGTTTGGATCTAAGTAGACAATTTGATCATTTTGGTAAGCTGTTGTCTTTTTCACTAAATCATTTTCGATGGTTTCTTTTGCTGCTTCTTCATTATTTACAACCGCATCACGGTCGATGACATATAGATAATCAGGGTCTTTCTCAACGATGAATTCGAACGAAATGTTCTGTCCGTGGGTTGCCACTTCAATGGAATCATCAGCTGGCTTCACGCCGAATACGTCATGAATAATTCCAAATCTTGATCCAGGACCATAAGCACTAACTTTACCACCTGTCGCAAGGGTGATTAAACCAGTTTGATCACTACTTTCAGTTTTAGCTTGAAGCTCTTCAACTAATCCTTCAATTTCACTTAATTCTTCTTCAACTTGATTTTGTTTGTCAAAAATTTGGCCCATTAACTCAGTGTTTTGTTTAAATGAATCCATGTAGTTCTCAGCATCTATCTCAATAAAAATAGTAGGTGCAATTTCTTTAAAGTCTTCGTATAAATCCATTTGACGACCAGAAATAATGATTAAATCTGGATCCATCGCATGAATTGCTTCAAAATCAGGTTCTTTCAGTCCACCAACATGCTCATAGTCATCACCTTCGTACTCAGATAAATAAGAAGGAAGGCTATCTTTCGGTACACCTGTAACATCAACATCAAGCTGCTTCAATGTATCTAAAATACCAAAATCAAAGACGACAACCTTCTCTGGATTTTTCTCAACTTCCACCGTGTCTAGCGAATGTTCCACTTCAATCGTTTCACCTTCAGTAGCTTCACTTTCTCCGCCACCGCAAGCTGCCATTAGCATTAACGCTAAAATTGATAAACCTAATAATAATTTTTTCATATTGATCACCTCAAATGTTTTTTATCCAAAATAAACACACACTTTGCACCGATCTAATTGCTTAATCGGAATGTCCATATCATAAATTTCTTTAAGGTTCACCTGGCTAATCACTTCATCTGTAGGGCCGTGTTTAACCACAACGCCTTCTTTAAGTGCGACAATGTAGTCAGAATAAAATGAAGCAAAATTGATATCGTGAATGACTAGGACGACCGTTTTACCTAACTCATCAACGAGTCGACGCAAAACCTTCATGATTTGAACAGAATGCTTCATGTCTAAGTTATTCAGCGGTTCATCGAGTAAAATGTACTCAGTATCTTGTGCGATCACCATGGAGATAAAGGCACGCTGCCGTTGTCCGCCACTCAGTTCATCTAAAAACTGATCCTGTAAATCTTCGAGTTCCATAAAGGAAATGGCTTCATCGACATGTTTCCAGTCTTCCTCCGTTAGTCGCCCTTGCGAATAAGGGAATCGTCCGAATGATACGAGCTCGCGAACGGTTAAGCGCACATTTAAATGGTTTGACTGTTTTAAAATGGCTACTTTTTTAGATAACTCGTTGTTATTCCATTTCTTCAGTTCCTTACCGTCGACATATACTTCTCCAAGATCTTGTTTGATCATTCGACTGACGGCTGACAACAATGTACTTTTACCCGCACCGTTAGGACCAATAAAAGATGTGATTTTACCTTTTTTTACTTCTACATTGACATTGTTGACGACCGTTTTTTGACCATACTTTTTTGAAAGGTTTTTAATCGCAATCATGCTCGACTCTCCTTTAATAAGAGATAGATAAAATAAACGCCACCTATGAAATTAATGATGACACTGATTGTGGTCGAGAACGTGAACACGCGTTCAACAACTAACTGACCACCGACTAACGAAATGATACTGATTAAAATCGCGCCAACGATTAAAATGCTGTGTCGATAAGTTTTTAAAAATTGATACGCCACATTGGCGACGAGTAATCCTAAAAACGTTATCGGACCAACGAGGACAGTTGCAATTGATATCAGAATCGCAATGACAACAAACAACTGCTTAACGACGGAATCGTAATTAACACCTAAATTAACAGCGTGTTCTTTACCTAATGAAAGAACATCTAAGTATTTGGCGAACCGTAAAAAGTAAAGCGTTGCTAACAACATTAAGACGACCGATATGGAGAACAGTTCTGTGTTGACATTGTTAAAACTTGCAAACATTCGGTCCTGAACGACTTGGAACTCATTTGGATCAATGAGTACTTGCATGAACTCAGATAAACTGCTGAAAAAGGTACCGAAAATAAGACCTATTAAGAGTAAAAAGTAAATGTTTTCGCCCTCGCCTTTAAATAAGAAATGGTAGAGGATCAAGGCGAAACCAATCATCATTCCAACAGAGATGACAAAATTCACATGTTGGTTCATCAATGTCATATGAGTTGAACCAAACACAAAAATAATGAAAGTTTGGATTAATAGATACAGTGAATCGAGCCCGATAATGCTAGGTGTTAAGATTCGGTTATTAGTAATCGTTTGGAACACAACCGTTGAAAATGCAATCGCACTACCTGTAAGAATAATCGCTAGAATTTTCATCGTTCGCTTAGGTAACACATAATCCCAATTGGAAGCATTGAGATCAGTCAATAGGAATACGGCAATTAATGCGATCGCAAGGACGAGTAAGCTGATCAGTTTCGTAGAGTTACGCATATGCTCTTCTCCTTAGCAGTAAATAGATAAAAATGCCGCTTCCAATCACTCCAACAGTTAATCCAATCGGAATTTCATATGGATAAATCATAACGCGTCCTAAAATATCGCATAACAACACAAACACAGCACCAAGCAAAGCTGTATGGGGAAGGTTTTTCTTTAAATGATCCCCTTGATAAATCGAGACGATATTTGGAATGATTAACCCGAGAAAAGGAATTAACCCAACTGTTAAGACCACTGTAGAAGTTACCATCGCCACGATAATCAAACCAATATTCACAATCTGTTTATGATTGAGTCCTAAATTAATAGAAAATTCTTCTCCCATCCCCGCAATCGTGAATTTATTCGCGAAAATGTAAGCGATGACCAACAGTGGAATACTTAAATAAAGTAGTTCATAACGACCACTCATGATCATTGAAAAATCACCTTGTAGCCACGAGGTGATACTTTGGATTAAATCATTTTTATAAGCAAAAAATGTCGTAATCGATCCAATGATATTCCCGAACATAATTCCGACTAGAGGAATGAAAATCGCATCCTTGAACTTAATTTTGTCAAGGATTTTCATAAATATGTAAGTTCCTAGTAGCGCAAAAGTAAAGGCAGTTAATGCCCTTAGCATCGGACTAGATGACGAGAATAATAGAAGTGAGACTAAGATTCCTAGTCTTGCAGAGTCCATAGTCCCAGCAGTTGTAGGGGACACGAACTTGTTACGACTTAATTGCTGCATGATTAATCCACAAATTCCCATGCTCATTCCCGCAATCACAATACTAATAAGGCGAGGGAGACGACTGTGAATCAAAATTTGCTGTTGTGTTTCATCTAGATTGAAAATCTGGCTCGGTGTAATATTTGTGACACCGATAAAAAGTGACACTAAAGATAAAACAATAAGCGCAATCCATAAGTACCTAAGCTTCATGGTTGTTCCAAACTCTCTGTTAATTATTAACTAAATGATAATGATTATCATTCCTACTAAATATTAAACCCTCCAGTAAGTGGAGAGTCAATATCTAATTGAGAATTATTTTTAATTAAGCTATGGCATTTTCTTGAACATTTGATAAACCTATCAATTTTGTATATAGTAAAATCACATAAAAACGGTATTAAGAGAGGTAACCAAATGTTAGAAAAACAGGTGCCATATTATGTTCAGTTTTACCACATGATTAAAAAAATGATTTTTGATGGAGAGTATCAGCCTGGGGAAAGAATTAACGAAACACAACTAGCTCGTGAACATCAAGTAAGTAAAAGCCCGATTCGTGAAGCCATCCGAATTTTAGAGAAAGAAGGACTTCTCATCGTTGAAAAATCAAAGGTCATTGTTTATGAACCTAACATTAAAGACGTGAAGGAAGTTTATTTTTGCAGGCAAGCGCTTGAGTCATTCGCAGTACGATTAACCACTCAAATAGCATCAAACTCTGAAATTCAACAAATAGAAGATACGTTAGATCGTACAGAACAGGCTCTTAAAAATGGGGAAGATTCGAAGATCATTCTTTCATTGAATGAACAGTTTCACAGTTTAATATTGAAGTTTACGAAAAACTCAAGACTTCAAAAACAAGTTGATGATCTTAATAGTTTAGTTCACTATTTTAGAATCTTGAATTTTACGGGAGAACATCGCGCTGAAGATATTCTAAACCAACACAAACAAATTTTTGCTCACATAAAAAATAGAGAAGATGAACAAGCCTCTTCTGCTATGATTAAGCACCTCGATCAAGACGTCCAACATTTACTAAAAGTATTAGAGGATTAAACTGCCTACGTGATGTAGTGCAGTTTTTTTATTTTTTGATCAGCTGACCTCTAAAAATATTTATCTTACTAATCAAGGGAGCAATTAATGCCAAAACCCAATTGCTAAAAGTCAGAATATAGGGTATATTTAAAATAACTTTAATCAGTCGACTGTCGACTTCAATTTAGGAGGATGTAAAATGAAGAAACTGAAGATTGCATCGATTCCAGGAGACGGGATCGGGAAAGAAGTCGTTCCAGCTGCTATTGATGTGTTAGAAACAATTTCGGATTTACACGGAGGACTTAGCTTTGATTTTACGGAATTTCCGTATAGCTGCGATTATTACTTAGAACATGGCGAAATGATGCCTGAGGATGGTTTAAAGCGTTTATCAGATTTTGATTCTATTTTTCTAGGAGCAGTCGGAGACGCAAATCTTGTTCCTGACCATATTTCACTCTGGGGACTTTTGATTAAAATTCGTCGTGAATTCGAGCAAACGATTAATGTTCGTCCAGCCAAACAGTTACCAGGTATTCAATCACCACTAGTTAATCCAAATGATTTCGATCTTTTAGTGGTTCGTGAAAACAGTGAAGGTGAGTACAGTTCTATTGGCGGACGTATTTATCGAGATGAAGATGAGATTGCGATTCAAAACAATGTATTCTCTAGAAAAGCTACAGAACGAGTCATGCGCTTTGCATTTGATCTTGCTACAAAGCGTCAAAAGCGTGTGACGAGTGCTACTAAATCAAATGGAATTGTGTATTCGATGCCATTTTGGGATGAAGTATTTAAAGATGTGTCAAACGATTACCCAGATGTTGAAACCGATCAACAACACATTGATGCGTTAACAGCTTTCTTTGTTACGAACCCAAGTCGTTTTGATGTGCTCGTTGCCAGTAATTTATTCGGAGATATTTTATCTGATGTTGGTGCCGGGATTATGGGGAGTATCGGGGTAGCTCCTGCAGGTAATATTAATGTTAATGGTAAATATCCTTCAATGTTTGAACCTGTTCATGGTTCAGCACCTGATATTATCGGAAAAGGAATTGCCAATCCAATTGGACAGATTTGGACGGCGAAAATGTTACTGGATCATCATGGAGAAGAAGAAATAGGTCAAGTTTTACTAGATGTGATCGAAGAGACGACAAGTGATCGTATTGTGACTGCAGATTTAGGTGGCAAACACACCACAAAAGAAGTGACGGATGAAATTATTAAGCGATTAAAAGCGAAAGCATAGTCCTACCTTAGGGGTGTTAACGTGAAAGTGGTTATTGCGATCGATTCATTTAAAGGTAGTATTTCTTCGATTGATGGAAGTCGAGCAATCTCAGAAGGAATTCGTGAAGTCGATCCTGATGCGGAAATTGTTATGCTGCCTCTCGCTGACGGTGGTGAGGGGACGGTCGATGCCGTAGTTCAGGCGACGGGTGGCCAAGTCATTGAAAAAGAGGTAACAGGTCCTTTGCACAACCGTGTCCAAGCGAAGTATGGGGTCACAGAAGACGGTAAAACAGCCATTATTGAAGTTGCTCAAGCGTGTGGATTGCCGTTAGTTCCTGATTACGAAAAAAATCCGCTAAAAACAACGACATATGGCGTTGGTGAACTTATTTTAGATGCTATTGAAAAAGGATGCCGTCATTTTGTGATCGGACTTGGAGGAAGTGCTACGAATGATGCTGGAGTTGGCATGTTACAGGCATTAGGTGTTCAATTTTTAGATCAAAATGGTGAAGAGGTTGAACTAGGCGGTCAAGCTTTAGGAAAAATTGAGTCCATTGAAAGCAATAATATCGACTCAAGAGTAGATGATTGTGTTTTTCAAGTTGCGTGTGATGTAAATAACCCTTTGTATGGTGAAAATGGAGCGGCTTACATTTTTGGTCCACAAAAAGGAGCCACTGAGAATCAAGTGGTGGCGTTAGACAAAGGGTTAAAACACTTCGCTGACGTTGTTAAACGTGATCTAAACATGGACATATACTCAAAACCTGGTTCAGGTGCGGCCGGAGGGTTAGGAGCAGCCTTTTCCGGTTTTTTAAAAGGAGAATTAGAATCGGGTATTCATTTAACTTTAGATTTAATTAAAATGGAAGAATACCTTGAAGGGTGCGATCTAGTGATAACAGGCGAAGGAATGTTGGACGGTCAAACGTCAATGGGAAAAGTACCAGTTGGTGTCGCAAAAATTGCCCAAAAGCATAATGTTCCTGTAGTTGCACTTGCGGGAGGAATCAATCAAGAAAACTTCCAATTAAATGAACTGGGAATTTCAGGATGTTTTTCCGTTGTTCAAGCACCTATGTCATTAAAAGAAGCCATGAAACGAGATGTGACATATAAAAATTTAAAATTCACTACTAGACAAGTTATTCAAACCATTCGGCATTTTGTTCAAAAATAAAGGAGGATTCCAGCTTAGCTGGAATCCTCCTGTTTATTTTATTTTTTGTTATTTTTCATTAAAACTTTAAGACCTTGCCCGATATCCCCAAACATTTGCTTAACCTCAAAACTTTACCACTATATTATGATAAAGGATTAATGTGTTAAGGTTATTTAGTTTCTTCAAAACTACTTTTTATGTAAAATAATCGTGTAAGTTAACTTAAAGAGGGAATGGTCAACAATGAAACAAATACATAGTGATATTTTTCAATTTAGAGGCACTCATTATGATTTTGGTTTTAAATTAGGAGAAACATTAAGAGATTCATTAACCGTGCGAAACCGTCAACAAGGATGGAAGTTAAAGCATCCAAGATTTGAAATAGATGTTAAAGAGGCGGAAAAACAGTTTAAATTATTTGCCCCTGCTCTTTGGGATGAGATGGAAGGACTACGTGATGGGTTACAGCTTCCAATGGAAGAAGTGTTACGTGATTTTGGTGGTTATCGAGTCGAGCCTGATAAAAGTGGTTGTTCAATTTTCACAACTGAACAATTTATGGTTCGCAATTATGATTTTCATCCATTCACATATGATGGTATGTTCTGTTTATATCAACCCACTGATCAAGGCTATGCCGTCATTGGCCCAACATCACGTATTACTGGACGTATGGACGGTATGAATGAAAAAGGTCTTGTGATGGGTTATAACTTTACACATCGTAAAAAGACTGCTGACGGATTTGTTTGTTATATGGTAGGGAGAATGATTCTTGAAACTTGTGCTACAGTGGATGAAGCTATTGAATTAGTTAAGTCAGTTCCTCACCGGGGAGCTTTTAGTTATAATGTTTTGGATCGCAAAGGAAAAACGTATGTCATTGAAGCTGGACCGAGAGCAGTTGAAGTCAGAGAAGCTAATATATGTACAAATCACTTTGAGATATTAACTGATGAAAACCGTCGTTATTTAAAAGATTCATTGAAACGTATAGAGGTAATTGAACGTCATCAACAAGATCTTTCGGAGCCATTTTCGGCGTTTAAGTTTTTTAATGATTCAGAGGCCGGGGTGTTTGCGGATCAGTATAAAAGTTGGGCAGGAACGATTCATACGTCGCTATACTTACCACATGAAATGGAAGTCTGGTTTACGCTAGGTGCAAATCGTGATCCAGTTGTATTTGATTTTAGAAAATGGCTGAATGGGGAGGATGTGCCATTAACTAGAATGTTTGGTGCAGTTGATACAGATTTAGGGTTCGCCAATATGGATGCAAAACTAAGATCATAGGTATATTTTTTAATAAAAACACATATAATATGATGACTATGGGTGTTCGGTCACTCTAGGTCAAGCATGAAAAGCCCTTGTGATAAAGGGGGGCAACTCGCTTCTAAGCACAGTAACCACCTAAAGAAAGACAGGTGGTTACTTTTTTTATGTATGCCTTTCTACTCTCTTTTTATAGTTAATGAACAATAAACTAATCAATAGGATTAGACCAATGATCATGGTTGTTGATAAAGACCATAATGGGAAATCAAGTGAGTTTAACATTAAAATTAGAACTGATAACACAGGTGCGATGAAATAATATGGCTTCGCATTATAAAACCATCCATAAGGGAAAAGGTGTGCCGCGGTTATGATGGCAAAAACCATAAGCATAGTAGTGGGCTTGTATAAAAACGCCCAAAACACTAACGGAAAATATATAAACTGAGCGACATTTAGTATAAGGCCAAGAATACTTAGAGGGCTGTCATCTTGCTTCCATTCAGCGTTAATCAGATTTGAAAATAGAAGGGCTAAGGGAAACATTATCCCTGTTGTGATAAACATAAAAATATTTTGAGTATTAATTTCTAAATCAATTACAAAGATGATTGTAATAATCGTCCAAATGACAACGGCTGACATGAGAAAACCAATGCCATTTTTACTTCTTTTGGATAGGTCATACCTCAATTCATCGATATTCACGTTTTAACCTCCGAGTTAAATCATATTTTCCTTTTTAAATCGTTCAAATGATTGAACGGTTAATTTTTCAAGTTCTTGGAATAGTTCAAGATCAGTTTTTTTTGAAGTTGAAACACGATTTACCTTGCATGTGCTTCTTTAAATTTGGTGAGAGGTCTTCTAAGAGGTCGGGAAACATGTAGACAGGCATTAAATGGTAGCTGACGTAGTTCTTCTTTATCGTTACTGCTCCGAAGAAATACGGTTTTTTGTTTTTAGGAAATACTTTCTCAGAATCTAAGTAATAAGTGCTATCATTATCCTGTTTTACAACTAAATCATGTTCATAGTTTTTAAGATATGCTTTTAAGTGGTTAAAGATTTCTGGAAAATCAGATTGGCTCATCTTACCAACTCCCTTTTCTTTAGTATATAAGAAAATGAAGGAAATTAATAGACAATGTTGAAAAGGATAGAAAAGGAGGATTTATGATATGACTAAGACGAGTAGTGATTTGAATCCAATTTTAATAGATGTACCGAGCAAGCTTGAAACAGAAAGGTTACTGTTACGTGCCCCAGAGTCGGGAGATGGGGTGGAAGTTAATTCAGCAATTAGATACTCGATTGAAGAACTGCGAGAATGGCTAGTTTTTGCCCAAACAGTACCAGAAGTTCAAGAGACTGAAGCTAATTTAAGAGAGGCTCGGGCTAAATTTATAAATAGGGAAAGTTTGCGTTATTTAATCTTTGATAAAGAAATCAAAGCTCTTATTGGGACGATTAGTTTTGAGAATATAAACTGGAAAATACCTAAAGCAGAAATAGGTTACTGGATCAATACTCATTTTGCTGGGAAAGGTTATATGACAGAGGCCGTAGATCAATTAACGGCGTTTGGATTAGAGTATCTAGGTTTTAAGAGAATTGAGATTTTATGTGACTCCGAGAATCAAAAATCGCGTCAAGTAGCCGAGAGAGCAGGCTATGACTTAGAAGGCATTTTAAAAAATGACGATCGATCAGCTGATGGGGATGAACTGAGAGATACATGTGTATATGCTAGAACGTTATAAAAGCAACTTGGAACTCTATCCAAGTTGCTTATAAAATAACATTATCTATAAAGATATGAATGATTAATGCGGCTGTAACTAATCTGAGTAATGGTTTAACATGTTTTGGTTTGAGTTTCCCTGCAATTCGTACGCCAAGTTGAGATCCTGTTAATGATCCAAGCAGCAGCGCGATCGTTAGTGGCCATATGATTCTACCAGTAGAAATATAACTAATAGAAGCACCAAAGCAACTAGCAAAGGTTGCTACACGCACTAAACCAACTGCACGGTAATAAGCGATATTTAAATAAGAAAATAAATATAACATGAGTGTCCCTTGCCCTGGACCAAACATTCCATCATAGATTCCAATGCTGTAGAGAAGGGGTGTACTTTTTTTAGTCGCTCGAAATGGTTGTTGACCTGAAAAATTAGATTTGCCGATAAAAGAGAAGATGAAGGCGACCACAAGTAGAACAATTGCGACTTTATACATCATATCAGGTGATAAGGATGCTGCAACCAATCCACCGGTGACGCCACCTAACAAACTAATAGGTAAAATTTTTAATCCTTCTTGAATCGTTACCCCTTTTTGACGGTAAACGAGATAAAAACCTTGTAATGAACTGATGGTATTGGCAACTTTATTGGCTCCAATTGCTGAGTGAACCGGCACTCCAAGGACTAACATTGACGGAAGGCTGATTAATCCACCACCTCCAGCGAGCGTGCCTAGTGTTGTTGCGAGTACGCCAATACAATAGATGAGTAAAAATTCCATGTTGTCATCTCCTGTAACATGATAAAAATCCGCCTAGGCGGATTTTACCGAGCTTCATCATATTCAGTTAAATCTTGTTCCATTAACTCAATAATGCGTTTCTCATATTCTTCTAACGACTCATCATCTTCTTGAGGGTATTTTTCTTTGTAATAGAAAAATAGCTTTTCTTGTACGAGATTTTGAGCAAAGCGGTCATACTCCCACTCATACAAGTATTCAGCTTCAGATAAGTCTAGGGCCTCACTTATTTTAACGAAGAAAGGGCGAGCCTGCTTACCGCTTTCGATATAGTTTAATTGTGTTTGAATGTAATCTTGAATTTCTTCATGAGTGACTTCAATTCCGTGTTCATTGTTTGCCCATTCAATAATAGTTTCATTGTTATGTTTATATGCCATAGCTTGGTCCACAAGCGTAATACCTTCAAGCTCTTCGTTTTGAATGACTGCAGATTGGATATGTGTATGGATAATCCAATTCTTGACTTCAGGGTCCTCAATTTCTACTTGTTCATGATTAACTTCAATCGTATCATGTTGTGATTTTAATTCTTCATAGTTTAAGAGAGCTTGTTCAATCAGTGAATCTATGTCTTGTGTTTCACGGGGTTGTGGTTCGTCTTGTACTGCGGTGATGTCCTCTTCGTGAGAAAAAAAGATTTGATAAGCTCCCCATAAAAATACACTACCAATGAGTCCAAATAGGATCCATCTTTTCATATGACTCGCCACCTAATGGTTTAATTAATTTTAACTTAACACATTATGGAAAAATTAGCGAGTAGTTTTGATTAGGCTTTAGGCTCATTTTGTTTGGAAGCATCAATCAAACGATTGATTGAATCATAATCACCTTGCTGGAGTAGTTCAATAATTTTACTCCCTACTATGACTCCATCAGCGATTTTACTCATTTGGATTACATGTTCTGGTGTCGATATACCGAATCCTGCTAACACTGGAACTTGGCTAGAATCTTTTAGTTGTTGGAAGTGCTCTGCTAAATTTTGTGACACTTTCGATCTAGCACCGGTAATTCCATTCACGGTGATCGCATAGGTGAATCCCTGAGACGCCTCCCCCAATTGTTTAATGCGTTCATGAGAACTAGTGAGTGAGACGAGTTGAATAAGGGCGATTTCGGCTTCATTAAGTTTTTCAGAGATTAAGGCTTGTTGTTCAAAAGGTAAATCAGGAATAATCAGCCCATCAACTCCTGCTTCCTTGGCATCTTGTATAAACGCCTCAATTCCATATTTAAATATTGGGTTTATATAAGTCATAAAGATGATTGGAGCGACGATTTGCTCACGTTCTTGTTTTAATAATTGAATGACAGAATTTAACGTGATGTTTTGTTCAAGAGCACGTTTACCTGCTTCTTGAATGGTTGGACCATCAGCTACGGGGTCTGAAAAAGGAATACCTAATTCGATAGCTGTTGCACCCGACTCACTTAAAAATTTTAATGTCGGAATGAGTTGTTCGAGTCCTTCGTCACCAGCCATGACGTAAGGGACAAATATTTTATCACCTTGTTTGTTCGTTGAATTTAACGTGGTCTCTAAATATTTACGACCATGCGTCATTGTTTTAGGCATTGTTCTAACCTCCCATTTTTAATGTTACATTCCAAGCGCATTTTTCACGGATTCTACGTCTTTATCACCTCGACCTGATAGACAAATAATGAGCGTTTCATCACGAGACATGGATTGAGCGAGTTTCATAGCTTGTGCCACGGCGTGTGAACTTTCTAGGGCGGGAATGATTCCTTCTGTGCGGGATAAAAGCTGAAACGCCTCAAGTGCTTCATCATCTGTAACCGAGGTGTATTCCACTCGTTCGGTATCCTTCAAGTAACTGTGCTCTGGACCTACTCCTGGATAATCAAGTCCTGCTGAGATAGAATGGGCTTCTTGAATTTGCCCATGTGCATTTTGGAGTAAATACATCATGGAACCGTGTAAGATCCCGACTGATCCTTTAGTCAATGTTGCAGCGTGACGTTCGGTTTCTACACCCGTACCAGCTGCTTCAACACCATACAATTTAACCTCGGTATCCTCAATGAATGGATAAAACATTCCCATTGCATTGCTACCGCCACCCACACATGCGACAATTGCATCTGGTAAGGTATTTTCTTTTTCTAATATTTGAGCTTTTGTTTCATGACCAATAACACTTTGAAAATCCCGGACCATTTTTGGGAATGGGTGTGGTCCAAGGACAGAACCCATAATGTAATGAGTATCTTCAACGTTTGTTACCCAATATCTTAACGCCTCATTAACGGCATCTTTTAACGTTGCACTGCCTTGATCTACACTTTCAACTCGTGCGCCGAGGAGTTCCATTCGGAAGACATTAAGTTTTTGACGTCGAATATCCTCGGCACCCATGAATATAACGCAATCTAAGTTAAGAAGTGCACAAACTGTTGCTGTAGCGACGCCGTGTTGACCAGCACCTGTTTCAGCGACAACTTTTTTCTTGCCCATTCGCTCAGCTAAAAGTGCCTGACCGATCGTATTGTTGATTTTGTGGGCACCTGTATGGTTTAAATCTTCACGTTTTAAATAAATTTTGGCTCCACCAAGCTGTTCAGATAAATTTTGAGCAAAGTATAGAGGGTTTTCACGTCCGACGTATTCTTTTAATAATTGATGGAGTCTCTTTTTAAATTGGTCATCCTGTATGGCTTCATCATAAGCATTTTCGATCTCTGTGACAGCCCCCATCAAGGTTTCAGGAATATATTTTCCACCGTATTGTCCGAATTGTCCGTTTACATCTGGCTGTGCGTATGACATGTTGATCGCTCCTTTACTTTTTGAATCAATCGTTTAATTTTCTCTGGATCCTTGACCCCATTTGTCTCGACTCCGCTAGATACATCAACCATGGTAGGTCGGGTTCGTTCAATTGCTTGCTTAATGTTATCTTCGTTCAATCCACCTGCAAGGATGAACCGATTACGATCAATGGTTGCTTCTTTTAATAATTCCCAATCGAATGTGGTGCCATTTCCTCCGCGATATGGACCAGTCGCGCTATCAAGTAAAAAATAGCTCGCATTATCGTAGTGGTTTAACCGTTTCAAATCCTGTTCGCTCCCGATTCGCAACGCTTTGATATAAGGGAGGGAGAGACTCTGACAAAATTCTGGTGACTCATCCCCATGTAGTTGAACATAATCTAAGCCCACTTCGCGATTTATTTCTGTAAGCTCTTGTTTTGTTGAGTTTACAAAAACACCGATTTTCTTAATATGATTAGGGACTTGTTTAGCAATATGTCGAGCCTGGTCCACTGTGACTTTTCTTTTACTATTAGCAAAAACAAATCCGATGGCATCGGCCCCAGCATTTACAGCAGCTTCGGCATGCTCTAATTCTTGAATTCCGCAAATTTTAAATTGTGTCATCATCATACTCCTTTGTCTAGTAAAGAGAGTTAAATTCTAGTAATTTTTTTGTCTAGATTTTTTAAAGTCTGTCTAGTAAATTTTGATTTTTGTCTAGAAAAAACAAAAATTTGTCTAGATTAATCTTGAAATTGTCTAGTGACTTGCAATTCTCCTAATGATTCAACCACTGTACCACTTAACATCAGTGACTCTCCAACGAGAATGCCATGGACTCCAGCCTTGGCAACACGTTTAGCGTCAGCATGACTTTTAATCCCGCTTTCACTAATAATGATGGTGTTAGGGTCTGTGATTTTACTGGCTAGTTTTTCGGTTACGCTAAGGTCAACGTTGAAAGTCTTCAAATCACGGTTGTTGATTCCAATGATATTAGCGCCTACTTCAAATGCAACCTCTAGCTCCGCTTCATGATGAACTTCTAATAAAACTTCTAAGCCTTGATTTCTAGCATACAGATAAAGCTCTTTTAGTCGATTTAAATCAAGGGCAGCTGCAATTAATAAAATGACATTAGCTCCAGCCTGACGAGCTCGATCGATTTGAATCTCGTCGATGATGAAATCTTTGTTTAATATAGGTAGATCAACGGTTTGACGGACATCCGATAAATCTTCCATCGAACCTTTGAAAAATGGACCATCCGTTAAGACAGAAATGGCAGAAGCCCCGCCTTGTTCATATAGATTCGCCTGCTCATTTGGTTCCATCCCGACGTTGATATCACCTTTTGAAGGAGAGGCACGTTTGATTTCAGCAATAACGGATAGTTGGTCAGTTTTTAAAAACCTATCATAAAATGATGTCTTAGATTGTTGCGGTTCACTGCGGTAGTCTAAACCGATTTGTTTAAGGGTCTGAACTTCTTCTTTTTTCGTTTCTAAAATCTTATGAAGGATGGTCATGATGACATCGCCTGCTTTCTATTTTGGCTAAATTCGATAAGGTGGTTTAGTTTTTCAAGAGCACGACCAGATTCAATACTTTCTCTAGCCCGATCAACACCGTCTTTAATGTTTGAAGCAATGCCTGCTGAGTAAAGGCCAAGTCCAGCATTCAACAATACGGTATCTAGGTAAGCACTAGGCTCGCCGTTAAGAACACTTAATAAAATTTCAGCGTTCTTCTTAGCATCTCCACCGCGAATCTCATCGTTTGAATACATGCTTAGTCCAACATCCTCTGGTTTTAATGTAAAAGGAATGAGGTCACCTTTATCGAGTAAAACCATATGATTTTCTCCTGCAAGAGATGCTTCATCCATATAGCCAGCTCCATTGATGACAATGCTGCGTGAGCGACCAAGTTGATTTAATACTGCCGCCATTTTCATCAACATGTCACGTCGGTAGACCCCTAAAAACTGGGTTTCAAGCTCGACGGGGTTAGTTAAAGGTCCAATCAAGTTAAAAATAGTCGGAACCCCTAGGTCATTTCGAACCTTCATAATTCGCTTCAAACGTGGGTGGACGTATGGTGCGAATAAAAAGGCAATGCCATTCGTTTCGAGAAGTTCTTCAACCTCTTCACCTGTAAAATCAAGTGAAATGCCGAGCTTTTCTAATACGTCTGCGCTTCCTGTTTTACTTGATACACTTCGGTTTCCGTGTTTAGCGATTTTTGCTCCAGCTCCGGCTAATACAAAAGCGGAGGTGGTGCTAATGTTAAAACTGCTTGATCCGTCTCCACCTGTCCCACAGTTATCCATGACCCCTGTAACCGTGTGGTGGATTGTCATCGCATTTTCTCTTAACACTTCTACGATGGCTGCAATTTCATCCGCTGATTCACCTCTAACTCGTAAAGCGGTTAAAACGGAGGCAATTTCACTGTCAGATGTATCTTCATCAAACAACGCCTGTGCAACTTCTCTCATTTCATCTTTCATTAACTGTTCACCATTAGTTAACTTTTTTAATAACTTGTTCATGTTCATGCTCCTTTCGAATCGTTAATAAAAATTGCTTTAAAATACGCTTTCCATTCGACGTGCCGATAGATTCAGGGTGGAATTGGAGTCCGTAAACGGGATATTTTTGGTGCTTGATGGCCATCAATTCACCGTCATCCATTGCGACAGCTAATTTTTTAATAGTAGGGGGGAGCGTTATTGAATCGATCACTAATGAGTGATACCGCATTACTTCAACCGGCTGTGGTAAATATTGAAAAAGGCCAGAACCATTATGACGAATTCTCGATGTTTTTCCGTGTTTAACTTCTTTTGCACGCTTCACTTCTGCCCCAAATGCAGCTCCTATAGCCTGATGTCCTAAACATATTCCAAGAATCGGGATCGCATGGTAGAACTCCTTAATGATTGGAACACTTAACCCAGCTTTTTCTGGTTTCCCTGGTCCTGGTGAGATAATTAGGGCCTCTGGGTTCATATCATAAATGTCTCGAATGGTCACTTGATCGTTCCGTTTAACTACGACATCTGCACCCAACTCTTTTAAGTATTGAAAAAGGTTATAAGTAAAAGAGTCATAGTTATCAATAAGCAAGATCAATTAATTCACCTCCAGTAACGCTCGTGCCTTATTTAAAGTCTCTTCAAACTCATTATTTGGTAAAGAGTCGTGCACCACGCCAGCACCTGCTTGGACGTGCGCTTTTTGATCCTTTATAACCATCGTTCTGATCGCTAAAGCAAAATCGAGTTGTCCGTTAATCGCTATATAACCGACAGCTCCTGAATAAACGCCTCGCTTAACGTTTTCTAGCTGATTTAAAATTTGCATCGCCCTAATTTTAGGTGCTCCACTGACAGTTCCAGCGGGTAAACATGCTTTTAATGCCTGTAGTGATGACTGATTTTGATCTAATTCACCTGTAACTTCTGAGACAATGTGCATGACGTAACGGTAACGTTCAATCACCATGTATTTCGTTAGCTCAATGGTTCCTGGCTTACAAATCCGTCCTAAATCATTTCTTCCTAAATCCACCAGCATTTTATGTTCCGCTATTTCTTTTTCATCGTTTAATAGATCATGCTCTAATGCCAAGTCCTCACCATCTGTCGCTCCACGTTTTCTCGTTCCAGCAATCGGGTTGGTCGTGACAGTCTTTCCATGTACTTTAATTAAACTTTCTGGTGAGGCTCCAACAACTGTGTAATCACCAAAATCAATATAAAACATGTAGGGTGAAGGGTTTGTTTTTCTTAATTTTCGATAAAAACTAAACGGATCACCCTCATAATTCGCGGATAATCTTTGGGACAAGACCGCTTGGAAGATATCACCTTCTAAAATATGCTTTTTGATTTGAGCAACTTTTGATTCAAAGTCATGTTGTTCAATATTTGATTGGAAAGGGGAGAGGCGGAACTGCTTTAACACTTGCTCCTGTCCTTCCTCTAATTGGCGCTCCATATCGTCTAATGTTGCATGAAGCTGTGTTTTTTCTTCTGTAATCCAGCGCTCCACAGCGATTAAATAGATTTTTTGCATCAAATGGTCATAAACGAATACTTTTTCATAAAACATTAAGTGAATATCTGGCATGTCAAGTGAATCCGGGAGTTCGTTCCCAATCTCTTCAAATTGTCGAACTGTATCATAAGCAACGTATCCAATTCCACCAGTTGGAAAAGGGACATCTATCGGTAAATCTAGATCCTTACGAAGAAGAGATTCCAATACCTTAAACGGTTGATTGATCTCGGTTCGTCTCGTTTCATTTATGACATTATGGTGTTCAACTTGTTGATTCAATGCTTTGATTTCATAAAAGGGATTAGCTCCAATTATGGAATATCGCCCTGACTTTTCATGCTTTAGTGAACTTTCAAGTAAAAATTTTTTCTTCCCACTTAGCTTTAGAAAAATTGAAATGGGAGTGTGTGTATCACCTTCGATTATTCGGTAACTCATTTGAACCATCATGATTCCTCCTTATAAAAAAAGTCCTCTGCAAACACAAACCATGTGTTTACAGAGGACGATTAGATCGCGGTGCCACCTCAATTGGAAAGTGAAGACACTTTCCCGCTCAATTCAGGTACGGGAAGTCGACGTAGGGGGCAAGTCGTCTTCCGATACCCTATCCTGATAACGGTGGAGGCCGGGTTTCCATACTCGCTAAGCTTTCAGGTCACCTCTCGTAAGTCCATTCGGTATAACGTATCGTGCTAGCTCTCACCATTACTAGCTCTCTGTAACGAATCCGCTATACTTACTACTCTTACTCGTTGATTTAGTTTATGCTAATGGGTTCGACTTTTTTAGCAAATAAAAAAAGGTTTCCCATCCTAATAAAAGGACGGAAAACCCGTGGTGCCACCTTTGTTGACTGTATGCACAGTCCACTTTATCCGTATCGAAGCTTATGCTTGAATACGTGTCCCTTGTAACGATGAGACGTTCGCCAGCCATACTAATAACCTAACGTTACGTTGGGCTGGAGGCTCAGAAGTCCATTCCTTTTACGTCCTACGCTAGTTCACACCAACCACTAGCTCTCTGTAGTATTCGGTAAAAGTACTCCTCTTCATCAATGCCGAACCGTTTCTAAATTGTTATTGAATATCATATGATGATTTTAAAAAGATGTCAACAAATAAATTGAAAAAACCTTTAGACTCTCTAATTAAAAATTTATTGAGATAATTAAAAATGTCTTTTTTGTGTCAAAATTATGGATGATTTGTTACAATAATAGTAACAGTAATGGACGGAGGTGAACAAAATGGGTGTTGTGATGATGTTTATGATTTTAGCAAGCGTTGCACCTTATTTGTTTTACCAATTGAACAAAAAATGGTTAGCTAGTTTACAAGCAATTTTAGTAGTAGGCATGTGGTTTTATGCGATTAATATTTCATTAGTTGGAGTCACTCCTGGGGTATTTTCAATAACTTGGAGTTCGTTTTATTTAAGCTTGATTTTGGCTGAAGTTGCTTGGGTGATGTTTATTATCCACGTCGTTAAAACGACTGAAAAAACGACATTAAGTTACGAATAAGGGTTAGGATATAAGAAATAATTTTAAAAGAAACCCGAACTATACTAGATCTAGTATAGTTCGGATTTTTTAATGTGATTTATTTGTTTTTCTAGTCGTTTTATATTCTAATGACTCAGTCTTTTATTATTCTAAAAGGCATAAACCATCACGAAAATGGAGCCTGCAACGACAATGGATGCCGTGACAAATCCATGAAACATCATATTCCACGGCACATGACCATTTTTACTTTCTGGTTCAACTATATGCATAAACATAATGAGTTGAATCCCCGCTTGAATAACCGCTAGCAACATAATAATCGTGATGATCCAATTTGTTGATAAATCTGATCCAATAGTCGTCCAAGCAGCTAAAATCGTTAATAAGATTGATAGGACAAATCCAATGATGTGGTGAGTTGGAATTCTTTTAGTTTGGTTTGACATTTAAACCACCATCCCAATCAAGTAAACACTTGTAAAAATAAAAATCCAAATAACATCGAGAAAGTGCCAGTACAAGCTAATAATAAACACTTTTCGACTCGTGACTTTTGTAATGCCTTTTTTAAATAGTTGGATAAGGAGTAAAATCGCCCAACCGATCCCCAATGTTACGTGTAATCCGTGTGTTCCGGCTAATACGTAAAAGCTAGACCAGTAAGCGCTTGAAGGAAGCGTAGCACCTTCATGCGAGTAATGGATGAACTCATAGACTTCAAAGCCTAAAAACCCTAAGCCTAGAGCAAGTGTGATGATCATCCATGTAATTAGTCCTTTGTTAGAGCCATGACGCATTTGATGAATCGCAATCCCACACGTAAAACTACTTGTTAGGAGTAAAAAGGTCATCACTAATACGATGTCCAATTCGAATAATTCACTAGGTGTTGGAGCGTCAGCCGTTCTTCCGAATAATACCGCATAAGTCGCGAATAGAGTCGAAAATAGAACGACCTCAGCTGCTAAGAAAATCCAGAATCCTAGTATACTCATCTGGTTATGTTCTGTTTGGTATTCTAATGGGGCATGGTTAACATTTGTTGACATTTTATAACCCCCTCAATGATCTTTCAGTTTCTTTTATTTCTTCAACTTCGACATGGTGACCATCATCTTCGTCGAATGAACGAATAACCATCATGATGAGGACACCTACTAAGAAAATGACCGATAAGGTAATCCACTCAAATACAAGCGCAAAACTAGCCATAAAGAGTAATGCCATCATAATAAATGGCTGACCAGAGTTATTTGGCATGTGAATAGGCTTGAGTTTGCTCTCATCATAAGTCGTTTCGTTACGTTTTTTCATCTCAACAAACGCGTCAATGTCTCTAATGGTTGGTAGAGTTGCAAAGTTATAATGTGGGATTGGCGTCGGTGTAGCCCACTCAAGTGTACGGCCATCCCATGAATCACCAGTCGTTTCTCGTTGACTAGTTCGATAGCTGTAATAGATGTTAAAGACAAATAACGCAAATCCAGCACCCATTCCAAACGCACCAACCGTTGAAATGAAGTTTAATGTAAACCATTCTGGTGCCGTATCGAATAGTCGACGTGGCATACCGTCTAACCCTAAGAAATATTGTGGCAAGAAGGTTACGTGAAAACCAATTACGAATAACCAAAAACTTAATTTCCCTAACTTCTCATTTAACTTATGACCAAACATTTTCGGATACCAATATTCAAGCCCTGCAAAACAAGCAAAGACTGTACCAGCAATCAATACATAGTGGAAGTGTGCGATTAAAAAGTATGAGTTATGAAACTGGTAATCTGCTGCTGCCATACCGAGCATAACACCCGTTACTCCACCGATGACAAAGCTTGGAATAAAGGCCAAAGCCCACATCATAGGGGTGGTAAATTGAATTTTTGATTTATACAAGGTTCCTAACCAGTTAAATATTTTAACCCCTGTTGGGACGGCAATGAGCATGGTTGAAACAGAGAATACAGAGTTAACAAAGGCTCCTGCCCCCATCGTAAAGAAGTGGTGGACCCACACAAGAAAGCTCAATCCTGCAATTAGAATCATAGACCAGACCATCGCATGGTAACCAAATATACGCTTTTTGGCAAAAGTCGCAATGACTTCAGAAAAGATCCCGAATGCAGGAAGGATGACAATATAAACTTCTGGGTGTCCCCACATCCAGAATAAGTTTGCCCACATCATCGGTAACCCTTCACCTGTAAGAGTGAAAAATTGAGAGCCAAAAATACGATCAATGGTCATTAAAGCTAATGCGACCGTTAAAATTGGAAATGCAAATATGATAATGAACGATGTAACAAGTGTTGACCATGAGAAAATCGGCATCTTAAATAACTTCATACCTGGAGCTCTCATTTTTAGTATAGTAACCATTAAGTTAATACCTGTTGCTAGAGTTCCAATACCAGAAAGCTGTAAACCTAGTAAATAGAAATTCTGACCAGGTCCAGGGTTCATGGCTGCACCGGCAAGTGGTGTGTAACTGGTCCATCCGGCATCAGGTGATCCCCCGATGACGAATGAAATATTAAATAATAGAGCCCCGAAGAAGAATGACCAGAAACTTAAAGCATTTACAAAAGGAAATGCAAAGTCTCTTGCTCCTATCTGCAATGGAACAATAATATTCATTAAGCCAATTAAAAACGGCATTGCCATAAAAATAATCATAATGGTGCCATGTGTCGTAAATATTTCATTGTAATGTTGAGCATTTAAAAAGTTAAGGTCTGGAAATGCAAGTTGGACACGCATCATTAATGCATCAACGCCACCGCGAAATAGCATAGCTAATGCACTTAAAATGTACATGACCCCGATTTTTTTATGATCAACAGTCGTCAACCATTCTCTCCATAACCAACCCCATTTTTTAAAATAGGTTAATAGAAAGATCATCGCGCTAGTTACTAGAACAATAGAAACCATTCCTGCATAGATTAATGGCTCACCCGTTACAAAAAATTCATCAAGATTCATTGTCGTCACCTTCTTCCTCTTCGACGTTTAAACTTTTAATGTGAAGGTGTTGGTTATAAGCATCGAAGTGTTGTTTAACCGCATAATCACTATCCATCATCTTTCCATGATCGACCCACTCTAAATGGGTGTTAGAAAAGGCCATTTTTCCAATGATTCCAGGTTCTAATAGTTCATCATACTGTTCTTGGGTTAACTTAGGTTTTTCGTTTTGGATTTGACTAACCCACTGATTAAAATCCTCTTCACTCTCGGCGTAAACTTTAAATGTTTGAAGGGAAAAACCTTCACCATTGTAGTTGGAATTACGGCCATCATAGACGCCTTCTTCATCGGCTTGAAGATAAAGGACCGTCTCCATTCCAGCCATGTTATATTTCTGTCCGCCAAGAGCTGGAATCCATAATGCGGCCATTGAGTCAGCTGAAGATAAGCGAAACTCAATCGCACGGTCAGTTGGAATATGCAAGTAGTTAACTGTTTCTATGTCCTGTTCAGGATAACTAAAAAACCATTTCCAATCTGCAGAAGTCGCATGAATCACAAGTGGTTCTTTGTCGTTGGATGATTCAGGCGGTTTTTCCAAGTCGAACAGCGTTTCAACTGTCGGAATAGAGAGTAATGTCACAATGATTAAAGGAATCGCTGTCCAGAGAATTTCTACTTTAATATTCCCGTGAAGTTCAGGATCATAGTCTTGATCACCCCGACCTGGTCGATCGCGATATTTAAATATCATGTAGCCAAATAGTCCAAAGACCACGACTACAATCCCTAACATAAACCAAAGGGAATACATAATTAGATCTTTTTGACTTTGACCGACAGGACCTTTTGGATTTAAGACGGTTAAATCACTGCATCCACTTAGGATAAGCCCCAAAATTCCCATCGCCATTAAAAGGGTTATTTTTTTATACTTCATGAAATCCCACTCCAATTATGGTTCATCGAATTTGATTTCCATTTTACATAAGAGATATACCACATTAGAACCTTGTTAACTCTTTTGTTAAATAAACATCACAGATTTGTTGAAGTGTTGACATAAACTGTTCAAAAAGAGAAACTAAGTAAATATTCAAATAATTTAGGTGGGAGTTGATGGAATGGTTCAGTTGGAGGATATTATAAGAGCCCGTGGTCGGATTATGAATATTGCAAAGAAAACACCTATCATTAAATCTCATCAGCTGTCAGATCGAGTGGGCGCACAAGTTTTTCTAAAGTCAGAGCATTTGCAGACAACAGGGTCTTTTAAAATACGAGGAGCTACGAATCGAGTCATGCAGGCTAAAGAAGAAGGTGCACGATTAGTCACCGCTGCTTCATCTGGAAATCATGGTCAGGCTGTTGCCTATATTGCCAATCAGCTTGATATTCCTGCTACAATTGTCGTTCCAACAGATGCCAATGAGAGTAAGGTGAATGCGATTAGAGAATATCATGGAGCCATCGATTACTGTGGGACAACTTCAGCAGAGAGAATACCTAGAGCTATAACATTAGCTGAAGAACTTAATGGTGTATTTATTCCGCCTTATGACCACCCGGATATTATAGCAGGTCAAGGGACAGTCGGGTTAGAAATTTTGGAGCAAATTGAAAATGTGGATACCGTCATCGTACCTGTTGGTGGTGGAGGCTTAAGTTCGGGAGTTTTAACGGCTATTAAGGAAAAAAGCCTAATATTCGTGTGGTCGGTGTAGAACCGGAACTCGGTCATGATACAAAAATTTCTCTTGAGAAAGGAGAGGTGACCTCGGTTTCAGGGACTGACCAAACGATTGCGGACGGTTTAAGAACCACTCAACCAGGAGACCTAACTTTTCCGATTTTACAAAAATATATGGATGATCTCGTGTTGGTGAGTGAGGACGATATTCGATATGCGATGAGTTTCGTCATGGAACGTATGAAACAACTAATCGAAAGTAAACGGCATAATGATCTTGACCTCCCGCAAATGGGTGCTGGTCTCGATATAATATTGGAACACCTTTCTTCATTAACTTATACGTCATGTCATCAACATCTTGAGGAGAGTTAGCGTAAAAAGCTAAGTGATTTAACCCTGTCCGTCGACGATGGTATGGAACATCAAGATATGTAGAACCATCCCCAAAAAGCGAGAGATTTCTTAAGATTGGAGACGTACAATTCGATATGATGCAATACCCCTCTGCTCATTAGGCTCTTACTTTCCCATTTTCTACATAATCTTTTAAAAACTCATCTAATAATTCTTGCCATCCTTCATCATGCATTTGATGCCATTCAGGATCGAGAAGTCCGACTGCGTGATGTGAAAGTTTTAAAATCGTATATTCACCATCTTCTTCAAGTTTATATGAATAAGCACTGTCAACCGCCCCTTTCATACCTAATAATCCATTAAGACGTAATTCTTGATTTTCTTTAACGTAAGTAACAGTTCCCCATAAAGCCCCGCCGTCTTCATTTGTTTCCATAAATAGACCACCAGGTGTTGCATCAAGCGTCAGTCTCGTATTCTCACCTTTAAAGGCACTGTACGTCCACCATTTACTTATGTCTGTTGTAAGAGCATTGAACACCTCTTCTCTAGAACCTTTAATCTTAATTTCTTGTTCGATTTTAAATGAATCGTGTACTAAACCTGTCATTTGACGTCCTCCTTCAATTTGATTTTTAAGAGATAATAGATTCTCACTTTGTAATTCTTCATACTGACTAACCCACCTGTTGTGTACGGTTTGAAGTGGTACAACATTCAAATAATTAATTCTTAATCGTCCTTCTTTACGAGATAAAATGAGTTGACTATCTTCGAGTGTCTTAAGATGTTTCATTACAGCGTAACGACTGATGTCAGGAAAATGTGAGACGAGCTCTCCTGTAGTAGAGGGGTTATTTTTGACATAATCGAGGATTCGACGTCTAACAGGATGGGCTAATGCTTTAAATACTAATGTTATGTCGTTTTCGTTCAACTCAAAACCCCATTTCTAGTTATTTATGTGACTAAAAGGTAACATGTTGATGTTAGTCTTGTCAATCTTCTGAAAAATATTGAGATTTATTCAGATTTAATTTATGTTAAATATAATGAGATTTAGAGGAGTGATCGTGATGAAACAGGTAAGAATTCATTCAGATTATCAAAATATTGGAGGAAGTCATTTTGTTAAGATCGTCAAAGGAGACAAAAGAATTATTTAATCAATGGGCAACTTCATATGATGAAGATTTAGAACATGCATCGGGTCCATTATACGGTTATCAAGAAAGTTTAAATCTTGCTAAAGAAATTTTTCCGGTTAAAAAAGGAGCCAAACTACTGGATATAGGGATTGGGACTGGAGCGTTTGCCAATCTGTTAAGACTCAAAGACACAGAAGTTTGGGGAATTGATCTTTCAGAAGCCATGATTGAACAATGTCAAGTTAAACATCCTGACTTTCATTTAAAGGTGGGGACATTTATAGACGCAAATGTTGACGAAACATTTGATTATGTTGTATCTAGCTTTTGTTTTCATGAAGTCAATCCGGAGGAACGAGAAAAAGATCTTCGTGTGACACATCAATTATTAAAGACTCATGGAAAGTTACTCATCTTAGATATCATGTTCGCATCTAATAGAGCGGTAGAAGAAGGGCGCCAATCAATCGGAAAGTATTGGGATTCATCAGAAGATTATTCAATCATCGGTGAATTGGATGAAAAATTGAGGAAAGTCGGCTTTCAAGGTATTCGATTTATTCAAACAGGCCCGTATCATTGGGGTGTCGTAGCTGAAAAAAGATAATAAAAAAGGTCTCAAGTGGGTGAACTGTACCCTCAAAAGTGGACAGTTTTAAAAAACTAGACAGCTAAAAGATGATCTCGATATTGATTCGGGGTCATCTTTTTTAGTGTCCATTGATATCTTGATATGTTGTAATTTAACACATATTCATTGATTAATGAATTCAATTCTTCGATGGTATGACAACTCTTTATATCTACTTCATCTTTCAAATGGCCAAAGAAGGATTCCATCGGTGCGTTGTCCCAACAGTTTCCCTTTCGGGACATGGATTGTGTAAAACCTTGCTCATTAATTTCTTTTTGAAATTCTGGATGTGTATAATGAAACCCTTGATCAGAATGAAAGTAACTCTCAAGTGGAACTTCAAAGCCATTCTCAAATAAATTCTTTAACGTATTATACACTAAATCCATTTT
>NZ_FOES01000008.1 GCF_900110685.1 Piscibacillus halophilus
AATCCCATAGAAATAACCTACAAACATCATCTTGAATAATACGAGTGGGTCGAGCGAAGGTCGACCATTATCTTCAGAGTAATATGAACGAACTTTTTCTGGAATGAAAGAAAAGTCTATGTATCGATCTATTTTTCTTAATAAATGATCATCAGGGACAAGCTCATCAATTGTAACCATTTCTATTTCCATTTGACGCTCTTTATTACTATTAAACATGGGAACACCGCCTTTTATTAATCTAACTATATTATAACAAATTAACGCGGTGAATTGTTAAAGTTTAGGCAAAAAATATAGGCTGTCGAGACTTTCTCGACAGCCTGCGGAGGCCTTTTCATTAAAGACCTCCGTTTTTCTTATGCGGCTTTTGCTTTAGTTTTTCTTAAACTTTGTATGCGTTCATAGGAATATAAGATTAATCCTAACCAAATCAGGGTAAACGTAATACCGTGAACGTATGTGAACGATTCATTAAATAAAAAGACACCAAGTAAAAGCATAATAGTCGGAGCAAAGTATTGTAAAAAACCGACTAAAGATAATGGGATGCGCTTGGCTCCTTGGCCGAACAAGAGGAGAGGGAGCGCAGTGGCGAGTCCTGTTCCAATTAAGATTAAGCCTTCGAATGAAATGCCCATTGCCCCTGTTCCATTAAAACCTAAATAAAGTATATAGATCGTTGCAATCGGTGTGACGATTAATGTTTCAATGGCTAGCCCGAAGATGGCATTCAAATCAACAGTTTTCTTTAGTAATCCATAAAACGCAAACGTAATCGCCATTCCTAAGGCAGCCCAAGGGACTGAGCCGAAGTTATACGTCATAAAAAAGACACCTGAAAAGGCGAAGGCAATGGCAATCCATTGTATCTTTGAAAAACGTTCTTTTAAAAAGATGAAGCCAAAAAATATGCTAATGAGTGGATTAATGTAATAGCCTAAGCTTGCATCTAACACGCGATCAGAATTGACGGCCCATATAAAAATGACCCAGTTTAGGCTAATAATGATTCCAGCAGCACTAATGCCAAATAATTTTTTCTTATTAAGCATGATTTGTTTACATTCGTCCATGAATAAATGCCAACGACGAATTACAACAATGAGCACCATCATAAGGACAAAAGACCATAATATACGATGGGCTAAAATCTCCCAAGCTGATACGTGTTCAACAAGCTTCCAATAAAGGGGTAGAAATCCCCACAGTATGTAAGCACTAGAGGCATAGAGTGTTCCTAGGCGTTCTTCTGACATGTTATACATCTTCTTTCTATAAGATTATGATTTTTGAATTTTAGTACAGTATAGAAAAATTTGCAATTAAGATGCTTTAAGTTGAGGTTGATCCATCATTTAGATACACTAAAAGTAGAGTAGAAGGAGGATGCGCTTTGAAAATACACGTGAGTGACCAAATTGTTGATTGGTTTATGGATGAAATGGATTTAGTTGAAGGAGATGCCGTTCGTTTCTTTCCTAAGTACGGTGGGACGAGTGATTTCCAGGATGGCTTTTCAGTTGGGATTGAACCTGGAAGTGCCGAAGTAGTTGGAGTCGAAACGGAAAAGAAAAATATTTTGTTCCAGATTGATGAAAAAGACGAATGGTTTTTTAAAGACCAAGACCTATACATCGGTTTAAAAGATGGGGAAGTAGCCTTTTCAAACGAGCCAATCGAATAACTAGGGGGATGTGTGATGGCTTGGACAAGAGAGGAAGCATTTGATTATTTAAAAACGGTTTATACAGATGAAGTGATGCAGGATGAGAAACGTCGCGTCTTTAAAATGCTGAATCGGCAACTTTATGAACGTTTAGACGATCTGGCGATTAACAATGCTTTATCTGACAAATCAGAAAAGCAGTTGAAATTTTTTAAAGAATTTACGTTTATGCCCGGAGATAATATTTTTCAGTCGATGCGTTATCTGTTTTTAATGGCGCGAGGTGAAAAAGAGCGTGACCGTCAAACGACTGAACAACATTTAAATCGAATTTATAAATCTTTATTTCAGGCAGCTGGATGGAAGAACCCGGTGATCCCTGATTCATTTTGGGAGACGCCGCTTGGAATCGCCTGTACGATTGCAGAAAAAGGGGTCGAGGAAGTCTACCCGATCCTTGATGAGATGAAATAGATAATCACGTACCTACTCGGCAAGAGTGGGTATTTTTTATGCTTTCCGTCTATAGGCTGAAGAGCCTTTCTTGCTTCAGACTGATTTTGTTAGAAACAAGCAAAATAACGTTTACATCAGGGTTTTATTAACATAGTATTTTTGAACTTATTTTTTTCTGGTCCTCTTCAAGTAGGATTGCCGATCTTTGCGAAAAATATCTTAAACGGTAATGAGTTCGTCTTTAGTACATTGAGTGCGGGATTAGCTGTTGGGATGCTTTTAGGTACCATTTTAGTGGGGCTTATCAATATTAAAAAAAGAAGAGGAATCGTTGCTCTAGCTGCGTTAGGAGGAATGGGGGTTTTTTATACCGCATTTAGCTTGGTTGAAATCTTTTGGATAAACGTCACTCTAGTTGTCCTAATCGGGGTGACGGTCGCTTTTACCAATGTACCGTTATCATCAGCAATTCAACATCATACAGAACAACAATATATCGGTCGTGTCATGAGCCTTGTTCAATTTTCGGCAATGGGATTGATTCCCGTTTCATATTTAATCACAACCCTTTTTATTAGTATGGGTATATCCATTGATGTCATTATGTTGTTTGCAGCGTTAGCGCTTTGTTTATTATCGGTTATTGTCCTAATGAAAGCCTAAATTAGGTATTTTGGTCACTTTTTGTTATAATATAAAGGTTGAATAAGTCTAACTGATATGAGAATAGGAGAATAATAATGCAAGAGAACAAAGACATTCGCAACATAGCGATAATTGCCCACGTTGACCACGGGAAAACGACGTTGGTTGACCAAATGTTACATTACTCAGGAACGTTTCGTGAGAATGAACATGTAGATGAACGTGCCATGGATTCGAACGATTTAGAAAAAGAACGCGGTATTACGATTTTAGCCAAAAATACAGCGATTAATTATAACGATACAAGAATTAATATTTTGGATACACCAGGACACGCTGACTTCGGTGGAGAAGTAGAGCGTATCATGAAAATGGTCGATGGTGTTTTACTTGTTGTTGATGCGTACGAAGGCTGTATGCCACAGACTCGTTTTGTGTTGAAAAAAGCGTTAGAAGATGGCTTGAAACCGGTTGTTGTATTAAATAAAATTGACCGTCCGAATGCTCGACCTGAAGAGGTTGTTGATGAAGTATTAGACCTCTTCATTGAGCTTGGTGCAGACGATGATCAGCTTGAATTCCCAGTTGTTTATGCATCAGCATTAAATGGAACTTCTGGTGACGAGCCTGAAGAACAACAAGAAACGATGGATCCGGTATTTAAAGTTATTTTAGATTATGTTCCAAAGCCTAAGCGTGATGTGGAAGGACCACTTCAGTTCCAAATCACGATGCTTGATTATAATGATTATGTAGGTCGTATTGGTGTTGGACGTGTATATCGCGGACGCATGAAAGTTGGCGAGCAGGTAGCGTTAATGAAAAAAGACGGCAGCGTGAAAAAATACCGTGTCACGAAGCTGTTTGGTTTTATTGGGTTAAAACGTGTAGAAATTCAAGAAGCAGAAGCGGGTGACATTGTGGCAGTTGCCGGTATGGAAGACATCAACGTTGGTGAGACGGTTTGTAGTGATGTTGAAAACCCTGATGCACTACCAATTCCGCGTATTGATGAACCGACATTACAGATGAAGTTTGTCACAAACAATAGTCCTTTTGCGGGTCGTGAGGGTAAATTTGTAACGGCTCGTCAGATTGAAGAACGTCTACTCACTCAACTTGAAACGGACGTAAGTCTCCGCGTTGAGAAAACTGATTCCCCAGATGCCTGGATTGTATCTGGTCGTGGTGAGCTTCACTTATCGATTTTAATAGAAAACATGCGCCGTGAAGGTTTTGAACTACAAATTTCTAAGCCACAGGTCATTATAAAGGAAATTGATGGTGTGAAATGTGAACCTATGGAACGCGTTCAAGTGGACGTACCAGAAGAACACCAAGGTGCAGTGATGGAATCACTTGGTGAGCGTAAAGGTGAAATGCTGGATATGGTGAACCAAGGAAATGGTCAAGTCCGCTTAGAATTTAAAATACCTTCACGAGGTTTAATTGGTTATACGACAGAATTTATGACCCAAACACGAGGGTTCGGGATCATTAACCACTCATTTGATTCTTATGAGCCAGTCGTTGGGGGCCGAGTAGGTGGCCGTCGCCAAGGTGTATTAGTATCTCAAGAAAAAGGTAAAGCGACAAACTACAGCATCCTTGCTCTTGAAGATCGTGGCGTCATTTTTGTTGAACCAAATACAGAAGTATATGAAGGTATGATTGTTGGGGAGCACAACCGTGAAAACGACTTAACAGTTAACATCACGAAGGAAAAGGCTCTAACTAACGTGCGTTCAGCAACAAAAGATAACACACAAACCATTAAATCTACACGTAAATTAACGCTTGAAGAAGCAATTGAGTATTTAGATGACGATGAATATTGTGAAGTGACGCCTGAATCTATTCGTTTACGTAAGAAAATCTTGAACAAGAGTGAACGTGAACGCGCTCAGAAAAAGGCAAAACTAAATAGCTAATATGTAAAAAATCCGCTGAACTTAGTGTCAGCGGATTTTTTGATACAATATTTTGAATTTATGAGATGTTTCTTGAAATTTATGAGGTGTTCTTTGAATTTTATGAGATGTTTTTGGGATTTTTTGATGCGTTTTTCTTAATTTATGGTACATTTGACTACATTTATGAGACATTATTGAAAATGCGGGTCCATAAGTAAACGATCGATTTCTTCCATATGACCTGTTTCATCAGCGATCATATCATCGAGTTTAACAGCCAGTTCAGTCAACCTAAGTTCTTCAGCTTGTTTTTTGCGTTTTTCATAACGGTCAATGGTTGCTTTTTCTGCATCACGTGCAGCTTCAAGCATTTTCTTAACATCTGTCTCTTGAGGAACTGGTGCTGGTTCTACAGTCGGTGTTCCGCCTAATGATTTAATTTTTTCGGCTAAATAGAGAGCGTGACTTTGTTCATCTGAAATTTCGCTTTCGAAAAATGGTTTTAATGTTGCTCGATATAAACCGGATACGACTGCAGCGTTATTCGTATACATAATCGAAGCTGTATACTCATTACTTAAGTCTTCATTTAATCCATCAATTAGTTCTTTCATTTTTTGATCCATAACGATCCACCCTTTCTAATTGAGTTCTAATAATGGTTTTCCCTGAATGGCGAGGAATAAACATTGACGATGCCTCATAAATAAATCCGAATGTCCCACATATACGATACTTAATTAATCATTAGGTGCAATTAAAAGAGCCTCCCATCAGGAGAGGCTCTTGTTCATTATGAAGCGTTACGCTCGAATAATTTAGTCAATTCATGATCGATTTTCTTAAGGTGAGCATCTTTACCACTGTTTTGATATTTGATTAAGGCTTTTTCGACTGAATGCATCACGGATTTAATGTGTTGTTCAGTGTTTCCGTTCGTTTCCACGGATTCATAGAGCTCTGTTTCCAACTTGTTTAGTAAAAATTCATTGCCATGTTGCTTCGCAATGTCAACTAACTCAGTAGCTGAGAAGTTTAAAAATTGTGCTTCTACTACATCTTCAGCGTTTCTTGGCATCACTTTGTATTCATCATAGTTATAAGTTAAAACGCCTGTAATAGATTCATAGTATTGATTGGTTTCAACTAGATGGGTATCTGAATCAATGACAAAATGTCCATTTGAGTCATATGCCTGATAATTGTTAAAGCCATCTTCATCTTCAATGTAAAAATCCTTAATCGTTACAAGCTGACCTTCATATTCTTCTCCAACTTCATCAGATGTGATAATTTGAGGTTCTGGGAGGCCAACATCTTCTTCAACAATTGAAATGTTGGATTCATTCGGTAGAATTTGCAATAAACCGAAATATTCTTCAGTACGTGCCTTAGCACTAATTCGATCGCCAACTTCGGCACCAAAATCACTTGCCCGTACGACAATACCAGCTGTGTCATCTTGAACATAGTAATTGTACATGCCGCCTGCGTAGAATGCTGCAGTAATGATACCTTCAATATGAACTCGTGTATCCAGTTCGGCATCACGAGCAGATTGAATGGTTTGAACAGGGAGCTCTTCCTTAAGGTCGTCTTCATGACGAGGCATTAATTTAAACTCATCAAAATTGTAGTCAACAACGCCAACAATTTCATCATAAGTTTTTCCAACTTCTAAGAATCCAGCATCATTATCAATAACGAATTCACCATCAGCATCACGAGCTGTGTAGTCATTGTATTGATTAACAGATAAAATTTCAACATCTTCCATTTTGACTAGTTGAGCTTCAATCGATTCACCAAGGTCTTGAGATGTAACCAAAGTAGGATTAATGGGTTCATCATTTTCTTCAATGATTTCAGCATTGGCATTTACGATTTGAAGCATGCCATAGTATTCATCTGTTACACCGGATGCCATAATTTTGTCTCCAACGTTAGCTTCTAAGTCACCAGTACGAACCACTATTCCTGCCGTATGGTCTTGAACATAATAATTAGTTTGTCCGCCGCTTTCTACTTTATGAGTGATCGTACCTTCAATCGTAACATTCGTACCAAGTGGGGCAGTTCTAGCATCTGCAATAATTGAATCGCGTTCGAATGCTGGCTCATAGCCTTCATTTAAAGCTGTTAATTCATCTTCAAAGAAAATTCGTGCATCAACTGGTACCTCAGCCCAGTCGTTTGGCATATAGTAGAGCCCTGTTTCTGAGTTCGCAACATATCGATATAAAGCACGATCATCGTAACGAGAGCGGAACACAAAAGGTAATTCCATTAATGGAGTATCTTCTGACCAAATACCTCTATGGTGATCTTTCGCTTCACGTACTGCATCTTGGTATTCTTGGTAAGTTTCTTCAGGTCCAATAGGCCAGATAAAGTATGTTGAAGCATAGCCTTGTCGAACTAATTCTAAGTTAGTGTTTAGGTTATCGTCCTTACGAACAACTTCTGCAAGCACCCGACCATACGTATCAAGTGGTTCCTCGCCAACTTTGATGATCACTTCATCGCCAGGTTGAATAAGTTCACTTAAATATTCAGTTGCTTGGTCACCGTGGTATTTTTGTGAATGGTTTGGATCTTCTAAAATCAAGTCTTCGTCATAATCATTTTGGTGGTAAGTTTCTGGGGTGTCCATGTTTAAAAAGCGGATTGTTGTTTCACCTAAAATAGGTTCGTTTACATGAATAGTATCACCATCAACGATACGATCGACGGTTCTAATGTATTCATCTTGAATGTCATCTTCTGGGGGTTCAACTTCTTCATGACTACCAAGATAATCAAAAGTATCTCTAGGAAAAGCAATCCATTCAACTGTAGGGTCAAAATCATCAGTTGCGTTCGTATCACCAGCTGCCACAGAGTAATCTCTTAGGAGTGTCATATCCTGTGTTTTATGTTGGGGGGTTCCCCAATAGCTACCAGGATCTTCTCCAACTTTTCCGATGGAATCGATGATATCTCCACTACGTGTTTCTTCATCATAGTTTTTAAATATAACAATAGCATCATTACCGTTAAAGTTGTAGGCATACGATGTACCGGATACGTCTGCAACATCTAAAATGGCTTGGTCAGCTTGCCCATGAGCCATAACAAATGTTTCACCTGGTTCTATGGTACCTGTTAAGTCAAGCTCATTTGCAAAACCATCGTCAGGTTCGAATGAAGCACCATTTGTAAATGTAACAATAGAATAAGGGGATAAATCAATAGACTCGCTTGTCCCGTTGTAAATTTCAATCGCTTTGTTATAACTACTACCTTCAATATACTCTGAAATGATTAAATCTTCGTGAGTGTCAGCGATTAGAGGTGTTAGGAGAAAAATACTACCGATAAGCGTGAAAAACGATACTAAACTAATGAATTTTTTCACTAAAGAAACCTCCCTAAATTATAAGTACAGGTCTATTATAAAAGAAGAATAAACATAGTTGTTGTTAATTTTCAGTAAATTCATCGAATTGAGTCAAAAGTCACAGGTTTTTGTCATAAAAAAACTGAGTACCTGTTAAAGGCACTCAGTTTATAGTAAGTCTTACTCTTCAATGTAAGCTTGTTTGATTTGGTAAATACCTTGAGCATTAATATCAAAGTCTTTAACGCTATCGCTCACACCAAGTAGATACTCTTGGTGGTGAACATAAAGCATTGGAGCAAGTTCTACTAACATTTCTTGAGCTTGAGTGTATAACTCTTGACGTGCTTCAGGATCTGTTTCACGACGAGCCTCATCAAGAATTTCATCTAACTCTTCGTCTGTTAAGAATGAACGGTTACCAGGGTCACCATGTTGTGATGAATGGAATAATGGGTACATTCCGTAGTCAGCATCAGATGTTACTGTAGACCAACCAAGAATGAACATGTCGTGTTCACCATTAGCTGTACGCTCTAAGTAAGCACCCCATTCAACTTCTTCAATCTTAACTTCGATACCAATTTCTTTTAATTGGTCTTGAATGGCAACAGCTGTGTCAACACGCTGTTCGTTATCGTTAGTCCAGATTGTCGTTGTAAAACCATCTTCGTATCCAGCTTCAGCTAATAAATCTTTAGCTTTGTCTAAGTCATACTCTAAACCACTTACAGAGTCATCATAACCGAATACAGGTGGTGCTAATGGTCCAATTGCAGGAATACCTACACCATTGTAAACACCTTGGATAATTTCATCTTTATCAATTGCATGAGAAATAGCTTGACGTACACGAACATCATCAAAAGGTTCTTGTTCAACGTTAAAGCCTACGTATGATAAAGAAACAGATGGTGCTTGTAGAACACTAGCATCTTGCATACCTTCTACACGTGATACATTGTTTGGACCGATTGCATCAGCAACATGAGAAGTACCAGATTCAAGTTCAGCTACACGAGAGCTTTGCTCAGATACTACTTTGAAAGTAGCCGTGTCTAGCTTAGCTTTTTCACCCCAGTAATCATCATAACGAGATACAACTACTTTCTCGCCAGGTGTCCACTCCTCAAATTCGAAAGGACCAGTACCTACAGGGTTTTGGTTAATGTAAGCATCAGGGTCGCCGCCTTCTTCCATTTGAGCATAATCTTCTTCAATAATTGCAGGACTCATAATACCAGTACCATTATGTGCAAGGTTAGCTAATAATGGAGCATACGGGTATTCTAAGTTAAATCTAACTGTGTATTCATCTTCAACTTCTACACTCTCAACAGCTTCGAATAAGAAAGCACGAGGAGAAGCGATTTCTTCGTCTACAAGTCGATCGAAGTTAGCTTTTACAGCTTCTGCATTTAATTCTTCACCATCATGGAATGTTACGCCTTCGCGGATTTTGAAATCCCATGTAGTTTCATCAACCTCTTCCCAGCTTTCCGCTAGTCCAGGCTGTACTTCTTGGTTCTCATCTAAAACTGTTAAAGTTTCATAGATGTTTTCAGCAACGTTACTAGAAGGAACGTCATTAGAACCTTGAGTTGATAAAGATACAACGTCAGAACCGATTGAGATTACTAAATCTCCACCAGAACCTTCGTCGCCGCCTTCAGCGTTTTCATCCTCGTTCTCAGAACCAGTCTCTTCACCATCATCAGTTGGTTCTTCTGGTTCGCCATCGCCAGCACAAGCCGCTAAGACTAGTGATAGCATTAGCAATAGAGAAACGAGCCATAAAGTTTTGTTAAACTTCATTGTAGATTAGCCCCCTTAAATTTTGTATCGATTACACAATTATAGTATGTAATCAGTTCTTAATATATATGATTTAAGTAAAAATATCAAGAAAATTTGCAAGGCTAAAACTATTTAAATTACTGAAATAATTACCAAACAATTTTCTATATAATGTAGAAAAAAATAAAGTGAATTTCTAGGGAGCGATTAAAGAAATTCTATTAATTTCATTTTTAGAATTGAAAGAATCCAAAATAGGAATAAATATTCACATTGATCGAATATTTATTAGAAACTATAATTTTCAAATTCAAGAACTATTTTTTGAAAAATCGACATAAACTGAAAATTTAAACTTATTGAAAGCGTTTACAAGAAAACGGTTACATACAAATCTTTATCAAAATTGATGACATCGCTATTATAAGGGGGAGTAGGTTTGATAGAGTGTAAGATTTACCATCGACAAATTTCGTAACCTTGTTGTAAAAAAACTAGAATAATTGTATTATGAAATATGAGTCTTTTCTTGGAAGGTCACCACATAAATAGCTTGAATTTTCCGATTTTTGTTAAAAAAACTACTATTAATAAACAAATAGGGGAGGTTATGACAACATGAATGCTGAACAAGCGAGCAGCGAAGTGACACAAGTGCCTAAAGTTGATAGTCCACTAAAGAGAGCAATGAAAGATTTTTATAATAAGTTAAAGAAAAATAAGACAGCCTTATTCGGTGGCTATTTAATTATCTTTTTAATTGTTGTTGCAATTGTTGGTCCTTATTTGACAAGCTTTAACCCAAGCGAAACGGACTACTCAGTTAAATTACAAGGACCATCTGCTGAACATTGGTTCGGAACAGATCACCACGGGCGTGATATATTTACACGTATTATTCATGGGTTAGGAATTACAATGGGGATTGGATTTTTCTCTACATTAATCGGCAGTATTGTCGGAATTTTCTTAGGTATTGTTTCCGGTTATTACGGTGGAAAAATTGACAGCGTCATTATGAGATTAATGGATATTCTTTTGGCCTTTCCAGGAATCTTACTAGCTCTAGCATTAATTAGTATTTTAGGGGCTAGTTTACAGAACGTTGTTATTGCAATTGCTATTTTCGCAATACCTACTTTTGCTCGTATTGTGAGAGGTTCGACTCTGGCAACGAAAAACTTAGAATATATCGATGCGATGCGTGCGTTAGGTGCATCTGATATCCGTATTATTTTCAAACACATTTTTCCCAATATTTTGTCTCCGATTATAGTCCAAGCAAGTTTATTTATCGCGACAGCTGTTCTATCAGCGAGTGGTTTATCATTCCTAGGACTTGGGGTGCAACCACCTTCGCCAGAATTAGGTGCGATTCTAAGTGATGGTAAAGACTTTATGTGGGACGCAGGTCATATTGCTTTATTCCCAGGATTAGGGATTATGGTAATCGTTCTTGCGTTTAATGTGTTCGGTGATGGATTACGTGACGCTTTAGATCCAAAAATGAAAAATTAGGAAGTAGGTGCAAACATGTTTCAGTTTATTGTTAGAAGGTTGTTTCAATTAATTCCCGTATTATTAGGGGTTACCATACTAGTATTCTCTTTAATGCACCTATCTCCGGGTAATCCAGCGCATATCATTGCCGGAGAAAGTGCACCAGAAAGCACAGTCCAGCAGATTGAAGAACGACTTGGATTGAACGATCCAATTCCTGTTCAATATGCTAATTTCTTAAAAGATGTCGTAACGCTAGATTTTGGTAACTCTTGGAGAACCAGTTTACCAGTTAGTACTGAACTGTGGCCAAAGTTTTGGGTTACATTTGAACTAGCAATATATAGTACCATTTTTAGTATTTTCTTAGGTTTAATCGCTGGTATTATTTCAGCCGTTAGACAATATTCCGTAGCAGACGTATCAATTATGTTGGTTGCATTATTTGGTTTATCAATGCCGAACTTCTGGTTAGGACTTATGCTAATGCAATGGTTCTCGATCAATTTAGGTTGGTTACCACCAACAGGTTGGGGAACGCCAGAACAGATTATCATGCCTGTATTTACGTTAGGTACGATGGGTGCAGCCGTGATCGCTCGTATGACTCGTTCCAGTATGCTTGATGTTATTACTCAAGACTATATTCGGACGGCTCGAGCGAAAGGTTTAAAAGAAAAAGTAGTTATTTATCGCCATGCACTTAAAAATGCATTAATCCCAGTTGTAACGGTAGTAGGTTTACAATTTGGTGGTTTACTAGCAGGTGCAGTACTGACGGAATCCGTATTTGCGATTAACGGTATGGGTAAATTAGTCGTTGACCGTATTTTAGCTAGAGATTTCCCTGTCGTTCAGGCAGCAGTACTTGTTATGGCAGTAGTTTTCGTATTTGTAAACTTAATTGTTGATGTTTCGTATAAATTCTTAAACAAACGAATCGATTTAGATTAGTTTGCCAGTAGAGAGAGGTGAAATCATGAGTGAGGAAATCATTCTAGATGTTAAGGACTTGAGAACTTCTTTCTTCGTCGATGACTTTGAGGTTAAAGCCGTAGATGGCGTTTCTTTCAAATTACCAAAAGGTAAAACGATTGGTATTGTTGGTGAGTCTGGTTCTGGTAAAAGTATCACGGCATTATCAATTTTAAGATTGCTGGAAAAGCCGGGTAAAATCGTTGGCGGAGAAATTAATTTTAAAGGAAACGATTTAACGAAAGCATCTGAGCAAGAGATTCGTAGTATCCGAGGTAACGAGATCTCGATGATCTTCCAGGAACCAATGACTTCGTTAAATCCTGTATATACAGTAGGTCAACAAATCCGTGAAACATTAAAAGTACACCAAGGCCTTGGCAAAGAACAAGGTATGGAAAAAGGTGTGGAATTACTAAAACTTGTAGGAATTCCATCTCCTCAAGAACGTATTAAACAATATCCGCACGAACTTTCAGGTGGTATGCGTCAACGTGTGATGATCGCGATGGCATTAGCCTGTAACCCTGAATTACTGATTGCGGATGAGCCTACAACAGCATTAGACGTAACGATTCAAGCACAGATTCTAGAATTAATTAATGAATTACAAGAAGAATTAGGCATGTCAGTGATCATGATTACACACGATATGGGTGTAGTAGCTGAGACATGTGATTACGTTGCTGTTATGTACGGTGGTAAAGTTGTCGAATACGCAGATGTAAAAACGATTTTCAAAGATCCAAAACATCCTTATACAGTAGGTCTATTAAATTCCATTCCGCGTCATGATATCGATGTGGATGAGTTAGAGCCAATTAGAGGCAGTGTCCCAAGTCCGAAAAATATGCCTAACGGCTGCCGATTTGCTCCGAGATGTCCGTTCGCGACAGACCTATGCATGGAAGAACTTCCTGATTTAGGTGATGTTAGTGATGAAAACTTAGTTCGTTGTTGGATCTATTCAGAACGTTGGGATGGCGATCCGGAGGTGAAAGAACATGGCCCAAAAAGAACTACTTAAAGTCAATAATTTAAAACAGTACTTTCCTATTAAAGGTGGTTTCTTAGGAAGAACTGTTAACCACGTTAAAGCAGTAGACGATGTGACTTTTAATATTTATGAAGGTGAAACAGTTAGCGTCGTTGGTGAATCAGGTTGTGGTAAGTCGACAACTGGGCGTGCGATTTTACGTTTAGATGATCCAACAGATGGAACGATTGAATTTAATGGTGAGGATTTACTTTCATTAAATAAGAAAGAAATGCGTAAAAGACGTAAAGATATCCAAGTCATTTTCCAGGATCCTTACGCATCGCTAAACCCACGTCAAACGGTATTCCAAATTTTAGCTGAAGCAATGGAAATTCAAGACGTTGTTCCTAAAGATAAACGTCGTGAACGTGCTATTGAACTATTAGAAACTGTTGGATTAAATGCAGAACAAGTTGATCGTTTCCCACACGAATTCTCTGGTGGTCAGCGTCAACGTATTGGGATTGCTCGTGCGTTAGCAGTAGAACCAAAACTAATAATCTGTGACGAAGCCGTTTCGGCACTGGACGTGTCCGTTCAGGCGCAGGTATTAAACTTATTAAAGAAACTACAGCGCGAATTCAACTTAACGTTCTTATTCATCGCACACGATTTAGGTGTGGTTCGACACATTTCAGACCGAGTAATTGTAATGTATCTGGGTAAAGTTGTAGAGATTGCCGATAAAAAGTCTTTATTCGATAATCCACAACACCCTTATACGAAGGCGTTACTATCTGCGATTCCAACACCTGATCCTGAAGCTAAAAAAGAACGAATCGTACTACAGGGAGATGTACCTTCTCCAATCAATCCACCAACCGGTTGCCGTTTCCATACAAGATGTCCATTTGCGACTGAAATGTGTAAAACGGATACACCTGAGTTGCGTAACTTAGATAATATGGCTGAAGGACATCAAGCTTCATGTCACCATATTGAAAAAATCTTTTCAGGTGATTTGGTGTCGAAATATTAAAAGGAATTATTTAAACCTAGCCTTCAAGTTGAGGGCTAGGTTTTTAATGTTTTGAATCCTTTTAGGCATTTTTGATATATTTTTTCTTATTAACGTAAAAAATGTTATTATAGAATGGGTTTTAAACATTTAACGTAATTTTAGGAGGTAACGTAATGCCAAGTGAAACGTTAAATCAATTTTTGGATGAAAACTTACAGGAATTAAAAGATCAAGGACTCTATAATGAAATCAATGTGGTAGAAGGAGCCAATGGGCCAAAAATCATAATTGATGGAAAAGAGCTCATTAATCTTTCATCTAACAACTACTTAGGTTTAGCAACTGACGAACGCCTAAAAGACGTCGCAAAAAATGCGGTTGATTCTCATGGTGTTGGAGCAGGTGCTGTACGTACAATCAATGGAACACTTGATGTACACGTGAAATTAGAGGAGAAAATTGCTGAATTTAAAGGAACCGAAGCTGCTATTGCTTATCAGTCTGGTTTTAATTGTAATATGGCAGCGATTTCAGCCGTGATGGATAAAAACGATGCGATTTTATCGGACGAGCTAAACCACGCTTCAATCATTGATGGTTGCCGTCTGTCGAAGGCGAAAATTATTCGTTTTAATCATTCGGATATGGATGATTTACGCCAAAAAGCTAAAGAAGCAAAAGAATCAGGTCAATACAATAAAATTATGGTCATTACAGATGGCGTTTTCTCAATGGATGGAGATGTAGCTAAACTTCCTGAGATTGTAGAGATCGCAAAAGAATTTGACCTCATCACATATGTTGATGACGCGCACGGATCAGGTGTGTTAGGAAAAGGAGCTGGAACGGTTAAACACTTCGAGCTGCAAAAGGATATCGATTTCCAAATGGGTACACTTTCGAAAGCCATTGGTGTTGTCGGTGGTTATGTTGCTGGTAAACAGAATTTAATCGACTGGCTAAAAGTTCGTTCTCGTCCGTTCCTATTCTCAACATCTTTATCTCCAGCAGATGTTACAGCTTGTACAAAAGCAATTGATTTATTAATGGAATCAACTGAACTACATGATCGCATGTGGGAAAACGGTGATTATTTGAAAAAAGGTCTTAAAGAATTAGGCTTTGACATTGGGGATAGTGAAACACCAATTACACCGTGTGTGATCGGTGAGGAAAAAGCGACGCAAGAATTTAGTAAACGATTATACGAAGAAGGTGTCTATGCGAAGTCAATCGTATTCCCAACGGTACCTAGAGGAACAGGTCGCGTACGTAATATGCCGACAGCTGCCCATACTAAAGAAATGCTTGATGAAGCAATAGCCGTATATGAAAAAGTCGGAAAAGAAATGGGCTTAATTTAAGCTTTTTGGGGAATTGGAGGATACATCAATGAAGAGGATTTTGATTACGGGAGCGCTTGGCCAAATAGGTTCTGAACTAACGATGGCTTTACGTCAAAAATACGGCTCTGACAATGTCATTGCAACGGATATCCGAGAAGAAGATCTTCCTGTTGTAACAGGCGGTCCTTTTGAAATTTTGGATGTGACTGATTATGACAGAATGTTAGAGTTAGCTAAAAAATATCAAGTTGATACGATTATGCACTTAGCTGCGCTTTTATCTGCTAAAGCTGAGAATAATCCGAAGTTTGCTTGGGATTTAAACATGGGGGGACTCGTGAACGCGCTTGAAGTCGCACGTGAGTTAGACCTGCAGTTTTTCACACCAAGCTCAATCGGTGCATTTGGTCCAACAACGCCAAAAGAGAAAACACCTCAAGATACAATTCAACGCCCGACTACGATGTATGGCGTGAACAAAGTATCAGGTGAATTGTTATGTGATTATTATTACCATCGATTTGGTGTTGATACACGAGGCGTTCGCTTCCCTGGATTGATTTCTTATGTCACAGAGCCAGGTGGAGGCACAACAGATTACGCTGTTGAAATTTATTACGAAGCGCTAAAAAATAAAAAATACTCGTCTTATATTGCTCAAGGCACATACATGGATATGATGTACATGCCAGATGCAATTAATGCGATCATTCAATTAATGGAAGCTGATGGGGACAAACTAGAGCATCGCAATGCGTTTAATGTGACAGCGATAAGTGCAGCTCCTGAAGATTTTGAAAAAGCAATTCAAAAACATATTCCGGATTTTGAACTAAGCTATGATGTGGATCCGGTTCGTCAAAAAATTGCTGACAGCTGGCCTGATTCCATCGATGCAGAATGTGCTTCGAATGAATGGGGCTTTAAGCCAGAGTATGATATCGATAAAATGACAGAAGATATGTTAGAGAAGTTAAAAGAAAAGTTGGGCTAATCGCCCAACTTTTTCTTATTAATTAAAAACTTCATCTAAACGGCTCGCATAAAATTCAAGTGCACGCTGATAGGCTTTGATTGATTGATCATCCGTTGTCTCTAAAAGCTTGGTCATTAAAATTTCAACGGCTAAATCCGTATCACCTAAGTTATATAGCGTCATCGCGAAGAAAATATAAAACGCATTATAGTCAGGATATTCGCTCATTCCAATTTCTAGTGTCTCGCGAGCTTGTTCGTATAAACCAACAGCACGATAACTGCTTCCAAGACTCAATAACGCATCTCGTCTTTGATTACCTTCTAATCCAACATCTAACGCTTGTTTATAAAATGTAATGGCCTGTGGCTCCATGTCACTTTGGTCATGAATAAAAGCTGTTTCTAATAATAATTCTGCATTTTGATTATCTTCTTTTAATAATTCCATCGCCATTTCTCGTGCTTCAATTAATTGACCTTCTTGTCTAAGTTCTTTCACTTTATGTAAATCCAAGTTTTATAACCCCCTTTAAATCCAATTGTATAGGTCGAGCTAATCCTAGGCAAACTAAAACCAGCTTCACCTGTTATATGAACTCATTTTTACTTAAATTTATTTAAATTATATGTCTTAACCAATAAAAATCTATAAGTACGTAACAAATCCTTAGACATAGTTCAAAATGCTATTTTGACTATTTTCGGACAATTAACTACAATTTTCTTTGTGTAAAAAATTCGAAGGGCGAAATGTCTTCGTTTTTGAAAATTAGGAGGAACAGAATGAAAACTAAGAAAAAGTACCATACCGATGACTATCTGGGAACAGGTGTCCAAAAAACTGCTTTGTTTATAAGTGGTGGATTTTTAATCTTATTCTTTCTTATGGCGTTTTTAGCGCCTGATGTTACAGAAGAAGTAGTTGGCGCATCATTTGACTGGTCAGCTAAATATTTTGGTCTCTTCTGGCAGTTACTAATGTTAGCAACATTAATTGTAGGATTATTATTAATGTTTACGAGATATGGACGTGTTAAATTAGGAAAACAAGAAACACCTGAGTTTACGAACTTTCGCTGGATCGCGATGGTATTAACAACTTTACTAGCAAGTGGTGGTGTGTTCTGGGCAGCTAGTGAACCCATGTCACACTTTATTACGACCCCACCTTTATTTAGCGCGGAAAACCTAAGTGATTGGGATCGTGCTGTGCCTGGAGTAGCACAAGCCTTTTTCCACTGGGGCTTTTCAGCATGGGCAGTCTTAGGTACTGTAGCGACGATTGTCTTGATGTACTGCCATTACCATAAAGGTATGCCTCTAAAGCCGAGAACTATTTTATACCCACTAATCGGAGATAAAGTTTTCAAACGTTATAATTTCTTTGGATTAACTGCTGACGTCACCTCGATTATTGCCGTTGCTGCTGGTACGATTGGAGCGATTGGCTTCTTGGGACTACAAGCTGCTTACGCATTCGAACAAGTAACCGGAATCGAAAGTAACTTGTTCATGCAAATTTTATTTATTGTTCTGTTAATCGGAATTGCAACAATCTCTGCTGTGACAGGTGTTGATAAAGGGATTCAGATTTTAAGTCGATTTAATGTTGCCTTTGCGGTTATCTTAATGATCTTAATTTTAATTGTTGGTCCGACGATGTTTATTTTAGATGTTTTCGTTTCAGCAGAAGCTTTTCAGTTACAAAATTACTTAATGATGAGCTTAACCCGCGGTGATGAAGCATGGTTAGCTTGGTGGACCGTTTTCTTCTGGGGTTGGTTCATTGGTTTCGGTCCGATGATGTCAATCTTTATTGCACGTATTTCTCGTGGTCGTACGATTCGTGAACTAATTGTTGCTGTTGCACTAATTTCGCCTCTTGTCAGTAACTTCTGGTTCGCAACATTAGGTGGAACAGGTGTATTTTTTGAAATTGAATCGTCTGGAATTATATCTGGTCCATTAAATGATGTTGGTCAGGAAGCTGCCGTTATGGCAATCTTGAATGAGCTACCGATGAGCGGACTATTTGCGATTGGCTTTTTAATCATTACGATAATATTCGTAGCAACAACAGCTGACTCAATGTCTTATGCATCAGCAGTTGCTGTAACGGGTAATGATGATCCTAGCAAGTACATCCGTGTATTCTGGGCATTAATCTTTGGTGCCGTAGCCGTCGCACTATTGACACTAGGTGAAGGTAGTATCAGTATGCTGCAAAACTTTATCGTAGTCTCTGCTGTGCCAGTGTCACTCTTATTACTTCCGCCCGTTTGGGATTCAGTTAAAATTGCGAACAAAATGGCAATCGAACAAGGAATTAAGGATAAAGAAGATCGTAGTAAATTATAAAAATTGAGAAGAAGCTTTTGCGCGTTGGTCGCGCAAAAGCTTTTTTTCACAATCTGTTTCGCCGAAAATAAATGCTGTTTCGCTAAAAATTCAGATAGTGTCGCCAAAATAAAGCTCAATTTCGCTATAACGGAACGACATCTCGCTAAAAAGACATATACTTTCGCCAAAAACAGCCCAGCTCTCGCGAATCATGTGTAAGGATACACAAGCGTGGTATACTATGAAGTAGAAAAAATTGAAAAAGAAGGTGAAGCCATGGAAGCAAAACCTTGCGTAAATTCTTTAACCGTTAAAAACTCACATGTTTTGCCGCCAGATACCAATAGTCATGGAACGTTGTTTGGTGGACAACTCATGGCCTATATTGATGACGTGGCAGCCATTGCAGCTACTCGACATGCAAGAATGCCTGTAGTAACAGCGTCGACAGATTCAGTTGACTTTTTGAATCCAGTCAAAGAAGGAAACACAATTTGTTTAGAAGGGTATGTTACATATACCCATCGTACATCTATGGAGGTTTTTGTAAAAGCCGTTACAGAAAATTTACTGACAGGAGAACGTCAAGTGTGTACGACGGCCTTTTTAACGATGGTTGCATTAGACGAAAATGGGAAACCTGCTGAAGTCCCACCTGTTTATCCAGAGTCAGAAGAGGAAAAATGGTTGCATAATGGGGCAGCTGAACGTGCGGAGTATCGTCGTAAAAGACGTGAGGATTCGAAGGAATTGGCCGAACGTTTTGGTGCGGATTTCCCATGGGATCCGACAACGAACCGAAAGGCCTAATTGACTTTAAACTTAGCACCATATAAAATGAAATTATAAAGAGGATTGTTGGTGTTAAGATGAAAAAGTCATTAGAAGCGGGAATCGGAAAGTCAGCTCTTCAGTTAGTGTTAGCCAATAGTCATGAGTTAGAAGAGACCAAATCTCGTGTATCAGAAGCAGGATTTACTTATTGTATAGGTAAAACAGGTTCAATGGATATGCAAAAAGTTGTCTCCGCAATTGAGACGGCTGCAAAACGCCAGCATATTATTGATGAAAAGCTTTACCGTGAGATGCACGCATTATACCACGCCATTTTAGAAGCGTTAGAAGGTGTCACAAGAGGTCAAGTTTTACTTGGTGATGTGTTGCGAACCGTTGGATTAAGGTTTAGTGTTGTACGCGGAATGCCTTATGAGAACGAAGCTGAAGGCGAATGGATTGCGGTAGCATTATACGGAACAATTGGAGCTCCGATTCGTGGATTGGAGCATGAAACAACTGGACTTGGTATTAATCATATTTAAATCATAATGCCCAGAGTGATGAGTTAATAGGGGGCTAACCTTCAAGGATGACCTTGAGGGTTAGCCTCATTTTGTTTAAAAAGGGAGTGAAGTTATGGAGTTAACCGGATCTAACCTTGATTTAGAAAAAGTAAAGCATATCGTATATGATTTTGAAACCGTTACCATATCACAGGATTGCCTTGAACAAGTGAAAAAAAGTCGTGCTACTGTTCAAGAATACTTAGATCAGCACCAAATCATTTATGGGATTAATACAGGTTTTGGGAAGTTTAGTGATGTTGAAATCGAAGCGGATGATTTGGATGAACTGCAGCTTAACTTAATTCATTCACATGCATGTGGGGTTGGAGAGCCTTTTTCAGAATACGTTAGTCGGGCGATGATTTTGCTTCGTGCGAATGCCTTGTTAAAAGGGTTTTCTGGAGTAAGACCAGTTATAATCGAAAGATTAATCGATTTATTAAATCACCGAATTCACCCAGTTATTCCACAACAAGGGTCACTGGGTGCCAGTGGAGATTTAGCTCCACTGGCTCATCTTGCATTAGTTTTACTCGGTGAAGGGGAGGTGTTTTATAAAGGAGAGCATGTGCCAACAGCGATTGCCTTTAACCAAGAAAAACTAGATCCCATTCAGCTTAAAGCGAAAGAAGGTCTGGCTCTTATTAATGGAACGCAAGCGATGACCGCAGTGGGAGTGCTGGCTTATCTCGATGCCAAGCAGGTTTTAACCTATTCTGAAAAGATTGCAGCTATGACGATGGAAGGGTTGCAAAGTATAACTTGTGCGTTTGATGACTTAATTCATGCAGCTCGGGGGCATGTCGAACAACGAGAGGTAGCAGAACGGATTCGAGAATATCTCATTGGTAGCAAGCTTACAACCAAACAAGGGGAGAAGAGAGTTCAAGATGCGTACTCAATTCGTTGTATTCCGCAAGTGCTAGGTGCTTCATGGCAGACTTTAAAATATGTCGAGGAAAAACTTGAAACAGAGATCAATGCTGCAACCGATAATCCGCTTATTTTTTCTGATGAAGGAAAAGTGTTATCTGGAGGAAATTTTCATGGGCAATCGATTGCGATTGCCATGGATTTATTAAAAATTGGCATGGCCGAAGTCGCGAATATGTCAGAGCGTCGAATTGAACGACTAGTGAACCCGCAACTTAATGATTTACCCCCGTTTTTAAGTCCAGAACCAGGGTTGCAATCGGGAGCCATGATTATGCAGTACACGGCTGCATCACTCGTATCGGAAAATAAAACACTTGCTCATCCAGCGAGCGTGGACTCGATTCCGTCATCTGCAAACCAAGAGGATCACGTCAGTATGGGGACGATTGGAGCGCGTCATGCTGCTCACATTATTGAGAATGTCAGGCGTGTAATCGCGATTGAACTCATATGCGCGATGCAAGCTGTAGAACTAAGAGGTGGACCTTCGCACATGGCTGAAACAACGAGTAACCTTTATCAAACAGCAAGAGAAATCGTTCCGAGTATTAAACGAGATCGAGTGTTTTCAAAAGACATTGAAAGATTACAAGAGTGGCTACAAGATTAGCAGAAAGAATTTGTCCTTAGTCTCATAGATTGTACTAAGGAGGGATTCATATGACATCGATTTTAAGATTAATTGTATTTAGCCTAATTGGTTTATTTACATTTTTTATTCCAATCACCATCAACGGTAAGTCGAGTATTCCGCTCGATCATATGGTGACATGGGTTCAAACGACGTTTCCAACGCTCGTCCCTTATTATGCGTTAATGGTAATTTTACTCGGAGCGATTTACCCGTTTTATAACAAAACTTGGAACAAGGACACCGTTACTAAGGTCTTTTCGTTATTAAAAGTTGTTGGATTGATTGTTGCCGTGATGTTAATGACGGACGTCGGACCAGCTGTTTTATTTGACCCTAACATTGGACCATTTTTGTATGAAAAGTTAGTTATTCCAGTTGGCGTGCTCGTTCCAATTGGGGCTGTGTTTCTAGCCTTTATCGTCGGTTATGGTCTATTAGAATTTATAGGCACATTGCTTCAACCGATTATGCGTCCTTTGTTTAAAACACCAGGACGTTCCGCGATTGATGCTGTGGCTTCATTTGCCGGAAGCTATTCGATAGCTTTACTTATTACCAACCGGGTTTATAAAGAGGGTAAATATTCTTTGAAAGAAGCCATGGTGATTGCGACTGGGTTCTCGACAGTTTCGGCTACTTTTATGATTGTCGTCGCTTCGACTTTAGGGTTCATGGATATTTGGAACACCTTTTTCTGGACCACGCTACTTATTACGTTTATTGTGACCGCAATCTCGGTTCGAATATGGCCGTTACGAAATGAGGAAGAAGTCTATTATACAGGGACCCCGATTCAAGAGGAAAAAGTCGAGGGAAATATTTTTAAAGCTGCTTGGAATTCAGGTGTTCAAGCGGCAAGTCATGCTCCATCGTTAGGTAAGAATATTTTAACCAATTTAAAAGATGGGTTTGTCATGGTCATGAGTATTTTGCCATCGATTTTATCTGTTGGGTTAATCGGTCTATTATTAGCTGAACAAACCCCCGTGTTCGACTGGTTAGGATATGTGTTTTATCCGATTACAGCCTTGCTTCAAATTCCTGATGCCTTATTAGCTGGAAAAGCGGCGGCGATTGGGATTGCTGAAATGTTCTTACCAGCGTTATTAGTGGCTGAGGCAGCGTTTGTTACGAAATTCGTCGTTGGCGTCACGTCGATTTCGTCAATCTTATTTTTCTCAGCTTCGATCCCGTGTATTTTAGCGACCGAGATTCCAGTTAAAATTTCTAGATTAGTAGTCATATATATTGAGCGCGTCATATTAACGATCATCATCGCGACGCCGATTGCATTTTTACTAGCTTAATAGTTTAAGGAGGAGTATCAAATGTCAAATCCAGTTAAAACAATTCGTGCACCACGAGGGACTGAACTGAATACAAAAGGTTGGGTTCAAGAAGCAGCGTTACGTATGCTGATGAACAATTTGGATCCTGAAGTGGCAGAAAATCCAGATGAATTGGTGGTTTACGGAGGAATAGGAAAAGCTGCTCGCAATTGGGAGAGCTTTGAAGCAATCGTGAGCACACTTAAAAAGTTAGAAGAAGACGAAACATTACTCGTCCAATCGGGTAAGCCAGTAGCCGTCTTTAAGTCGCACAAGGATGCACCGCGTGTATTACTGGCAAACTCTAACCTCGTTCCAGCTTGGGCGAATTGGGATCATTTCCGTGAGCTTGAGAAAAAAGGTCTTATGATGTACGGGCAAATGACAGCAGGAAGCTGGATTTACATTGGAACTCAAGGGATTTTACAAGGTACTTATGAGACATTTGCGGAAGCCGCACGTCAGCATTTTGGAGGCTCACTTCGTGGAACACTGACGGTAACAGCAGGCCTCGGTGGCATGGGTGGGGCTCAACCACTTGCCGTTACGATGAATGATGGCGTTGTCATTACGGTTGAAGTGGATGAGTCTCGCATCAAGCGCAGGATTGAACACCGTTATTTAGATCAAATGGCGACGTCGTTAGATGAAGCACTTGAGATGGCGAAACAAGCTAAAGCTGATGGTCAGCCATTATCAATCGGACTTCTTGGAAATGCAGCAGATATTTTACCAGAACTAGTAGAGCGCGGTGAGATTCCTGATCTAGTGACCGACCAAACGTCAGCTCACGACCCATTAAACGGGTATTTGCCATCAGGTTACTCCATGGAACAAGGCGCTGATCTCCGTCAATCAGATCCAGACCGATATCTTGCGGATTCTCGTGCAAGTATTAAACAGCATGTCCAAGCGATGCTAGATTTGCAGAAAGCAGGAGCCGTGACGTTTGATTACGGAAATAACATTCGTCAGGAAGCTTATAACGAGGGCTTAGAAAACGCCTTTGATTTTCCAGGTTTCGTCCCAGCGTTTATTCGCCCTCAGTTCTGTGAAGGCAAAGGTCCTTTCCGCTGGGCAGCTCTATCGGGGAATCCTGAAGATATTTTTAAAATTGATGAAGTGCTGCTTGAAGAGTTTTCTTATAATGAGCATTTATGCAAGTGGATCCGTATGGCACGTGAAAAAGTGGCATTCCAAGGACTGCCATCACGCATTTGCTGGCTAGGATACGGAGAACGGGCCCGCTTTGGAAAAATCATCAATGACATGGTAGCACGTGGTGAGATTTCGGCTCCTATTGTGATCGGACGCGACCATTTAGATGCCGGGTCCGTAGCTTCACCAAACCGTGAGACAGAAAGTATGAAAGACGGAAGTGATGCTGTTGCAGACTGGCCAATTTTGAACGCGCTCATCAATTCCGTCAATGGTGCAAGCTGGGTATCCGTCCATCACGGAGGCGGTGTCGGCATGGGGTACTCGCTCCACGCAGGAATGGTCATCGTAGCCGATGGAACTGAAGAAGCAGCCGCACGCCTCGAGCGCGTATTAACGTCCGACCCAGGAATGGGAGTGGCGCGCCACGTGGATGCAGGATACGAAATAGCTGAAAAAACCGCTCGAGAAAAAGGCGTGCACATCCCGATGTTGGATGAAAACTAAAATCGCGCATAAATGTAGACCTCGGATGGCTTATAAAAATTTTTCGCTCAAAAATCTAGATTTTCGCTCAATTATTGAGAAAATCGCTCAAAAAAATAAAATATCGCTCAAATATAAATTTTTTCGCTCAATTAATAAAAATATCGCTCAAAAATTAGGAGGATTCATATGGCACAAACGACTCTACTTTATAATATCGGACAATTACTGACGATGGATCAGCACGAAGGCCTTGTTCGTGGTGAGTCAATGGGCTCTTTGGATGTGAAAGAAGACTATGCAGTCTTAATAAAAGATGGAAAAATTGAAGCGGTGGCCCCGACGGATCAATTACAAGATATCGAAGTAGATGAAAAAATAGACTGTGAAGGAAAACTCGTTACACCGGGGCTAGTTGAACCTCATACGCACCTCGTTTTCGGAGGTTCGCGCGAGCATGAAATGGCATTAAAACAACAAGGAGTTCCGTACCTAGAAATATTAAAACAAGGTGGGGGCATTCTGTCGACCGTGCGAGCGACTCGAAAAGCGACTGAAGAAGAGCTATATGAAAAAGCAATGTTCCACCTTAACCGGATGGCGTCTTATGGAATTACGACTGTTGAAGCTAAAAGCGGATATGGCATGGATCGTGAAACCGAGCTTAAACAATTACGCGTAGCGAAAAAAGCAGGGGAAAACCACCCACTGGACCTAGTATCTACGTTCCTTGGAGCACATGCAATTACGGAAGAATACAAGGACAAACCAGATGCGCTTCTTGATGAAATGGCATCCCTTTTTGATCAAATTAAAGAAGAAAACTTAGCTGAGTTTGTCGATATTTTTACTGAAACAGGTGTATTTACTATTGAACAATCTAGACGCTACCTGCAAAAGGCGAAGGACCACGGGTTTGATGTCAAAATCCATGCTGATGAAATTGACCCACTTGGAGGTACACAACTTGCGGTTGAACTCGGTGCAACAACTGGTGATCACCTAGCAGTGGCAACCGACGAAGGGATCGAACAGTTAGCCAAATCAGATACAATTGGTGTGTTGCTGCCTGGAACGATATTTTATTTAGGAAAAGGCGAATTCGCACGTGCGAGGGATATGATTGAAGCGGGCGCTGCGATTGCGATTTCAACAGACTTTAACCCTGGAAGCAGTGTCACGGAAAATATTCAACTGATCATGTCGTTAGCTGCCCTAAAAATGAAAATGACACCAGAAGAGATCTGGCATGCAGTTACCATAAACGCCGCACACGCGATTAACCGTGGTGATCAAGCAGGACAAATTAAAGTCGGACGAAAAGCTGATGTCGTCATTTGGGATGCACCGAACTACCTGTACATCCCGTATCACTATGGCGTGAACCACGTCAACACAGTTTTTAAAGCTGGACAAAAGCTTTATCAACGAGGTGATCTCCTTGTCTAATTTTTTAAAACCTGCAGGAAAAGCAAAGTTTGTCGATCGGTTTACGATAAAAATGAATGAGTTACTCGTTAGTCCTGACAAACACGAGGGTCCAGTTAAGTACGGACTGATTGGGGCACCATTATCCAAGCCATCGATCAGTCATTCGGGAGCATCGATGGCTCCAAGTGCCATTCGAGAAGCGATGGCAAGTTACTCAACATATGCGAATCACAGCGACCAAGATTTTCGCGACATCTCCATAGTCGATTTCGGTGATGTACTTATGCACCCGACCGGCATTCTCGAGTCTCAAGATCGAATCTATCAGTCTGTTAAAGCCGTGTTAGGCCAACATGATATTGAAAACTTTATATTATTTGGCGGTGACCACTCGGTTAGTTTTCCTTCTATAAAAGCCTTAAATGAACAAAAAGGTACTGTCGGTGTCATTCAATTTGACGCCCATCATGATCTACGTAACTTAGAGGATGGTGGGCCAACAAATGGAACACCTTTTCGCAGGTCAATAGAAAATAACGTCTTAAAAGGAGAACATATTGTTCAAATTGGAATTCGTGATTTTACGAATGCAAAAGCTTATGCAGACTATGCCGAAGAACAAGGTGTTCAAGTTTATGCGATGCAAGATGTTCAGCAAAGAGATATTCAATCAATTATTCAAGAATCGCTGGATTATTTAAGTGAAAAAGTAGACTTGATCTATTTATCAGTTGATATGGATGTTTTGGATCAGGCTTTTGCCCCAGGATGTCCGGCTATTGGACCAGGTGGCATGGATAGTCAAACCTTGCTTACGGCCGTTGAAAAAGCAGCAGATCATCCAATGGTAAAGGGAATGGATATTGTTGAAATTGATCCAACCCTTGATATTCGTAACATGACAAGTCGGGTAGCTAGTTACGTTCTTTTTTCCTATATTAAGTCAAAAGACCTAAAAAGATAGAGGATTAATTACTTACTGCGTCGAATAGAATAATGAAAACCGTATATAAAACTATTGGAGTGAACCGACGTGAAAAAGATAAAAAGATGGTGTCTAGGTTTGATTGTAGCCGTGATCGGGTTAGTCGGGTACTTTGTAGTAGAAGCGGCAAGCGAGGATGTTGAGTTCACGAGTGTCAGTCACGCTGGCGTTCAGCACAGTTTGTTGGTTGAGAATGAATATGTCTACATCGGAAAAAATTTAAAGTGGCCAGGAGAAGATTTACCTGTTATTCATAATGTAAGTATTTTGACTAAAGAAGGTGAAGAACTCGATTCTCAAAATGATCATATTCAAATTGAGCTGCTAGTAGATGAGTCTCAACAAACTCAAATCTTGTATGGAGAATTAAGTGACGAACAGACAGAAATCGTTGCTAATTATGAAAAACTACAAGATTATCAAATGACAGAACCTCAAATGACAATGGTCATGCAAGTGAAACTGAAAAATCCACAATATCAGTATCATCTAGACTCGTTGAACATTGAGTACACAATTGACGGAAAGACACGTACGCAACAACTACCACTTAAAAACTTTATATTCCTTTAAGGTTAGGTCATCCATGCCTAACCTTTTTATTTGGAAAAACTTCATATTTTTCTTACAATAAGGAATGAGGTGATGAAGAATGAAAAAAGCAGATATTCAAGCACGAATCGATGAACTAAAAATGGATTATATTCGCATTCAAGGCGATCTCGATAAATTAGAATCAACTGGTGGTAACGTCACGATGTTAGAAAAAACTCTTTCAAGAATGGAAGATGAATTGAACGATTTAAGAAAACAACTTGATAAAGCTAGTGAATAGGTATGAATAACTAGGCCTTGTCTCATAAATTGAGGCAGGGTTTTTATTTTGCTTTGTTGTTCTTTATAAAGAACAGAGTAAATTGAAGAAAAAGTTAGTAATTTTAAGGAAAAAGTGTTTAGTTCTTTAAAAAGAACATAATACGTTCATTATTTAGAATATTTGAACCTATTTCGGGTTTTGCAAATAGGAAATAAGCCTCTATAATTTAAATTGTTCTTAATTAAGAACATATAAGTTATTTTATTTGCCGGTAAGTTCTCATTAACGAATTCAGCTATCATGAAATACTTATTTGATTTTAGCAGGATTGATGAAAGATCAATCGTGTTGAAATAAAAAATGTTTAAACCTCATGTTGGGGAAAAAAGAGGAGGAATTATTTTGAGTATTAAAAAGAAATTAGGAATGGGCGTATTATCAGCAGCACTTGGCATTTCACTAATTGGTGGAGGAACGTTTGCGTATTTTAGTGACACAGAAGAAACAAACAACACTTTTGCAGCAGGTACTTTAGATCTAAGCGTTGATCCAACAACTGTAATTGATGTTGACAATATCAAACCAGGTGACGTAATGGTAAGAGAATTTGAATTAATTAATGGTGGTACATTAGATATTTCTTCAATTGATTTATCAACTGCTTACGAAGTGATTGATGCTGAAGGTAACAACACGGATGATTTTGGTAAACATATTAAAGTATTATTCCTTGAAAACGCAGATAAAACCGGTGATGGCTGGATAATTGGTGACTATAATGATGTAATTGCTGAAACTACCTTATATGATTTACAAAACCAAACTCCGGACGCAGTGGAAAACGTACAAGGTTTCTTTACTCATCTTCTAGGTTTAAATGGTGAAGGTGATGGTTTAGAAGCCGGTACATCAGATCAAATGTATGTTGGATTCGAATTTGTTGACAACGGTGAAGATCAAAACGAATTCCAAGGTGACGCTTTAGAACTTACTTGGACTTTTGAAGCCCACCAAACTGAAGGTGAACTTAGATAACTTTTATAAGGGAGGGGGGTCAACTCCTTCCTTATACATATAGTAAATAACTAATACGACTATATTTACAACATTATTTATAGCTATGGAGGTATGATTATGTCTATTAAAAAGAAGCTGGGAATGGGTGTGTTATCAGCGACACTAGGTATTTCATTAATTGGCGGAGGAACATTTGCTTACTTTAGTGACACAGAAGAAACAAATAACACATTTGCAGCAGGTACTTTAGATCTAAATTTAAAATCTACTGATGATAGTGAAGAAGTGAACGTAAATATTGACAATATGAAACCAGGCGATTGGAAAGTTCATCAAATTCGTTTATACAATGATGGATCTTTAAACTTCAAGGATGTGGTGATGTCATCTTCATATGAAGTAACAGATGATAAAGGTGATAACGATGGAGAAGACTTTGCAGATCATCTCCATGTCAACATTTTGGATACAGCTACAAATACAAATATTGTAAGTTGGACTCCTTTAAGTGAAATTGATGATACTGTTTTAACAGAAAATTTAGAGGCTGGTGCCAGACAAATTCTTAGATTTGACTTCAAATTTATCGATAATGGCGAGGATCAAAACAAATTCCAGGGTGACGCAATTGATCTTAACTTAACATTTGAAGCAAGCCAAGAAGATGGCAGTCTTAGATAATTAATTAGGAAAGGTGAGAAATCTCACCTTTCCAGTGTTTGTTTTTTATCATAAGTCTATTATTTATTAATAGATTTACGATAAGGAATAAGCGTAATACTGATTCCTTAGATAGGGGGAAAATAATGCGAAGATATACGAGGGTCGTAAAGTATCGTAAGAAACATCAGAAGCTGATATTACTGATTAAAATAATTGCAATTTGGTATTTTAGTGTGTTTTTTGTTTCTATGTTAACCTCTGGTACCCAAGCTTACTTTAACAGCCAACCACATTCTAGTGTATCAATTAATGCTGCTGATTCGTGGTGGGACGGAAGCGAACTGATTTTTACTGGTAAAAATACTCAAAATGTAAAAGCTTGTGCACCAGAAGAAATAAGTGTTGAAATTAAGAATATTGGAAAAGACATGTATGATTCTGCAACTTTTGAAGTGTATTTCACAACAACAGGTAAACCACAAAATCCTCATGGAGAAAAGGTTGGAGAAGGAGTTATAGAACCTTTAAATAAAGATGAGGTTAAGGATATAGTCTATTTAGCCGAAGAGAATGGCTTCTATGAATTTAAAGCTTATCAGCATAAAGACTATGAAGGTGAAAATGTAGAAATTTGGAGCGAAAAAGTACATGTGAACTGCAATGCAGCAAATGAGGAAAAAGATAAAGGTGATGAGAAAGAGCAGAATGAAGTAGAAAGTGCACCAGTGAACGAAGATAGTAAAGAAGAAGTTAATAAATCAGTAGAAGATCATCAAGAGAAAGAACAAGACGAGGAAGGTTCAAAGCAGGAAGAAAAGCAACAAGAGGAAGAGACAGGTAAAGAAGATGAGGTTCAATCTGTAAATGAAGAGCAAGACCAGAGTGAAGATAACGTAGAGAAAGAAAACTCAAACGCCGATAGTGAAAAAGGTTTAGAAAATAAAGATTCTAAAGGTGACCTTAAAGGTTCAGAAAAAGATTCCTCTAAAGAAGAGAATGATGAAACAGCTGATTCAGAGGAATAAAGGTGGAGTAACGATGAAAAGACTTAATAAATATTTAAACCTAAAAACAGCAAAAAAAGTATTCAGTGGAGTAGTTAGTGTAATCCTCGCCATAACTTTAATCATCATGTTATTTACGGTAATTACAGTTAAAGCCTCAGGTGGGGAACCTGAAGTGTTTGGATATCAAATAAAGACAGTTTTATCTGGATCAATGGAACCAGAATTTAAAACGGGATCGATTATTGCTGTAAAACCTGGAGGGGATATGACTCGCTTTAAGGATGGTGATGTCATTACGTTCATGGAAGAGGATAGGTTAATTACTCACCGTGTTATTGAAGTTGTTCATAGTGGTGAGAACGTAATGTATAGAACTAAAGGGGACAACAACGATGCCCCTGATCGTAACTTAGTTTTATCAGATAATGTGGTAGCTGAATATAAAGGTTTTACGATTCCATATGTAGGATATATAGCGAGTTTTGCTCAATCTAAAGAGGGTGGGGCGCTGTTGTTAATCTTACCTGGGTTACTTTTATTGGGTTATGCAGGTTATTCCATATGGCAAGGTTTGAGTCAATTAGAAAATCGTAAAGAAAAAAGTAACAAAACTGAGAAGGTAAAAGAAGACCCAGTATAAATATTTTAAAAGCTCCCAGTAGGGGTGTGAAAAGAAGGTGAAATGATGAAAAAGCACTTGAGACATATCTTTTTAATCTCAAAAGCTTTGGTAATCATGGTTATGATGATTTCTAGTATTCAATATCATGATAAAGTTTTTGCAGATAGTGATAATTTATCAATTTCAACTACTCCTGATCAAGTTATATTCGACGTTAACAATATCAAGCCAGGAGATTGGTTTGAAAGAGAATTTACAGTTGAAAACGATGGAGATTTAGACATAGTTTATTATATTGATAGTCGGATGATTAATGGGTCTGAAAAGTTATATAATCATATGAATCTGACTATTAAAGATTCAAGTGGTGACGTTTTATATAATGGAAAATTAGGAGATTATAAGGGTTTGGAGTACCGCGAATTAGCAATAGGTGAAAAAGATGAGTTGATGTTAATTGCCGAATTTCCTCCAGAGTCTGGGAATGAATATCAAGGTTTAAAGACAAATTTTGTTATTAGGGTGAATGCACGTGAAGAACCAATAGATGTACCTGAAGACATTGAAAAACCAGATGAACAAGACCGTGAACAAGATGATCTTGCTAGTGGAGTGGGAGATTCAGGAGGAGACAAAGATTCAACTGACGGTGAACAAGTGAAAGGAAACAGCGCCCTTCCTCAAACCGGTGAACAAATACCCTACTTATTTTATATTATTGGGGGAATCTTCTTATTAAGTGGAGTGACTCTATATCTAATTACTCGTAGGTTGGCACGTGATCATAAGTGAAAAAACTGGTTGCGGTTCTTTTCATTATAATGGGTATAGGAATAATCGCATTTCCACATGTTCAAAATCAACTCTATGCATCAAAAGAAGATGAGCTAGTTCGAGAGTTTCAAAACTTAAATCAGGTTTTTAATCAAAACCAAGAACGCTCAGAAATCGAATTGGAGGACGATGACCATGATGTAAGTGAGACTCAAAATAGCTCTCTAGATTCTCGTGTAATTGGTTTATTGCATATTGAAAAAATTGATCTAACTGTTCCGATGTTACAAGGGGCTTCGGAGGAAAACTTGGACATAGGTGTGGGGATCATGGATGGAACCGATCCTCTAGGCAATGTTGGAAATACAGGTATTGCAGGCCACAGAAGTTATACAGAAGGACGCTTGTTTAATCGTTTAGATGAAATATCTAAAGGCGATGAGATCATCATTGAAACATTAGACGGTGAGTGGCTGTATGAAGTCTTTGATACTAAAATTGTCACCCCTGATGATGTTTCTGTGTTAGAGCCAATGGCTGAAGAATCTATTATAACTTTAATAACGTGTGAACCAATGTATGATCCTACCCACCGCATCATTGTTCACGCAAAAAAAATTGATGATGATGCCTCATAACGGGGCATCTTTTTGTACATAAAAAAATCGCCAAATTAGGCGATTTTAATCATCTTCTTTTTTCATTTTCCATTTATTAAATTCAAGGAAGTTTTTGAATTCTTCTTTTGATATGCCTGAACTCATCGCTTCTTTGACTAAATTCTCCCACTCTGAATCAAGTCCAGATTCTCCTTCTTCAACAGTATCTTTGATTAAGTGGTCAATCGTAATATTTAATTCATTGGCAACTTTTTCTAAAAATTGGACGGATGGGTTTTGTTGTATATTTCGTTCAAGGGCGCTTAAATACGATTTAGCAACTCCTGCTCGTTCAGCTAACTCTGTTAATGACATACCTTTTTCCTGCCTATATTTTTTGACGCGCTCACCGATCATTTATGAAAACTCCTTAACGTTTACAGTATTAATTATAATCTTATCAATAATATAGCACAATTTCACAGAAAAAAGTTAGGTCAATTCTTGAAATTCGGTCTAATTCGTTTTATTTTTTTGAGTAGACTTGTTAAGATGTTAGTGTTAGAAAAATTTTCTGTCCAAAGTGAGTGTTACAACATGACAAAAGAGCAGTGGTATTTTATTAATACAGGAACGAATGATGCCGCTTATAATATGGCGTTTGATGAGTGTTTATTAAGGTGGCATAGCGAAGGGAAAATTCCACCTGTGCTGCGTTTTTATACTTGGACGCCAGCAGCGATGTCGGTTGGATATTTTCAGAAGGTTGAAGGAAAGATACATACGGAGAATATTAAACATCACGGGTTTGATTTCGTTCGACGCCTAACTGGTGGTCGTGCAGTACTACATGATCACGAATTAACATATAGTGTTGTCGTTTCTGAAGATCATCCAGAAATGCCGAAAACAGTCACGGAAGCTTATCGTGTTATTACGAAAGGGCTGTTAGAAGGTTATCGTAATTTAGGCATTGATGCCGATATGGCGGTGCCTGAAGGGAAACTGCAACAAACAGGTTCAGCAGTTTGTTTTGATGAACCTTCGTGGTATGAACTAGTGATTGGCGGAAAGAAAGCGGCAGGTAGTGCTCAAACTCGTAAGCAAGGTGTCATCTTACAGCACGGGTCTGTGCCAATTAGTATGGATGATGATGTGTTGTTTGACTTGTTTGCATTTCCTAATGAGAAGGTTAGAGATCGTTCAAAGGAAAAGTTTAAGGAAAAAGCAACCTCGATGGAAGAATATTTAGGTCGTGAGTTGTCGCTAGAAGAAGTTGAGGACGCCTTTTATCAAGGTTTTGAAAAAGGTTTAGATATAGAGTTAGTCCCTTTTGAGTTAACAGATGAGCAAAAGCAGGAAGTTAAGATGTTAGCAAAAGAGAAATACGAGTCAGATGAGTGGAATTTTTCACTTAGTAAAAAGGGAGTCAAGTAAATAAAATTCGAAGGGGTGGCATGGATGACGAACAAGAATGAATACGTTAGAAAGCCAGAATGGTTAAAAATTAAGTTAAACACGAACAAGAACTACACTGGTCTAAAGAAAATGATGCGTGAGAAAAACTTACATACTGTATGTGAGGAAGCGCGTTGCCCGAATATTCACGAGTGTTGGGCAGTTCGTAAAACGGCTACATTTATGATTTTAGGTAAAGTATGTACGCGTGGTTGCCGTTTCTGTGCGGTTCAAACAGGTCTTCCAACTGAAATTGATTGGCAAGAGCCGGAGCGTGTAGCGGAGTCAGTTGAAATTATGGGGCTTCGCCATGCAGTCATCACAGCTGTTGCACGTGATGACTTAAAAGATGGCGGTGCGGGTGTTTTCGCAGAGACTGTAAAAGCTGTCCGCGAACGTAATCCCGGTACGACGGTTGAAGTTCTACCTTCTGATATGAAAGGTGACTATGATAGCTTACGCACATTAATGGACGCGAAGCCAGATATTTTCAATCACAATATTGAAACGGTTCGTCGATTAACACCGACTGTTCGTTCTAAGGCAACGTACGATCGTTCATTAACGTTATTAAAACGTGTTAAAGAAGTAGCTCCTGACGTACCGACAAAATCAAGTATCATGGTAGGTTTAGGTGAAACAAAAGAAGAAATCATCGAAGCAATGGATGACTTATTAGCACATGACGTTGATATTCTTACGATTGGTCAATATTTACAACCAACTCGTAATCACTTAAATGTCGTTCGTTATTATGAGCCACAAGAATTTGCAGAATTACGTAAAATCGCCTTCCAAAAAGGCTTTAAACATTGTCAAGCTGGCCCATTAGTTCGTTCATCTTACCACGCGGATGAGCAGGTAAGTGAAGCAGCAAAACGTCGACGCGAACAATATGAAGAACATTACATGAAAAACCCATCGTAATGAAGAAAAATCCCCTTAGCCTTGGATATGGCTAAGAGGATTTTGTGTGATTAAGTAAAACGTGTCTATAGAAATTGAAAACGTGTCGATAGAATCGGAAAACATGACCATAGAAATTGAAAACGTGTCGATAGAATCGGAAAACATGACCATAGAAATTGAAAACGTGCCTATAGAGTCGGAAAACATGCCGATAGAATTTGCAAACGTGTCGATAGAATTCGAAAACATGCCGATAAAATAGAAAAACATGTCCATAGATTCCTAAAACATGACTTTGAATACTTATATGATTGAAAAATACACCCATAGAATTTAGAAAAGCCCCTATAGATTTAAGAAATGCGCTTATAGATTTTAAAAACCCACCTATAGATTCTAGAAATACTCTTATAGAATTCAAATAAGCACCCATAGAAATAATAAATACATTTATAAAAAAAGTAACACAGACCACAAAAGTCTGTGTTACTAATCTTAATTACAGCGGCTGTTCCCTGGAATCGGGTGCTTTTTGATCTAAACTATCTAGACGTTTAAGTAAGCCGACTCCGAATTCACCTCGTATGTCTAAGTTTTCATTATAGATACTGTTAGTTGATTCATATGCAGATGATCCGTGCTCTGAAAAGTCGAGTCCAGCAATTTCGTCTTCGCGAGATACTCTGATTGAACCTGCACGAGTGACAATGAATAACGCAAGGCCTGTTGCTAAAGATGTCCAGAGAACGACGCTTAAGACACCCAAAGCTTGAATACCTAAAAGCTCAACACTTCCTGTATAGAAAAGCCCGCCTTCAACAGCGAATAATCCAACGGCGATGGTCCCCCAAATACCACAAATACCGTGAACTGTAATCGCGCCAACAGGGTCATCAATTTTTAGCACGCGATCTAACAACTGAACGGCTTCGACTAAGATAACTCCTGCAATTAAACCGATGATGATGGCGCCAAATGGTGTGACATCAGCTGTACCGGCTGTGATACCAACCAGGCCGGCTAAAGCACCGTTTAATGTTAACGTAGCATCAATACGTTTAAACTTAACATAAGAATAAAGGCCTGATGCCACGATTCCAGCTGAAGCAGCCAATAAAGTGGTCGCGATTACGGATGGAATTAATGTCGGGTCTGCTGCTAGCGTGCTCCCCCCGTTAAACCCAAACCATCCAAACCATAATATGAAGACACCTAATGCGCCAATTGGTATGTTGTGTCCTGGAATGACATTCACTTTATTGTTTTTGCCGTATTTACCAATCCGTGGTCCTAATACTAATACCGTTATTAATCCCCCAACAGCTCCAGTCAAGTGAACGACTGATGACCCGGCAAAATCAACAAATCCTAAACTTGCCAGCCAACCGTCCCCCCAGATCCAGTGACCAACAATTGGATAAATAAGTCCTGTCATAAATATCGTTAGTAACAAGTATGAGCTTAGTTTGATTCGTTCAGCGACAGCCCCTGAAATAATGGTGGCACATGTAGCGGCGAACATGGCCTGGAATACAAAAAATCCGATTTGGTCGACTTGACCTTGTAAAAAGAAACCTGATGTTCCAACGAATCCCCCTAAAGTGTTACCGAACATAAGGCCAAACCCAATTAAAAAGTAAAGAACTGATGCGATTGCAATTGTCATCATGTTTTTCATCAAAATGTTTAATGCGTTTTTAGAACGTGTAAAACCTGTTTCGACCATGGCGAAACCTGCGTGCATGAAGAACACGAGGAAAGCCCCTAGCATCATCCAAACCATATCAATCGAATCAATTAGTGGTGCCACTTCTTGTGACGTTGCGGCAAACGATACGGTTGGAATAAAGAATAATCCAATCATGATCGTTAATACTCTTTTAATCATTATTTACTCCCCCTAAATTAATGCTTCTTTTCCAAGTTCACCAGTTCGAATTCGATATACATTCTCGACTGGAGAGACAAAAATTTTCCCATCACCGACCTGACCTGTTGAGCAAGTGTCTAAAATGGTATTAACCAGCCCATTGACTTCATGGTCATCTACGACTAGCTCTACTTTAACTTTTGGATAAAGCTTTACTTCATATTTTGTACCTCTAAACATGCCTTCTTGACCTTTTTGTTGGCCACATCCAGCAACTTCAGAAATCGTCATTCCTTTCACACCTTTTTGATCAAGTGTTTCCCTAAGTTCTTGAAACATCTCTGGGCGAATAATCGCTTCAATCTTTTTCATAAATAATCACCCCTATATATTTTGTTAACTTTCTTAACATCTTATGTTATTAATATTTATAATACGCATATTATTCAGAAAAATCAACCGTTATTTTTAATTTATGTAAGGAAAGTTAACATAAATAAAAAAACGCCCGAAAATTGGGCGCCTTAAACTGGAATCATTTTATTGTTTATTAGTCATTAAGTGATTTTCATAAATGACATCATAAAGATCTTTATAAGAAACATGTTCATCTTTTAATTCGGTAGGTGATTCGAGGCCAGCAGCGGCAGCAATATTAAATAATCCTTCTCGAATCGAAATGACATAATTGGTCACACGATATGACTTCTCTTCGATATCTAGAGCTTGCTGTAATTTTTTATCTGTGGTTGCAACACCAACTGGGCAGTGGTTAGTGTGACAAACTTGTGCCATAATACAACCAACTGTCACCATGAAGGCTCTAGCCACTTGTACTAAGTCTGCACCTAGAGCTAAGGCAATAGCGATCCGATCAGGTGTAAACAATTTACCTGAGGCAATGATTTTAACACGGTCCCGTACATCTTGATCTACTAGCGCTTGGTGTAAAATTGGGATAGCTGACTTGATAGGTAGACCGACACTATCGGCAAGCTCTTGGTAAGTTGCTCCAGTGCCGCCTTCACTACCATCAACCGAAATGAAGTCTGGAGATTGGCCAGTTTCCTTCATTATTTTAGCTAAATTGTCAATGTCGCTTTGTTGTCCAACGACTATTTTAATTCCTACTGGTTTTCCTGTGACGTCTCGTATTCGATCTATAAAATCCAACATTTCATAAACGTTATTAAACTCTTTGAATCGATTAGGACTGTCGACTGTTTGATAAGGTTTAATGTTTCGAATCTCAGCGATTTCTTCAGTTACTTTCTCGGCTTCAACATGTCCTCCACGAGTTTTGGCTCCTTGTGCAAGCTTTAATTCGAAGGCTTTAATTTGTTTGATCTCTGACTTCTTCTTTAGTTCTTCCCAGGACATTTCTCCCTCTTGAGTTCGAACTCCGAATAGACCTGGTCCGATTTGCATGATTAAGTCGACGTTTCCTTTTAAATGATATTCGGATACTCCTCCTTCGCCTGTATTCATCCATGTGCCGCCTGCTCGACCGAGTCCAAGGGATAAAGCTGTAATGGCTCTGTCTCCCAAAGCCCCATAGCTCATCCCGGACATTCCGATCAGTCCTTTTGCGACGAAGGGATGTGTACATTGCTCGCCTATGGTAACGGCGTATTGGTCATCTAAAAAGTAAGGTCCGCTTTCTTTTTGAATACGATATTCTCTGCGCGAGAAAAGATGTTCTTTTTCAATATAGTAAGCGTAAGTTTGAATTTTTTCTTTTTGATCAATCGCTAATTCTTCTGTTAACTTGGGAAACATCGTATTTTTTATGTAATAACCTGGTTGATCAAAATCTCGCTGCGATCCAAATCCGACCATGCGTTTTTTGTATTTTGCCGGTAAGACAATATTTTGATAATCTTTTCTAGAAAAAGGTTTCCCGTCATTATCCCCAGTAAAAAGGTACTGTCGTAATTCAGGTCCAATACTTTCGAAAAAGTAGCGCACCCTACCTATTAATGGATAGTTTTTTAATACAGAATGGCGTTTTTGATTGCGGTCTACAAAATAACTGTAAATCATGAAAACGCTAGGAACCAATAAAAAAGAAAGAATAATAATTAATAAAATTAATGATGCGATTTCTATCATTGACTCGCCCCCTAAATATATATATAATTCAAGCGTGAAAATAAAATAGAATGACTCTATAGTCTTTAGGTACCAATATATCACAATAGAATACATGAATCATACATGAATATAGAGTGAGAGAGGTATAGCAATGGATAGTTTATTATTTATATTAATGTTAATTGGTGCTCTCGGAGTTTCCTCTCAATGGATTGCGTGGCGTTTTCGTATGCCGGCTATCGTTGTGATGTCAGTGATGGGTTTGTTAGCAGGTCCAATCCTAGGTATTATAAGCCCGCAAGAAGATTTAGGTAGTATGTACAGCCCTCTAATTTCAATTGCGGTAGGGATTATATTATTCGAAGGAAGTCTAAATTTAGATTTCCGTGAAATTAAAGGACTCGGAAAACCAATATTTCGTATTACAACGCTAGGGGCTTTCCTAGCGTGGATTATAGGTTCATTAGCTGCACACTATATTGCTGATTTATCCTGGGCGGTCGCTTTTGTTATCGGTGGTATTTTCATCGTTACGGGACCAACTGTTATTTTACCATTATTACGACAAGCAAAACTAAAGCCCAGGCCAGCTGCGATCTTAAAATGGGAAGGGATTATTGTCGACCCATTTGGTGCTTTAGTCGCTGTTTTCGCTTTTGAGTTTGTAAAGTTTGTCACGATGGATACTGTAACATTTGCTACGATTCTAGCCTTCTTGGCCGGTTCATTACTCGGGGCTGCAATTGGTGCGTTCTTTGGTTATGGAATCGGTTGGATGTTCGAAAACGGTTATGTACCTGAATTTCTAAAGTCACCAGTTGTTCTTGCCAGCGTTGTCATGGCGTTTGCGTTAAGTGACACCGTTATGCATGAGACAGGATTATTGGCTGTGACAGTCATGGGGATGACAATCGCCAATATGCATATTTCGTCTATTGGGGATATGCGTCACTTTAAGGAAAACATATCCATATTACTTATATCGGTTATCTTTATTATGTTAACTGCATCGTTAAATCGAGAAACGTTATTGTCGATTTTTGACTGGCATATTATTTTATTCATTTTAATTATGCTATTTGTGACTCGTCCATTAAGTATATTCTTATCAACGATTAATACTGATTTACAATTTAAAGAAAAATTACTTGTTGGTTGGATTGCACCTCGCGGAATTGTGGCATTAACCGTTTCAGGTTATTTTGCGGGAGTATTACTTGAAGCTGGATTTGATGATGCAGAGATCTTAACATCCTTAACATTTGGCCTAGTGTTTGCGACGGTTGTTGCTCACGGATTCTCATTAGGTTGGGTGGCCCGTCGATTGGGCTTATCAACAGAAAGTAAGCCAGGAGTACTCATTGTGGGCTCGAGTAAATTCTCTGTTAACTTAGCGAAAGTATTAGAAGATTTAAATATTCCAGTGTTAATTAGTGATTCCTCTTGGAGCCGTCTCTCTCACGCGAGAAGACTAGGTGTTCCTTATGAACATGGTGAAATCCTATCTGAGCAGACAGACTATCAGATCGATCTAACTCCTTATGAATATATGATTGGTCTGACGGAGTATGATTCATACAACACACTTGTGAGCTCAACTTTTATGCCGGCATTTGGCCGCGAACATTTATTCCAGTTGCCTTTACAAGTGAATCAAGGGGATCATTTGGAAGACGTTAGCAAGCACATCAGTGGACGCTTATTATTTGAAGAAGGAGCTAACTGGAGTGCCTTAAATGAAAAAATCAATAAAGGATTCTTGTTCAAGAAAACGACGATTACACAGAAATATACGTACAATCAATTCTTGAAAGATCTTGATTCAGAAAGCGTATTGCTCTTTATTCTAAGGAAGTCAGGTAATATTGACTTCTTTACTCCGAAAAGCGAAATTCGTCCTGAAGCAGGCGACACTGTTGTATCTTTGCAAAAACCTGTCCAAAATTAATAATGACCTAGCCGTTTATTAACGGCTAGGTTTTTTTGGTATTCTGGACGAAATGGATTAATGATTTATGAGGCTTTTTTCATGAAGACTAAATTCTCATTATTACGAAAATATGTTTTGCAGGATTTGGTAAAGGGTATATAGAAGTAGAGGTTATGCGAAGAAATTTTCATAATATAATAATTGATGTTATATTTTGGGGGTTTTATGAACTTTTCCGACATATTGTGAGGATTTGTAACTATTACGAAGGATATAAGAAGTAAATAGAGGATAATAATTTTATAGTTCAAGACATAAGTTTATAGAAAAGATAATTCTATTATATCCGATTATACCGAGTTTGTGTGATAGTTGTTTTTTTAGATATCATTAAATAGACAAGTCATGGAATTTTCAAAAAATGATGGATAGATGTGTACCTGACCTGGAGGGGAGGACAAAAGTGAATATAGTAAAAGTAATCTTTCAAAAAGTCGATCGGGCTTTTATGAAGTTGGAAGAATTTATCTTAAGTTTTTCCATTATTTTAATTGCAATTATGATTGTGGGGAATGTTATTGCTCGTGAAGTATTTAATTCTGGAGCGTTTTACTTTGCATATGAAGTAAGTAAATTTGCGATTGTGATTGCTACTTTTATGGGAATTGGCTATGCTGCGCGAAAAGGTCGTCATATTAGTATGTCAGCATTTTATGACTTTGCGCCGTTTAAAGTACGAAAAGTTATGATGATTATCATTAATTTTGTAACAGCCATCATCATGTTTGTAATGGCTTATTATACATATCAATACGTAATGTTTGAATATAACACTGGAGCTATTACGACTTCATTACAATTACCAAGGTATTTAATGGCTGTTTTTCTACCAATTGGATTTCTCGTGGCAGGAATTCAGTTTTTACGTAATACCTTTGTAAACTTTACGAAGAAAGCGTCAGATAAGGTTTATTTAGGTACGGATGCGGTCGATTATAACGATGACAAAGATAAGGACGTTAAATTAGAAGATATTTCTTCTATATAACAAAGAAAAAGTGGAGAGGACAATAGTATGTTAACTACTTTAATTACCATTATGGCCATATTCTTACTGTTGAACTTCCCGATGATGATCCCTTTAATTTTAGGGCCATTAATCGTCATGTTAGTTTATAATTCAACAGTAACAATGGACTTACTGATGGGGCAATTATTAACCGGCATTGAATCTCCAGTGCTATTATGTGTACCGCTATTTATTTTTGCGGCAGACATAATGACGGCTGGTAAAACGTCTGAACGTTTACTTGATTTCGTCGGTGCTTTCGTTGGTCATATTCGTGGTGGTTACGCCGTCACAACAGCAGCTTCTTGTACAATGTTTGGTGCCATTTCTGGGTCAACGCAAGCAACGGTTGTTGCAGTTGGTCGACCGATGAGAGAACGTTTATTAAAAGTTGGTTATAAGGACTCGAGTGCCATGGCTTTAATTATTAACTCGAGTGATGTTGCTTTGTTGATCCCACCTAGTATTGGGATGATTATTTACGCATTAGCAGCTGGATCTGGAGTATCTGTTGGTGATTTATTTATTGCAGGGATTATTCCAGGTATTATCGTCTTTTTAGCATTTGCTACATATAGTATCGTTTATGCAAAAGTAAAAGACATTCCATTGGCTCCGAAAGCCAATTGGTCCGAAAGATTTAAATACTTTAGAAAAGCATTATTACCATTAGGTTTTCCCATACTAATTGTTGGTGGGATTTATAAAGGTTGGTTTACACCTGTTGAAGCATCAGGGATATCAGTGCTTTATGCATTAATTTTAGAGGTGTTAATTTATAGAACAATTCCGTTTAAGAAAATTCCTAGTATTGCATTATCAACAGGCTTAGTCACATCAGCTGTATTTATTCTAGTTGCTGGTGGACAGTTATTTACTTGGGTGTTAGGTTATGCTCAAATTCCACAGCAGATTACTGAAGCTGTATTAGGATCTGATCCAAGTGCTTTATATGTATTAATTATCGTAAGTATATTCTTCTTTATTGGGTGTATGTTTGTTGACCCGATTGTGGTTATACTAATCTTAACTCCAATCTTTGTGCCGGCAGCTACAGCAGCAGACGTTAACTTGATACATTTAGGAATCATTGTTACGTTCCAGGCAGCATTAGGGTCAGCCACACCACCTTTTGGCGTGGATATCTTTACAGCCAGTGCGGTGTTTAAAAAACCTTATTGGGAAGTTATTAAGAGTACACCGCCATACATCATTATGTTATTAGCGATTGGAGCATTGTTAATTCTCTTCCCAGAACTATCATTAGTTCTAATTGATTAAAGTTATAAAGTGTGTTTCAAAAGCACTTTAAATAAAATTATTACAAAATTATTAGGGGGTAATGGTTATTTTTAACAAGAAGCTTTTAGTAATGTTAATTGCAATCCTTTCACTAGGCTTATTCTTAGCCGCTTGTGGTGGTGGAGATAGTGAAGAAAGTACTGGTGGCGAAGAAGCTAACGGTGGAGAAGAAGCTAACGGTGGAGAAGAATCAAACGAAGAGTCTGAAGGTGAGTCAAGCGAAGGCTCTGGCGATGGTGAATTTGAAGAACAAGAATGGCAAATCGTAACTGAGGAGCTTCAAGGTGAAGTTCAGTACGAATATGCGGCAGAATTTGCTAGCCGTATTGAAGAAAAAACAGATGGAGCAATCACTGTTGAGCCTTTAGAATATGGGGCATTAGGTAGTGAGGTTAACCAAGCACAGCTTTTACAACAAGGCGGTGTTGAAATGGCCGTTATGTCACCGGGTTTCACAGGAGGACAGGTGCCTGATGGACAAATTTTCTCTCTACACTATTTCTTCCCGGCAGACCCTGAATTAACTCAGGAAGTATTAACAAATAGTGAAGCTTTAAATACAGATTTAAGAGCAAAATATGAAGAGCATAATATTTCACCTTTATCTTTCTGGACGGAAGGATCCATGGCTTGGACTAGTAATGTAGGTATTGAGTCACCTTCTGATTGGGAAGGTCTAAACATGCGTGTTCAAGAGTCGCCACTAATGCGTGAGACTTATGACGCGTATGGTGCAACTGTACAGTCGTTAAGCTGGGGTGAGCTATACACAGCTTTAGACCGTGAAACAGTTGACGCACAGGAAAACCCACTATTCTTTATTGAATCAGCAAGTTTCCACGAAGTACAAGATACGGTTACCATTTCGAACCATAATAACTATATTGCCATGACGACTGTTAATACGGATTGGTATAATGGCCTTTCAGATGCCGAAAAAGATTTAATTGATGAAACAGTCGCAGAAATGCAAGAATGGGTATTCGATGAGCAGAAGCAACAAAACGAAGCAGGTCTTCAAGCAATTGAAGAAGACACTGAAATTATCCGTCTAACAGATGAGCAGATTGCTGAGTTTAAAGAAGCAGCTGAACCTGTTCACGAATTCTACCGAAATGAAGTAGAAGGAATCGATCCAGACTTATATGACAAGTTAAAAGAAGAAATTGCTGAAATTACAGGTGAATAATAATGTGGCCAGGTTTTCACAACCTGGCCTATTTATTTTTAAAGGATTGACACTTAAGGATGATCAACTTATAATTAATAATACAAACATATACTTCTCCAAAGGGGAGTAGCTTAATACGTTATAGTCGTCATGACGAGGGAAATTCTCCGGCTGTAACGGCAACGTTATAAATGTTGTAAGCGAGACCTTTACGCGAACGGTGATTGCGTAAAGGTTTTTTATATTTTATAAGCCTTGATCGCAATTTCGCGGTAAAGGCTTTTTTATTTTGGGTAAACATATTAAAACATCTAGTGTAGCTAACAAATAAAATTTTCCGTATAAAAAGCCTATGTTTGTATTCAAACTACAAAGGTAAGGGAGCGATTGTGAAATGGATGCAGGATTATTACTTGAATATGGATGGGTACTACTCGTATTAATAGCTTTAGAAGGAGTTTTAGCAGCAGATAACGCACTAGTATTAGCTATTATGGTCAAACACCTGCCAGAAAAAGAACGTAAAAAAGCGTTATTTTATGGTTTATTTGGAGCATTTGTATTACGTGTCGGGTCTTTATTTATCATTTCGTTCTTAGTTGATGTATGGCAGGTTCAGGCTTTAGGTTCAGCGTACTTATTATACATTGCGATTAATCATTTGATTAAGAAACGGCTTAAAAAGAGGGAAAAGGATACCCCTGAAGAAGCGGACGCCAAGAAGGATACTAAAGGTACAGGTTTTTGGATGACCGTTGCAAAAGTGGAATTCGCGGATATTGCTTTTGCTGTCGACTCTATTTTAGCAGCCGTCGCTTTAGCAATGGCGTTACCATCAACCCCATTACCTCAAATTGGTGGCATGGATGGTGGTAAATTCTTAGTCGTTTTAATGGGTGGTTTAATCGGGGTTATTATTATGAGGTTTGCGGCAACATACTTTGTTAAGTTATTGAAGAAACGACCTGGATTGGAAACAGCAGCCTTTCTCATCGTTGGTTGGGTAGGGATTAAATTGGCAGTTATTACCTTATCGCATGAAGATATCGGCTTAATACCATATGATTTTGCTCATTCGACTTGGTGGAAATTAGCGTTCTATATCGTACTAGTCACGATCGCTGTTATTGGATGGTTCTCTTCTGGAAAACAAGAAATTGATGAGGAGGAAATCGAACAGATCAAAGAATAAGTAGAAAAAAGAGCTAACCTTTTGGGTTAGTTCTTTTTATGTCGTACCCCTCATATAATAATACAACGACTAATGCTACGGGGGGCCATTTATGATAAGAAAGTATTTTCTCGGTGGAACGACAGCAAAAGGGTATTACCGCTTCTATGATGAGCTAATCAATAATCTCGATCGAGTTATGTACGTTGAAGGTGGATTCACATCGATTGTTCACCTAACATTAGAAAAAATAGCAAATGAATATGAGAAACAAGGTGAAGTAGGGTGTGTCTATAACCATATTGAACCAACTATGTTAGAAGCAATTGTTATACCAGATAAACGTCTTGCGGTGATAGATCGTTCGAAGGCGAATGTAAAACGTCTAAGCTTTCCTAAGCTCTTTGAGAATGTCATCTATATAGGTGAGGGGTTTGATTATGAATATTTAAAGAAGAATCAAGATCGATTAACACAATCTAGAAAAGACATTCAAGATCTTTACCAACAAGCTTTTGAAAACTTCAAAAAAGCGCATGATGCTCATGAGGAAGTCGAAAAGATCTATATTCAACATTTAAATTTCGATAAAGCAAATTCGGAAACGGAAAAATTAAAACAATCTATATTTAGAGCGACAAAGCTTAATAAAGAATCTTCAGTAGATCATCGTTATTTAGGTGCAGCGACACCAGAGGGTCCAATGGATTTTGTGTTAGATTTAACATCAGATGTCGAAAAGAGAATTTTCATTAAAGGAAGGTCAGGAACAGGTAAATCAACGATGTTGAAAAAATTAGTGGATGAATCCATTGATCGAGGCATTGACGTCGAAGTGTACCATTGTGGCTTTAATCCAGAAAGCCTTGATATGGCCATATTTAGAGAATTAGGTATTGCAGTTTTTGACGCTACGTCTCCCCACGAACATGAACCACAAAGATCTAATGATGAAATATTTGATGTGTATGAGTTATTTGTAGAAGGGTCACCTGATGATGAACATGCTGAAAAAATTATAGAACTGAAAAATAATTATAAAATGCTGACTCAACAAGCAACAGAGTGTCTGAGACAAATTCAGGATCGTCAACGTTCATTTGAATCAATTTATCAAGAGGCGTTAGATGATGAGTTTATGAAAGGTGTAGCCGCACGAATTTATAATTGGATTGAACATTAATATTCAGAGAACCAGTCTTTGGGCTGGTTTTTTATTTTGTTCTAAAAATTAAGCGATCTATTTGACTTTAAGAAAAAATGACTTTAATGTATTAATGTCTAGTAAACTTATAGGAATTATATAATATATATGTAAAAGAGGGAGGAGTTAAAATGTTAACTATAGTCAATATTGCGATCATGCTGGTTTTAATTACAGTTCTATATCAATTACAAAAGAAGCATGTATCGTTTAGTAAGCGTGTTTTTACTGGACTAGGCTTTGGTGTTCTATTAGGGATCTTTTTACAGGTTGCCTACGGAAGTGACAGTAGTGTTGTATCAAGTACAACCGACTGGTATTCGCTGGTTGGTTCTGGATATATACGATTACTCATGATGATTGTTATTCCGTTAGTTATGGTGTCGATTATTAAAGCCATTACAAATTTAGAGAAAACATCACAGCTTGGCAAAATGTCCGGTTGGATCATTGGTATACTTGTAGGGACAGCGATGATTGCAGCAGTGATAGGTGTTGGTACTTCTGTTGCCTTTGATTTAAATGCTGATCAAATTGAAGCTGGTCAATCTGAAGAAGAACGTGGAGCGTTTCTAGAAGAGCGTTTAGGTGATGTAAAAGATATGTCAACGCCTCAACGTATATTAGAATTTATTCCAAGTAATCCATTCCAAGATATGACTGGTGATCGAGCAACATCGACAATTGCTGTTGTTATTTTCTCAGCCTTTATTGGTATAGCAGTATTGGGATTAAGACGTAAGAAACCAGAACAAGCAGAAATGTTTACCAAGATGATCGATGCTGTGTATGGTGTTGTTATGCGAATCGTTACATTAATTTTACGCCTGACTCCATACGGTATCTTAGGTTTAATGGCTAATACAGTCGCGAGAACAGATGTAGGCGGAATTATTGAACTATCCAAATTCGTTGCAGCGTCATACGTTGCCTTAATCATTATGTTTGTCATTCACTTATTGTTCATTAGTTTTGCTGGTTTAAATCCGGTTACTTACCTTAAGAAAGTTCTACCTGTACTCGGATTTGCTTTCACATCACGTTCTAGTGCTGGTACGATTCCATTAAACATTCAAACACAAAAGAATAACCTTGGAGTACCGGATGGAGTAGCAGATATGTCGGCATCATTTGGTGCGACGATTGGTCAAAATGGATGTGCTGGTATTTATCCCGCAATGCTTGCTGTAATGATTGCGCCAACTGTTGGCATTAACCCGTTAGATCCTAGTTTCTTAATCATGTTAGTCATCATTATTGGAATCAGTTCTTTTGGTGTAGCAGGAGTGGGTGGTGGCGCCACATTTGCTGCTCTGATTGTTCTATCAGCTATGGATTTACCAGTTTATTTAGCTGGGTTATTAATATCTATTGAACCGTTAATAGATATGGGACGCACTGCCCTGAATGTTAACGGTGCAATGACGTCAGGAACGATCACATCTAAAATATTAGGGAATTTAGATAAAGAACGATTTAATGACAAAGATGCGAATGAAATCGATCTATCTGAAGTATCATAATATAATAGGTAACCTTTTTTAGGAAGGTTACCTATTTTTAATCGTTTTATTTAAAAAACTTTTTTTAAATTCCAAAATATGAAATAATAAAAGAAAAATGTGATCGAGGAGTGACAAAATGGTTCCGACGAAAGAACAGCTTACTAAATACGCAAAATTAGCGGTAGAAAAAGGCGTCAATATTCAAAAAGGACAAGCATTATTTATCAATGCTCCAATTGAAGCACGTGAATTTGTACATTATGTTGTGGATGTAGCTTATGATGCGGGAGCAGAAGGTGTTACAGTTAACTGGTCAGATGAAGTGTTAATTAGAAAGGGATATGAACGTGAACCTTTACATATTTTAGAGGACGTTCCAGAGTGGTTTGTTGAGAAACAGCTGAGCCATGTTAAAAAAGGTGGAGCGCTATTAACGATTTATGCACCTAATCCTGATTTATTAGAAGGCATTGACGCAGAACGCGTTGCTAAAGCAACGAAGGCGAAAAGCCAGGCTTTAAGTGAATATAAAACGTATATTATGAACGATCGAGTCCAGTGGTCCATTGTATCTGTACCAACAGATAAATGGGCGAAGAAAATCTTTCCGGATAAAGGTCTTGATGAAGCGGTAACCTCACTTTGGGAGCAGATTTTCTCGATTGTAAGAGTCGATCAAGAAAATCCTATTCAAGCTTGGAAAGATCATAATGAAACGTTATACAAAATTCGTGACTATTTGAACGATAAGCAGTACCATTCCTTAGAATATCAATCAGAAGGGACCAATATGACGGTAGAACTTCCTGAAAATCATGTTTGGGCCGGTGGCGGTGCTGTGGCAGAAAACGGTGCCGAATTTAATCCTAATATGCCGACAGAAGAAGTTTATACTGCACCACACCGTGAAGGTATTAACGGTACAGTTACTAACACTAAACCATTAAATTATAATGGTAATTTAATTGATGGTTTTACCCTAACATTTGAGAATGGTAAAGTCGTGGATTATAAAGCAGAAACAGGTGAAGAAACATTAAAACATTTATTAGACACGGATGAAGGTGCAACTCGTATCGGGGAGATTGCGCTTGTCCCACATTCATCCCCAATTTCACAGTCAGAGTTAATTTTTTATAACACTCTATACGATGAAAATGCTTCTTGTCACTTGGCATTAGGGGAAGCTTATCCGACAAATGTTAGAGATGGGGAAAAAATGTCACAAGAAGAGTTAAAAGAAAAAGGAATTAATACAAGTCTTGTCCATGAAGACTTCATGATTGGATCAGCAGATTTAACAGTCTACGGTGTAACGAAAGATGGCAAAAAAGAACCTATTATCGAAAATGGTGATTGGGCCATAGTGTAAAGGCTAAAAAGAAGGATGGGACACGGCTCTCATCCTTTTTAAGAGGGCTAACGCCAAACAGGTTAATTTTAGAAATAGAAAGATGGTATAGTTATGAAATTAGATGGGAAATTGATTAAGTGGCATCGAAATAAAAATCGTTTAACACAAGAACAGCTAGCAGAAAATATTTGTTCGGTTACACAGTTAAGTAAAATTGAAAACAATCAAATAAAAGCCAATGATGAAATACTAGTTGCTATTGCCCAACGATTAAAAATCCCGGAAATGAAACTAACCAATTCTATTGAACCTAATCATGAAGAAATGGTTCATCAATTTTTAACAGCTATTCATGAACATGATATACCTAATGCTAAAAAATTAAATAAGAAAATATCCGAACTCAATTGTGACGAACTTCACTATGATATAGAATTCTTGTGTATATTAGCCCAGTTTGGCTATTTGTTGATGATGAAAGAGTTACGACAAGCAGATGAGTTACATGAACTAGTTGCAGAGTATGATGAGATTTTTGAAGAAGTTGATCCTTATAGTTTTCATAAATTTATAGGTGATTATTTAATCAATAAAGGGTTTTTTATTGACGCTAGAAGTCATTTGTTGCAAGCCAAGTCACTAATACCAGATCATGAGGACCCGGAATTATACATTCTATTAGCAGTTGTAAATAGTCATTTAGAAAATATATTAACGTCAAATGGATATGCTCGGCGTGCTTTAAGAATTTTACAAGAAAAACTCTATTATTCTAGAATTATTGAGTGTGAGATTATTTTAAGTTCCAATCACACATTTGTAAATGAATACAACGTAGCAAAAGAGCAATTAGATCGGTTAGTTTCGCTGATTGATCAAAAGTTTGACCCGAATTCAACCGTTAAAATATATTTTCATTTAAGTTTGATTCATGTTGTATCAAGGAATTTCGAAGAAGCAATTAGACTCTTAAATAAGAATCTTGAACTTAATGTGAACCAGACTGAACTCATGCATTCTCGTTATTTATTAGCTCATGCCTATTATTTAATGCGAGAAGAACGTAAAGCTTTTGACTTAATAGAAAAAGGTGAATCCATTGCGAAGGAGCATGAGTTAAACTATTACCTTGTTAAATTTAAAGTTTTAAAACTCATTATAGAAGAGAAAGAAAAAGAATTAGTAGAGTATTTAACAAAAAGAGCCATTCCATTTTTTAGACTTACTGGTCAGGCATTTGATCTAAGGTATTACTATCAATTATTAGGTCATACTCTTTATAAAATGAAAAAGTATAAGAAAGCAGCTGAAATTTTTATGGCAGCAGATGAACAGCGAAAACGTTTTTTTGGAGTATAATTTAACCGAATCATAATCAAAACCTAACAAAAATTTAAATTTTCAAAAAATACACTTCACAAAATGATTTTTTTATGTTTATAATGAAGATGGTTGTAATTCTTCAGCAGTGACATACATATATGTCATATTTTATTGGCTTTAAAATATATTAGTGGTGGGTATCTATTTTTGTAGATGTGGGGAGGAGCTAGTCGAATGCTGAAGTATGATGGTTTTGTCAATAATTTCGAATCTAAATTAGGAAGAAATTTATGTCCTAAAGAGAAAGACTTTGTGATTTGGGTTTGGCAAAAGCATAAAGTTGAAGACCGCATAAAAAAATCTTAATTTGGCACTGCTATACTTATAGCAGTGTTTTTTATCACAGAGAACCTTGACTCGCCATTCTCGGCGAGTTTTTTTAATCAAACCTTTTTTTGATTAAAAACTTTAATGTGCTAAATTTTTACTTTGTTGATAGCGTTATCATATGCTATATTAATAAAAGTTGTCTTAAGCGAGGTGAAACAGTTGAATCAAAATCAAGATCAATGGAAAACAAGGCTAGGATTTATGTTAGCTGCCATGGGGTCAGCTGTGGGGTTAGGGAATATTTGGCGTTTCCCTTATGTTACAGGTGAGCTTGGTGGAGCAACATTTTTAATAGTATATTTAGCGTTTGTATTTTTAATTGGTATTCCGTTGTTATTAAATGAATTTAGTATTGGTAAGGCTGGACAAAAGGATGCAGTTGGCTCCTTTCAAAATTTAGCACCTAATACTAAATGGCACTGGACAGGCTTTATGGGAGTAATAGGTGGTATTTTAATCTTAAGCTTTTACAGTGTGGTAGCAGGTTGGTCTTTATTTTATTTATATAAATATTTAACAGGTGCTTATTGGTCTGAACCAGATGGTGGATATGGAATGGTCTTTGATGAATGGATTTCCAATCCTATTTTACCTTTATTATGGCAAGCATTATTCTTAGGAGTAACGTTATTTATTGTTATTCGAGGAGTTAAAGGCGGTATTGAAAAAGCGAACGCCTTTTTAATGCCCGTTCTGGCAGTATTAATGATTTTTATGGCAGGTTATGTTTTAACTTTAGATGGAGCATTAGAAGGGGTCACCTTTTTATTCCAACCAGACTGGTCACAGTTATCTAATCCTAAGCTTTATTTAACGGCTTTAGGGCAATCCTTCTTCTCACTCAGTATTGGGGTTTCAGGAATGTTGACCTATGCTAGTTATTTAAAAGCGAAGGATCGTTTACCTGGAGCAGCTATCGGTGTCGGTGTTATGGATACCGTTTTTGCAGTTATCGCGGGTATTATGATATTCCCTGCGGTGTTTAGCTTTGGTTTAGAGGTTAATGAAGGGCCACCATTAGTATTTATTACCCTTCCGAGTATTTTTGCTAGCATGCCGCTAGGAAATGTTGTCGGAATCATATTCTTTGTTCTATTAACCATGGCCGCATTATCGTCGGCTATTTCGTTACTTGAATTGCCAGTGGCATTTTTCAAGCGTACAATTGGAATGTCTAGAAAAGCAGCAACATACCTATGTACGTCTATTATTTTTGTATTAGGTATTGCTTCTTCATTAGGTTTCGGTATTTGGAGTGGCGTGACAATAGGTGGACAGAATATTCTTGGTATGATTGATTACCTAACCGCAAACTTTGTTTTACCATTTGGAGCTCTATTAATGGCTCTCTTTGTCGGTTGGTACCTGAACCGTGAGCAGGCACAGAAAAATAGTGAAATTGAAAATCCACTAATGTTTAATATTTGGTACATTAGTATTAAAATTATCGTTCCAGTCGTTATGATTATCATTGTGATTGCGAACATATTTGGATACACTGCGTAAACCTTATGTCCGTGTTATACTAGTTATGAGTAAAATCTAGGAGGATTTTTTGATGACCGTTTCTTATCATGCGATTATCCGCCAGATGAAGAAAGAATTAGAACAACTTAATGAGAATACTGATCATCAACAAGTTTTAGCTAAGATGCATGTGGTTAAGTCTTTGGCTGATGTTGTCATCAATTCTTATGAAGATATAGGAGAGAAGCCTCAAACGGCAGTGATCTCATCTTCAAAGAAAGTAGATATGACAGATGCAGAAGCTAAAATGATGGGTATTCGAAAGAAAGATTCTGATCAAGGTCGCCTTTTAGAGGATGATGATGCAAACGGTGATTCGATCTTTGACTTTTAACAAAGAGGGGATAGAATATGAAAGCACTATTACTCATCGGAGTATTAAATGGATTCCTCGCAGTTGCTTTAGGTGCATTTGGAGCACACGGACTTGAAGGAAAAATTAGCGAAAAAATGTTAAACACTTGGGAAAAGGCCGTTCAATATCAAATGTTCCATACGATCGCAATTTTTGTTGCTGGTATGATGTTATTACGTTTCGATCACTCAATGTTAGTATCAGCTGGATGGACATTTCTAATTGGGATTATACTTTTCTCAGGAAGCCTTTATATCTATTCGTTAAGTGGCATCAAAACATTTGCCATGATCACACCAATTGGTGGTGTAGCGTTTTTAGTAGGATGGGTTCTATTAGGGCTTAGTATTATGAAAATAGTAGGGTAAGAGGGGCTGGACGAACATAGTTGGTTTCTTTAACCTATCAAAAACATTAAAAATGTAACTTTAAATGACTACTAAATTATAACTTAATTTAGTAGTCATTTTTTGTTGGAAATAAGCCATTTATGCATATCAAATTTCGGTTGTTTAAAATAAAAAAATGGATAATTATGTTAATGTGAATGTGGATGGAAGTTATTATATAGAAGATATAAAGGAAATGTTCCCTAATCATATATAGGATAAAATCTTAGATTATAGTTCAGCACATATTGATGAATTAATTAAAGAAATTGAGCAAAAAACTAAAGATTATTCTTAAGGAAACCTTTTTTGGATAACAAATAAAAGCACTCACCAATTAATGTTTATCAAAATGAAAAAGGGGGTCCCGTCAGTCATTTTTCATGACTTTTGGGACAGCCCCAGTAATATTATTCCTTCATCTTAAAATGCGCTAAGTGTTTGTTAAGCTCGTTTACCATGTTTTCTAGTTGTTTGGCTTCTTGTTTTAATTGATCAAAGGCGTGCTGTTGTTCTTCTGCTGACGCTGAAATTTCTTCAGTGCCTGCAGCAGTCTCTTCGGTAATTGCGCTTACGTTCTGAATGGACGATGTGACTTGTGAGCTTTGATCTTTAGATATATTCATTTCTTCTACTAGTGCATTTAGACGTTCATAGATGGTGTTAACATGTTCATGAATGTATTTAAACGATTCTTCTGATGAATTAAGCGATTCATGTTGTTGGTTAGTTAATTGTACGGTCTCATGCATTTCTTGTTCAATCGTTGTGACGCCTGATTTAATTTGATCGACCATGTTTGAAATTTCACTCGTCGCGTTCGTCGATTGCTCAGCTAGTTTTCTTACCTCATCTGCGACAACTGCAAATCCTTTCCCATGTTCTCCAGCGCGAGCAGCTTCAATCGCAGCATTTAATGCTAATAGATTCGTCTGTTCTGAAAGATCATTTACAAGATTAATGGTTTTTTCAATTTCGTCGGTATATTGTATAAATTGATTAACTGACTTCTCAACCTTCTGAATCGATTGATTGTGTTGTTCCATGACAGTTCTTTGATCTTGAATAGCTGATTGCCCATCTTTAACAGAAGAGAGGGCCTGTGTACTTTTTTCAGATGCATTTTGGCTTTCTGCCATATTCTTCTCAAAGTTAGTATTCATTTTCTCCATTAATTCCGCTACATCTTGAATATCATTTGAAATGGATTGGCTTCCCTCTGCTAGCTCATCTGTTGAACTAGATACTTGCTGGGAGGCCTCTGATAATCCTTCCATCTCATCGTTCAACTTTGTACTAAATTCATTGACATTGCTTCCGATTTTTTGAACCGATTGAAGTGTGGAAGTTAAGTTATCAATCATAATTTTAAATGCCTGTTTTAATTGATCTATTTCGTCTTTAGCAACCTCAGGAGCACTGATATTTGTTGTTAAATCCCCATCTGCTACTTGAGTTGCTTGGTTTGACAGCTCTCTCATTGGTTTTGCAATACGGGCCGTCAGTCGAGATGTAGCTAGAATAGATAATGCCACTAGAACGATCGCTGCAATAACGGCAAACGTAATCAGATTTTGAATTGCATTTTCTTGAGAGGCAACCTTTCCATCGTACCACGCTTGTGCCTCTCGCTGAAGCATATAAATATCATTTAACATACCTGCCGTTCTAGAAGCTTGCCTTTGGACTTCGTTTAAATCTTCCGTTTCTAATGCGCTGTTAGTGGTTTGCTCCCAGCTATTAAACTTATTTAAAGCTTGATCGAACCACTTTTGTTGTTCTTCCGTACGAATCATTGATTCGACGTTTTTGATGGTTTCATTTGTCGTTTCAACTTGTGTTAAAGCCTTTTGTCGAGATGCTTCTGAAGGGTTGAAGCCATATGTATCTAATGTCTGTTCAACCGTGATAAGTTCACTGTTTAACTCTTTTACCTCAAGTAAATACTCGACATCCTCGTTTGAAGAACTCTCAAGACTAATCATCTGAAATACAATATATGAAATTAAGACTAGACTTAATAACAGTGGGATTAGTGTCATCGTGTATAATCGTTTACTAATACTCATTGTTCCACCACCTCATCAATACGACTTTGCTCAGATTCTGTCAGCTGTATGAGTCGAATTGGAGCTAGGCCGACACCTTCTTCTTCAATCCCTAATTCAATATGGCTTCCGTCTAATTTTTCACCATTTGCAAGCTTTTCCATGATATCGTACAAAGCAATGTTCACATTTTTCATCATCGAAGACACCACTGCATCTTCTGCAACAAAATACTGATCCGTATCTACACCAAAAGCATAGATTCCTTGTTTTTCAGCTTCTTTCAGTGTTCCGACTCCTGTAAAGCCAGCCGCATGAAAAATGTAATCGGCACCTTGTTCGACCATATCTTGCGTGATTTGAGCACCTAATCCGTCATCGTCAAAGGTTTCAGCATACTCAACTAATACGTCTGCTTCACTATTGACCTCTTTAACACCTTTTGTAAATCCTTCTTCAAATTTCTCTACAACTTCAATGCGCTCTCCACCAATAAATCCAACAACATCGGATTCTGTTTTCATGCCCGCAATGAGCCCGATTAAGTAACTACCTTCATCCTCTTTAAACGTAATCGAGGTTACATTGTCCTTCTCAGAAACCGCGTCGATTAATACGAATTGCTGTTCAGGATATTTTTCCGCTAATTGGTCCATGGCTGCCAAAGCATTATAGCTTAAACCTATAATGACATCATGGTCTTGTTCTATAAGATTCTCCATTTGGGCTACAAAATCACTTTCAAAAGGTTCGCGGTAATCGAAGGTAATGCCTAACTCATCTCGTGCTTGTTCTAAACCATGAAAGGCAGAGTCGCTAAATGAATCATCACCTAAACCACTTTCGGTAACTAATAGACCAGCACTGATTCCATCATCTGCTGTATGATTGTTGTCGTCATTACACCCAGTAAGTATAATGGTTATGACTATAAGTGCGATAAATAGCACCCGTTTCATATCATCACTCCTAACTACTATTCTTAGATCGTATCGAACTATAATATCGGCATAGTATTCCACCTTTTAACACTTTAGGAAATAGACTGAATTGGAGTTATTTTCGATCAATTTGAGAAGTCGCCTTTACTTTATAATCAAGCCGCTTTATGGCAAAATAGATTTAGACTAGTATTGAGGGAGGTTTCGCGATGAAGTCGTTTGACGATAAAGACAATAAGAAAAGTAATCAATTTACGATTATGAAAGATGATCCCATTGATGGTCACCCAGGTTATACCGGTGGAGGAGCCATCAGTTTAGAAAATATGTCTCCATTAATTGTTGACCCAAATGAGGACCGTGTATGGGTGGATATGGGTGCGATGCATGCTCGAAGTGAAGTGGAGAAAAGAATAAAATTTGTAACCGAAAAAGAAGAAGTTCCAAATGGAAAACCTTATTGGATTGTTTGGGTGACGGTCGAACGCAAAGAAGAGGGACCTTATTATCACGGTGTGGCAGCAAGTTATTTAGAAGTAGACCGTGAGGCACGTCGTGGGTTTAAAATTTTAGCTGAACACGTCAACCGAATGGACAAATCGCTTAAAGGTCGTGTCGTTGTGGATCAAATGGATGATCATTCGAAGAAATTATTAGGAGATTTCCTTAAAGATTTCAATGAGACTTACTGGGAAAATTCAACAGATGAATTGAAACAAGCGTTCGCATAATTATGAATGAATTGTGAACATTAATCTTTTACATTGTAAGATTAGAAAATCATTTGTAAAATAAAACTAAACATGGGTTTTTACGCACATGTTTATTAGGACAAATAAAAGGGGCTAGCCATTTGTGGCCAGCCCCTTTTATTTTTATAACTATATCACCTACTACACGCTTCTTTTGGTTGAGTCCCTTTAATAAAATACATTAATCGAGTTTCACCTTCGCATGCAGGACCCTCTAGTTTTCCTGTGATCGGATCAACCTGTACACCTACGACTCCGGAAGGCGCTTCAAACGTTTCAAGTGGTAGGTCCTCATGTATTTGCTCCATATACTTAGCCCAAACTTGTTTAGCTACACGTGTATCTTGAATTTTTTCTATTTCTCTATTGTCATCGTAACCAGTCCAAATAGCGGTCGTATATTGTGGACTATAACCAATCATCCAGCTGTCATTGGGTGTTGTACCTGACTTACCTGCGTATTGATGGGTCAGCTGGTCTGCGATATTCCCACCTGTTACACTCATATAATCGCTTAATCGGTTATCAAACATCCCTGTAAGCATATGGGTCAGCACAAACGCATGATTTTCCTCTAACATTCGTTCAGGTTTTTCAGATTGGTGTTGATATACGACATTCCCATCTCGGTCAACAATTTTGTCAATGACATAAGGGTCTACTGACCACCCCTCATTAGCTAAAACACTGTAAGCTTCAGCCATCTCAAGTGGAGAAACAGTCGCAGTACCTAATGCCAAAGAAAGAACCGGTTGAAGCTCTTGATCAATCCCAAAAGCGTGAGCAGCTTCTACCAAGTTTTCAGGATCTATATATTGGTTTGTTTTTAGTGCAAAAATATTATCCGATACCGCTACTGCTTGAGCAAGTGTAACAGGGCGGTCTGCATAATGATCGCCAAAGTTAGCAGGGCTGTATGTTTTGCCGTTTTCAAGTGTAAAGGTTGTTTGGCGACTTTCAAGTGTGGTGGATGGTGTAAAACCATAAACTAAGGCTGCATAGTAGAGAAACGGTTTAAATGTAGAGCCTGTCATCCGTTTAGCTTGAGTTACCCGGTTAAAAGGTGTCTGATCAAAGTTTCTTCCACCTTGCATGGCGACAATTTTTCCGCTCTTAGGATCAATCGTGACAGCTCCAATTTGCAGCTCTTCTGAATCCTCGGGTAATTCTTCTTGAATGGTTTGTTCAAGTTTTTGCTGTGCTTCTTGATTAATCGTGGTGTACACTTGATAGCCTTGTCCATCTAATGATTGACGGTCAATTCCTAAAATCTTTGAGGCTTCTTTCATGGCATATTCAGTTAAATATTTACCAACCTCCGTTTCTTGTTCTGAAGCGGTTACGGAGACACTTAATTCTTTTTGCTTAGCTCGGTTCATCGCTGTTTCAGTGATTTTCCCTGTTTCATGCATACGTTCTAAAATCCATTTCTGACGATCAATCGCATTTTCATATGAGACAAGGGGTGAATAGACAGATGGACCTTTCGGAATTCCAGATAATAAAGCAGCTTCTTCTAGCGTTAAATCATCGGCATTTTTATCGAAATAAAATTGACTTGCAGCTTGAATACCATATTGTCCATGTCCGAAATAAATCGTATTTAAATAGCCTTCTAAAATCTCATTTTTGTCTTGAAAAATTTCTAAACGTAAGGCAATTAGAGCTTCTTGGATTTTTCGTTTCCAAGTCTTTTGGTTCGTTAAAAATACATTTCGCGCGTACTGTTGAGTAATGGTACTAGCTCCTTGCAGTTTATCCATGGAGAGAATGTTATAATAGGTGGCACCTAAAATCCGTTTTACGTCGAAACCAAAATGTTGATAAAAATGCTCATCCTCAGCGGCAAGAAAAGCATCTAATACATGTGGAGAGATATCATCTAATTCTACCCAAAATCTATTTTGAACCCCCTGTTCTACTGCTAGGACTTCACCATCTTGATCATATACAATGGTATTTTCATCAAGGTTGATCTCAGGTGGTCCTTGAAGAACAGAGTACACAAGTATGACAACTCCAGCTGAGATGGTAAAGACTAATAGAGCAATAATAGGTGTTAATATTTTTTTAATCATGGGGCACCTCTCCTGTATTTCGACATTAATTGCTCTTATTAGTATGTAAAAATTGGCATTAATTTAAACATTGAAGACTTCTATTTAACCGTATTGTTCGATATAATCAGTTTGAAGAATTTCATTCAGACTCGTTTTATGGCAAAATATATAGGTATCTAAAAATATTTGAATTACGGTTGATTGGTTAAGATAGAAAGGAAGATTGGTTTGTCGAATGAAACAATCCCCGTTCATATAAAGATAGAAACTGAAATTGTGGATGATCAAAATGGTAATGAGAATATATCCAGAACAGAAAATGGTTCATATGTTCATAGAGGAAAGGTTCATATGATTAAATATAAAGAGGAAATGGAAGACCTAGGCCTCGTCCATACAACGATTGTCATTCAAGACGATCGCGTATCTATTAAACGTGAAGGTTCATTGCAAATGCACCAAGTATTCCGCATTGGATCGAGTACGGAATGTGTATACCATCATCCGTACGGAAAATTCCGCATGGAAACTACTACACATCATATGCAATTTGTAAAAGGAATTGGAAACCGTTCCGGCCGGATCTATTTAAATTATGATGTGGCATTGAATGATCAAGAGCCGAGACGCCATACATTTGAGTTACACTTTCAAGAGGAGGTTGCCTAAATGAACATAGTAGGTCAAATCGAACAAACATTAAAACAAGAAATTGAATCCGCTGTTCTGAAAGCGGGTCTCGCAACTCAGGAAGAAATGCCTGATGTTGTTTTAGAAACACCAAAAGATAAAGCACATGGTGATTATGCAACAAATATGGCCATGCAGTTAGCTCGCATTGCAAAAAAGGCACCACGTCAAATAGCTGAAGATCTCGTGGAGCATTTAGATACGGAAAAAGCGTCAGTTAAACAAGTTGATATTGCTGGTCCCGGTTTTATTAACTTTTTTATTGATCAGTCATCTTTAACACAAGTAGTCGATACCATTTTAAATCAAGGTGAAGCATACGGGACATCGAATGCAGGTAATGGAAAACGCGTACAAATCGAGTTTGTGTCAGCTAACCCGACTGGAACCCTTCATTTAGGACATGCTCGTGGGGCGGCGTTTGGTGATGCATTAGCGAACGTGATGGAAAAAGCGGGTTTCGATATTGAACGTGAATATTACATTAATGATGCAGGTAATCAAATTGATAATCTTGCGCAATCCATTAATGCTCGTTATTTCCAAGCGTTAGGTCAAGAGATGGCCATGCCAGAAGATGGTTACCAAGGGCAAGATATTATTGATTTAGCTAACGATTTAGTCGCAGAGCATGCGGACCGTTTTACAAAAATGGATGAGAGTGATCGTTTATTAGAATTTCGTCACTATGGTTTAAAACATTTACTACATCGAATTGAGAAAGACCTTGCAAATTATCGCGTGACATTTGATTCTTGGTTCTCTGAAACGTCATTATACGAACAAAACTTAGTGGCTAATGCTGTTGAGCAGTTACGTGAAAAAGGTTACGTCTATGAGGCAGATGGCGCAACATGGTTTAAATCTACAGATTTTGGTGATGACAAGGACCGTGTATTGGTCAAACAAGACGGTTCTTACACTTATTTAACACCCGATATTGCTTATCACTTAAATAAAATTCAGCGTGGCTTTGATGAGTTAATAAATGTTTGGGGAGCGGACCACCACGGTTATGTAGCACGTATGCATGCGGCAATCCAAGCATTAGGCTATTCTAAAGACGTTTTAGATATTAAAATTACCCAGATGGTCAACCTGTTTGAAAACGGAGAAAAAGTGAAAATGAGTAAGCGTACAGGTAAGGCTGTCACGATGAAAGAACTGATTGAAGAGGTCGGTTTAGATGCGACTCGTTATTTCTTTATCATGCGCTCGAATGACGCTCATTTAGATTTTGATTTAGACTTAGCTAAAACTCAATCTAATGAAAACCCAGTTTATTACGTACAATATGCACATGCTCGTATTTGCAGTATGTTACGCCAAGCTGAGGAAAAAGGCGTTGATATTAATGCTGAGGTAGACACATCTTTACTTCAGGCAGAAAAAGAAGTTGCGTTATTGAAGCGGTTAGGGGATTATCCTCAAGTTGTTGCAGATGCAGCTGAAAAACGTACGCCTCACCGTATACCTCAGTATGTTTTTGACTTAGCATCTGATCTTCATAGTTTTTACAATGCAGAAAAGGTTATTGATTTAGACAATATGGAATTAACGCAAGCTAGAATTACTTTAATGAAGGCTGTACGTGTCGTGATCCAAGATGCCTTAAAATTAATTGGTGTTGAAGCACCAGAAAAAATGTAACCATAAAGAAAGCAGGCAATCCTTATAGGGATGCCTGCTTTTTCTTATCCGAATGGGTATTGATATTCAATTTCTTCGTCAAACACGATGTAGTCAAGGTAAATCATTAATAGTAGGTACCAACGATTATTCTCAGTATCAGATACGACGATATGATCTTTTCCAGCTTCTTCTATGATACCTCTAAAAACTCTAGCGTTCCATTCGTCATTATTTTCAAATGTAAAGTAAAGTGTAGCAGGCTTGCCACGGTTCAAACGAAGAATGTTCTCGATATAAGAAAGTTCGCGTGGAAGCTGCTGTCCTCCTGGAAAAGCTCCTTGACCCATCATAGTTCCGGGAGGCATTGGTTGCCCTTGTTGCTGTCCTTGTTGTTGTCCTTGTTGTTGTCCCCCCTGTTGACCGTTTTGTGGGCCGTTTTGCATCATACCAGGCATGCCTTGCATCTGTCCTTGTGGCCCACCTTGCATCATACCAGGCATCATTTGCCCTTGTTGCCCCGTGCCCAGCATTTGCCCTTGCTGGACACCTTGCACCATACCTGGCATTTGCTGTCCTTGTGGACCACCCATACCTTGCATAGAACCTTGCTGGTTACCCATGTAAGGCATCGTTCCTTGTGGCCCACCGTTATTAGGTGAACCTCCATACATTCCTTGCACTTTTCCACCCATTTGTCCTTTTCCTGGAAGGGTCATTTTCTTTCCGCTACCTCCTGGCCATTTTTTATCTCCGCCTGGCCACTTACCAGATGAACCTTTCAGATTGCTAGGGTTGTTGAAAGATTTTTTATCTGGTAGCTTTCCACCTTGATATTTACCTTTTGACTGATCCAATGATCATCTACCTCCTATATTAAAATAAAAATTTATTGATCACCAAACAAGTTAGGACATTCACCTGGTTGAGGAGTATAAAAACAATGAGATTTGAAGCGGCCAACATTCCATTGTCCGAACCATTGGGGTGGACATTCTCCACCAGGCATGAAAAACCATAGTGAGTCATCTCCTGGATCGAACTCTTCTCCTCCAACCACTCTCCTGGCTAAACGTATTTCTTGTTCACGTGCTCTTTGATAAAAATATGAGTCTTGAATAGCTTCAAATCCACCTGGAGATTGATAGATCATATCTAGTAGTGAATTGATATTCTCAAAATCTAAACAATCGGCTCGTACGCGGTTAACACCAACGTTACCGACTAAGAGCATACCTAACTGACCATCTCCCTCAGCTTCAGCACGCATAAGTCTTGCTAATTCTTTGAGCTCTGCTTCGTTATAAGCTATGACTGCCAACTAATACCACCTCTTTAATCCCCATCACTAGTTCATTTATATGATTAAATGGGTAAATGTTGATATGACTCGCTTGTACTTTTTAATTAACTTGGTAAAAAGGGGGAAGAGAGAAATCACGATTGATACGAATTTGTTAGAAGGAAGTATTTGCAGGTATTAAGAATTTACTTGTGGTTCTTGGAGATTTACTTGCAAGAAACTCGAGTTCATTTGCAATCTTTAAACTTCTATTTGCAAAAACGTTAAGTTTACTTGCGGTTATAGAAGAATTAATTGCGAAAATTGGAAGGGTATTTGCATTCTTTTTAATATAAAAAAACTGGGCCACATTTGTGACCCAGTTATACTCCCATAATTTCGTTTAAATCGTCTTTTGTTTTACGATGTCCAATGAAAAATTCACCGAAAATAGCAAAACGTGCACTCACTTCATCAAAACGCATTTCATAAATAAGTTTCTTAAATTGAAGCATATCATGAGCGTATAATGTGACGCCCCATTCCCAATCATCAAATCCGATACTTCCTGTAATGATTTGACGGACTTTACCTGCATATTTACGGCCTGTCATACCATGCTCGTACATTAAGCGGCCACGCTCATCTTTTTCTTCCATGAACCAGTTATTGTCACCTTCACGCTTACGGTCCATTGGGTAGAAGCAGACATGTTCCCATTTTGGAAGCATGGGCTTAAGACGTGCCTGTAATTCAGGGTCTGTCTCAGGATCTTTACCCTTAGCCATATATGTTGAAAGTTCGACAACAGATACGAAAGAGTAAGCTGGAATTAAAAACTCTGCCAGCTTTGATTTATTAAACGTATTTTCAAGTTCGGTAAGTTCTTCCATCGTTGGGCGTAAGTTCATAATCAGTAAGTCAGCTTTTTGACCAATAATTTGATATAGGCCGACACTACCATTTCTGTTGGACTCAACTTCTTCCCAACTTGTTAATAGATCATTAAACTCATTTAATGCTTCTTGACGTTCTTCTTTTGAGGCTTGCTTCCAAGCACTCCAATCGATTTTTCTAAAATCATGTAAACAATACCAACCATCTAGAGTTTCCACTGCTTCTGGCATTGATTTCACTCCTTAATTTCATTTTCCAAGTTAACTATATCATAAAGCGAGTTAAGACGTTAAAGGAAAAGCCCGTGAACGTTTTGTTAACAAAGTATAGGAATTTCGATTCAATATTTTGGGGACAAGTTTTTATAAAAAAATATACGGGTACATAACTATAAATCATCTATAGGAGGTCAGTTAGCATGAGTGATCAACAAAATCGTAAAGACCAACAGCTTGGGATATAATCGTATGACAATTAACCAAGGTCAAGTTAGTTACCATAAAAATTCGTTAGCTAATAACACACCAGAACCTGCTCGACCTGAAGAAGGCGGTTTTGAACATTATCAAGAAAAGGTCGAGGGCCATAAAGTACGAAATCGAAGTGATAGCTTTAAAGACCATTTCTCACAAGCCACGTTGTTCTGGAACAGTATGAGCGAACCTGAAAAAGAACATATTAAACAAGCTTTTTCTTTTGAACTAGGAAAATTATCAAGTCAATCTGTTCAACAGCAAGTGGTCGATATGTTTGCTAATGTTAGCCTTGAATTAGCGCAAACGGTAGCTAAAAATGTTGGTGTGAAAGTTCCAGAAAGTGGCGGTTCTAATGTGACGAAATCTTCTCCTGCTTTAAGCCAAGAAAATACAACAAAAGTGCCTGATACACGTAAAATTGGTGTCATTGTTGGAGAAGGGTATAAAGGATCAGAAGTAAAAGATGTTATCAAAGCCCTTGAGGAAGCAAATATGCACCCAGAAATAATTAGTCATCAATTAGGAACGATAAAAGGTTCTGACGGTGAGGAATTAGAAGCTGATCACACATTCCTAACAGGGGAATCGGTATTATTTGATGCGCTTTATTTAGTTGGAAGACCGCAGATGGACCAAGACTTTGAACAGTATACGTTATATTTTGCAAAAGAAGCATTTGCGCATTATAAACCAATTGGCGGCACGCATGACGGGATTAAATTATTGAAGAAAGTTGATATTGATAACGCTGCAGGTGTCATAACGAACGATGACCTAACGACATTTACCAAAGATTTTATTGTAGCCATTGCCGAACACCGTCATTGGAATCGAGAGATGGTTTAATACAATAAATGCCTTCCTTGAGAATGGGAAGGCATTTTTCATTAGTGATGAATTCGTTTATTTCTCTGGTGCATTAATTCTAAGCGGTTTTCAAACCATTTGATTTCTTGATTTGAAAATGGTCGTTCATCAATTGAGATTTTTTGTTGAACAATCTTGTCCTCAATTCGATCGATCACTTGTTGAACCGTCATTGATTTTTGAAAAAGCTGCTCGAGTGAAGCCATAACATAAGGGTCAATATTTGGATAATTAAATTTTGTTTCCTCACCTTTTAATGCGATGTCATAAAAGTTTTTGAGTAAATTAGCTCGCTCTTCACCTTGACCTTCTACGTCTAAATAGATTTGAACGGCTGAGCCATTTTTTACACGCCTTTGAGAGATTCCTGCAAATTTTTTTCCGCCAATACTTAAATCATATGTTCCAGGGCAATAGGATTCTTCAATTTCATATGCTTGAATCGGTCTTCCTTCATCAGAAAAAATCCACTTAATGAAATCAACCATTGCTTCATAACCATCGTGAATATCATATTCCTTAGCATCTGGGAAAATAAGTGACACGTTTAACACACCTTCATCCAGCACAACCGCTAGGCCTCCAGAATTCCGAACGAGGACTTGGTAACCGTGTTGTTCCAAATAGTCTATACCTTCATTTAAATAAGGCAGGCGACTATCGGGGATTCCTAGAACAACAGTCGGTTTATGAACCCAATAACGAATGGCCGTTTCGTGTTTTTCGCTCGCAGTTAAACATAACGCATCATCATAGGCAAAAGATTCGATAATCTTAGCTTCTGTGGCGTTACTGTGATCAATTTTTCTTATATGTTGAACATTTAATAATGGGTGTTTCATATCATCGTTCCTTCAAAATTTAGTTTGTTAAATGACGAATGTACCAACAACATATTATAATAGAATGAGTTAGAAGAAAAGGATGTGGATTTATGTTAACTGCTGTACTTAAATTGATCGCATCAGGAATTGAGTTTTTCTTAGGAATTCCGTTTGTCGGTGGGGCGTTTATTTTTGCGAATGCTTGGGGACCGCTATTATTTATGTTCTTATTTTACCTAGGTATATTATTACTATCAATAAATTACGGCTATGCTAAATGGGGTGCGATTATAGGAATGGTGATTTCTATTTTAGCCATTGTTCCATTTCTCGGAATGGTACTCCATTGGGTAGCCTTCTTTACGTTATTACTTGATGGCATTTATAACCTTAAACAAGCAAGGTTTGAGGGGGAACTGTAAATATTTATCGAATGATTGTAAACAAAAACGATTGATAAAAAATATGTGAACTGTAAATAAGCTCTCGTATTGGGTTTGGTAATACGAGAGCTTATTATTTTAAAAAATTAACCAAGTTAAGGATGTAATTCATTTTAAAAATCGTTATAATGAAGGATATATATTGTAGAAAGGTCGGAAAACATGTCATATCGCCATGAACAATTAAGCGAAGAGAAAGTATTTAAAGATCCTGTCCATCGCTACATACACGTTCGTGATCGTGTAATTTGGGATTTGATTGGAACACCGGAATTTCAACGCTTGCGACGAATCAAACAATTAGGCACGACTTATTTAACCTTTCATGGTGCAGAGCATAGTCGATTCAGTCATTCACTTGGTGTTTATGAAATTGTGCGCCGAATTGTAGAGAATTTTAAAGGAAAACCTAATTGGAGTGAAGATGAAAGGTTGCTATGCCTATGTGCTGCCCTACTGCATGATTTAGGACATGGACCGTTTTCTCATTCCTTCGAAAAAGTATTTGACCTCGATCATGAGGACTTTACAAGAGAAGTCGTATTAGGAGATACAAAAGTTCATGACATTTTATCTAAAGTAGATCCGAACTTTCCGCAAGACGTTGCAGATGTCATAAACAAGACGTATCCAAATAAATTAGTTGTCAGCTTAATTTCCAGTCAAATTGATGCGGATCGGATGGATTACTTACAAAGAGATGCTTTCTTTACGGGTGTTAGTTATGGTCATTTTGATATGGAAAGAATTTTACGTGTGATGCGGCCAATGGAAGACCAAGCTGTCATAAAAGAAAGTGGTATGCATGCAGTTGAAGATTACATCATGAGTCGTTATCAGATGTATTGGCAAGTGTATTTTCACCCAGTGACGCGAAGTGCAGAGGTCATTTTAACGAAGATCTTACACCGGGCAAAAGAGCTTTTTCATTCAGATTATATATTTAAATTGGCACCGACCCATTTTATTAGTTTCTTTGAAAAAGATGTATCGTTAAATGATTATTTGAAACTAGATGAGAATGTGGCATTTTATTATTTTCACATTTGGCAGGAGGAAGACGATCAAATTTTAGCAGATTTATGCCGTCGCTTTGTGGATCGTGATTTATTTAAATACATTGAGTTTAATCCAGGAAATCAATATCGCGAATTAATGGAGTTAAAGGATTGTTTTATGGAAGCGGGAATTGATCCTTCTTATTACTTAGAAGTCGATTCTTCATCTGACTTACCCTATGATTTTTACCGCCAAGGCGAAGATGAAGAACGGTTACCGATTTTACTTCAAATGCCAAATGGAGAATTGAAGGAACTATCAAGACAATCGGATATTGTTGAAGCTATTTCAGGCAAAAAAAGAACCGATCATAAATTATATTTTGCTAGTGATTTGATAGACCAACTACCCGAAGACAGTGACATCAAACGTCGAATAAGAGAAATTTTAAAGGGATAGGGGCTGAGCGTATGTTAGAAGATCATGCTAAACTGATGGCATTTTTTGAACAGGCTGAGGAAGTGGTTGGACGTAAACGTCTACAAAAAATGGTATATATTTTGAAAAAATCAGGCTTTGATTTCTCTGAACGTTATTCTTTTCATTTTTATGGGCCTTATTCAGAAGAATTATCTACACGTATAGAAGAACTGTGCAATTTAGGCTTTTTAGTAGAAGAGAAAGAGAAAGAAAAAGGTTATTATCAATACCGTTATACATTAACGGATCAAGGGACTAGCTTTTTAGATGATTCAAAAGTTCAAGCGCCGAATATGTCTGAGATGATTGATAAGATGAATCAAAAAAGTTCTAAATTCTTAGAGCTTGTTTCTACTATGCTGTTCTTTGATAATTTCCCAAAAGAAGAAATTGAACAAAAAGTATTAACTGTTAAAAGTAAACAAAATTACACCGATGAAGATTTAGAAGAAGCTTGGCTGTTTATTGATGAAATGAAAAAACATTAACAAAATCCCCATTTACCAATGTAGATGGGGATTTTATAAGTTCGACTATAATAAGGGATAAAATATCCGTGCTAAAAATTTCTTTAACCAAGTAAATTGACTGTTTGGATAGTCATACCAATCTTCATAAAATGGACTTGCATAATTAAAATCTTCCGCATAATGTTGGTAAAGCTTTTGAACCAACTGCTGATTATAGATAATTAAATTTACTTCATTATTATAATATAAACTACGCTGATCAAAATTAGCGGTTCCAATATCGCACACTTGATCGTCAATAAAGATCGCCTTTGCATGGTAAAATCCTTTTTTAAACAATTTAACCTCAGCTCCCGCTCGATGCATTTTTGATAAAAAAGGCGAGGAAGCTTCTTTAACTAATATATGATCGGAATCATGTGGATAAATGATTTGTACTTTTACCCCTTGAGCGATTTTCTCTTCCAGCAAATCTATTAACTTTTGGCTTGGGATGAAGTATGGGGAACCAATCGCGATCCGTTTTTCTGCTTGTTCAATTAGATTATAAAAAGTATGATGCAACGTCCCATTCGAGGTAGGAATGAGTTGACACTCATATTGACCTGGCTCAGATTGGTTTAATGGTAAATCTAATTCTTCATTCGTATTTAGTTTCCAGTCATGGTAGAAAACATTTAATACATCACTAACTATTTCGCCGGTGAGTCGTAAATGATAATCTCTCCAAAATGAGAATCGTGAGCTTTCATTGATGTATTCGTCTCCAATATTGTAGCCACCAATATAAGCCGTTTGACCATCCATTATAGCTATTTTACGGTGGTTTCGTCTGTGAAAAGAACGAATTGGAGACAGAAATTTTAAACGATTGCTGTAATGTATATTCACTCCAGCTTTTTTTAACTCTTCACGATCCCCTTTTTTTATAGCCATTGACCCTAATAAGTCAACTAATAAATAAACGTTGACGCCTCTAGTACTCGCATCAGCCAATAATTTAAAAAATGATTCACTAAAGTGATCGCTTTTAACAATAAAAAAAGAAACACAAACATAATGTTTTGCTGCTTGTATATCTTTAAAATATTGTTCATACAATTCTTCGCCATCATTGAAAAAATCAATGTTTGCAAGACGGTGCGGATATGCATGCTCACTAGTATCAGTTTCTAACCTTTGCTTAATCAAAAATAGTAATATCACGATTATAATAACGACTAAAACCCACACATTAGGCTCCCCCTTTTTTTGTATTATGCGATTTTGAAAGAAGGTTTATACCGAATGGATGTTTAATTTTAACATTGACTGAATGCTCATTCATTGTATAATAAGAGATAAGAAAAAGAATTTTCATGAAATTATAAAATTTTATGATAAGATGGACTAAGACAACGTCGTAAAGACTTAAGCGGGGGGAACATTTATGGAGATCTTACTTTTGATTAACTGGTTAGCATTTTTAGGTGTAACCGCTTACGGTATTTTCCTCTTTGTACAAGTAGTACGTACGCGTATTGCTTATATAAAAATGGGGAAAAAAGCAGAATTCGACCAAGACATGAAACAACGCGTTAGAGATATTTTAACGTTTGTGTTTGGTCAGAAGAAGCTATTGAAAGATAAGAAATCAGGCGCTATTCATGTCATGATGTTTTATGGGTTTTTATTAGTTCAATTTGGCGCAATCGATTTCATTTGGAAGGGGCTTGCACCTGACTCACACCTTCCACTAGGTATTTTTTATCCTGGATTCACATTTTTCCAAGAGTTAGTAACACTTACGATTTTAGTTGCTGTTGTTTGGGCATTCTACCGTCGTTATATTGAAAAACTCGTTCGTTTAAAGCGCGGCTTTAAAGCAGGACTTGTTCTTATTTTTATCGGTACACTTATGTTATCAGTATTAATGGGGAATGGTGCTGCCATTGTATGGCATAACCATGATCTAACGTGGACGGAACCAGTCGCATCGATGTTTGCTGGAGCATTCGCGTGGATGGGACCAACAGCATCAGCGGTGTTATTCTATGTTATGTGGTGGATCCACTTAATTGCACTATTAAGTTTCTTAGTGTATGTTCCACAGTCTAAGCATGCTCATTTAATTGCTGGTCCTGCGAACGTATTCTTAACAAAGGATAAGCAGCACGGTAAGCTTAAGAAAATTGACTTTGATATTGATGAGATGGAAGAATCAGATGAAGAACCGACATTTGGTGTCGGGAAAGTTGAAGATTTAGATCAATTACAACTGCTTGATTTATACGCTTGTGTTGAATGTGGCCGTTGTACAAATGTATGTCCAGCTTCAGGTTCAGGTAAAATGCTTTCACCAATGGACATCATCGTTAAATTACGTGACCATTTAACAGAAAAAGGGGCAGCGGTTACAGGTAAATCTGCTTGGGTTCCTTCATATGCCTTTGCAAAAACAACTGGTAACCAAGCGGCAGTAGATCCTAATGGTTCTTTAGCGCAACAAGTGATGGAAAAGGATTTAATAGGCGATGTTGTAACTGAAGAAGAACTATGGGCTTGTACCACATGTCGAAACTGTGAAGATCAGTGCCCAGTTATGAACCAACACGTTGATACCATTATTGATTTACGTCGTTATCTTGTGATGACAGAAGGTAAAATGGATCCTGAAGCTCAACGTGCCATGATGAACATTGAACGTCAAGGTAACCCATGGGGGCTTTCTAAGAAAGACCGTGAAAATTGGAAAGAACAAGATGAAACACTTCGCATCCCTACAGTAAAAGAGCTGAAAAAGGAAGGCGAAGAATTCGAATACCTATTTTGGGTATCATCGATGGGATCTTATGATAATCGCAGTCAGAAAATCGCTTTAGCATTCGCACGTTTAATGAATAAAGCAGGTGTGAAATTCGCTATTCTTGGTAATAAAGAGCGTAACTCAGGCGACACGGCTCGTCGTTTAGGTAACGAGTTCTTATTCCAAGAGTTGGCAGAGAAAAATATTAAAGAATTTGAGAAAAATGACGTGAAAAAGATTGTAACCATTGATCCTCACGCTTATAACATATTTAAAAATGAATATCCTGACTTCGGATTTGAAGGTGAAGTGTACCATCATACTGAATTACTCGCTCAGTTAATTGATGAAGGACGTTTAATACCAGAGCAAGCAATTAACGAAAAAATAACGTTCCATGATTCTTGTTACTTAGGCCGATACAATGACGTATATAATCCACCTCGTAAAATTTTAGAGGCAATTCCAGGTGTGCAATACGTTGAAATTGAACGTAATAAAGAAAATGGAATGTGCTGTGGTGCTGGAGGCGGAATGATGTGGTCGGAAGAGAAGACAGGTAACCGTATTAATGTTGCTCGTACGGAGCAAGCTCTTCAAGTTTCGCCTAATACGATTTCAAGTGCGTGCCCATACTGCTTAACAATGTTAACAGATGGTACGAAAGCTAAAGAAGTTGAGGAAGATGTGACAACTCAAGATGTAGCCGAAGTACTTGAGCGTTCAATTTTTGGTGAGCCAGCTAAAGTGGATCAACCAGCATAACATTGAACTTAGAACCCTCTAGCTAACTTAAGTTACTAGAGGGTTTTCTTTCTAAAGAACTAATGTAAAAACTATATGAAATATTTTTGGTTAATTTTGGAACAAAAAGATGTAAAAAGCCTCTGTATTTCTACAATAATTGTGAAATTTCCATCCATTTATTTTATAATTTTTGCAAAAATTTAAAAAAGATGTTGCAATTTGATTATTACTTTCTTAAAATAATAGATGTTAAACTTATCTGAAAAAAACAAAAATGGGGATTCTCGAATAGACTTTATGGGTTGTTTGATATGGATATAGCTGTTTCGAACTAAAATTTTCGAAAAATTTTATAAATTTTAACCCTTAAGAATTGGTCATCGAGAAAATATAACTATAGGGTGATTGAGTTGAGTAATACACTGCTAGAGATAAAAAATCTGAAAACATCCTTCAGAATTGGGGAAGAGTATTATGCAGCGGTTGATAATGTTTCTCTTAACGTAAATAAGAATGAAGTCCTAGCCATTGTTGGGGAGTCTGGCTCAGGAAAAAGTGCTCTTGCATTTTCTGTTATGGGGTTACACAATCGTGCAAAAATAGAAGGAGAAATTGTTTTTAAAGGAAGAAACATTGCTAATTTGCCTTCTAAACAAATGAATAAATTTCGAGGTAACGAGCTTGCAATGATCTTCCAAGATCCATTAACGGCGCTAAACCCATTAATGGAAATTGGTCGACAGATCGACGAAGCTCTTATTTTGCATAACAAAAATATGCCAAAAAAGAAACGAAAAGAATACATTATAGATTTGTTAGAAAAGGTCGAAATACCTAGACCTAAACATGTATATAACCAATTCCCTCATGAATTATCTGGGGGTATGAGACAACGTGTCATCATCGCAATTGCGATTGCAAATCAGCCCGAATTACTGATCGCCGATGAGCCAACGACAGCATTAGACGTTACAATTCAAGCACAGATATTAGATTTAATGCGAGAATTAAAAGATGATCTCGGCTCGGGTGTCATTCTGATTACCCACGACTTAGGTGTTGTAGCAGAGATGGCAGACCGTGTAGCAGTTATGTATGCTGGTGAAATCGTAGAAATTGCCGATGTTGAGACCTTGTTTGAAAACCCTCAACACCCTTATACTCGCTCATTATTAAGTTCAATTCCACTAGTAGATGATGCACAAGATAAACTACACGTTATTCACGGTATTGTTCCATCGCTTAAAAACTTACCGCGACAAGGTTGTAGATTTAGTGCGCGTATTCCTTGGATCGATGAAAGTGCTCATGAAGAGAATCCTGAGCTACATGAAATAAGCCCAGGCCACTTTGTTCGTTGTACGTGCTATAAACATTTCTACTTCCCAGAAGAGAACAAGGAGGAACAGAACCATGACACTGCTCAAAGTTGATGATTTAAAAGTCCATTTCCCTATTCGAGGTGGAATATTAAATAGGAAAATAGATTCAATTAAAGCTGTGGACGGTGTGAGTTTTGAAATTCAACCTGGTGAGACTTATGGTTTAGTCGGTGAATCAGGCTCTGGTAAGACCACAACTGGTAAAGCGGTAATGGGTCTGAATAAGATAACTGGTGGGGAAATATACTTTAAAGACGAATTATTAAACGCTGGTAAAAAAGTTAACATTCGAAAAGATATTCAAATGATTTTCCAAGATCCTTATTCTAGTTTGAATCCTAGAAAAAGAGTTTTAGATATTATTGCAGAGCCTCTACGAAACTATGAAAAGTTATCTAAAAAAGAAGAAAAGAAAAAGGTTCAAGAATTATTAGAGAAAGTGGGCCTATCACCAGAAAGCATTTTAAAGTATCCTCACGAATTCTCGGGTGGTCAGCGCCAACGTATTGGGGTAGCAAGGGCAATCGCTCTTAAGCCTAAGCTGATTATTATGGATGAGCCAGTGTCAGCACTAGATGTTTCCGTACAAGCTCAAGTTTTAAATTTCATGCAAGATTTACAAAAAGAATTAAATTTGACTTATTTATTTATATCCCACGATTTAGGTGTAGTTAAACATATGTGTGATCGAATTGGAATTATGTATAACGGTCGCTATGTGGAAGAAGGAACAAAAGAAGAAATCTTTAATGATCCTCAACATATTTACACTAAGAGACTAGTTGCAGCAATTCCAGATATTAATCCACAGAACCGTAAAGAAAACCTTGAATTCCGCGAAGAAGTGAAGAATGAGTTCTCAAACTCATTCAATAACTATTTCGACGAAGAAGGGTTAGCATATCAATTAAAACCAGTAACCGATACACATCGAGTAGCGTTACCAGAGAAAGGTTGATCATGAAATGTGGAAATTTATAGTTAGAAGGTTATTGATTACAACACCTCAAATCGTACTTTTAAGTGCTATTGTATTTATATTAGCGCAGTTAATGCCAGGAGACGCGCTTACTGGTTTAATAGATCCAACCGTTAAACAAGAAAGATTAGAAGAGTTGCGTGTCCAATTAGGTTTAGATAATCCATGGTACATACAATACCGTGATTGGGTTGCAGGAATTGTGCAAGGCGATTTTGGTCGATCGTTTATATATAAAATGGATGTAACTGAATTAATTGGTCAAAGAATCGTCAACACTATTTGGTTATCTGTTGTATCTGTATTCTTTATATATGCCATAGGTTTACCATTAGGAATTATTAGTGGTCGTTACAATGACCGTTTAATTGACCAATTAATTACTGGTTATACTTACATTGGTTTCGCGACACCAATCTTTATCTTTGGACTTATAGCAGTTTGGATCTTTGGATTTGTTCTAGGTTGGTTCCCAACAGGAGGTTCCGTAGCTCCTGGTTTGGATCCAGGTACACTAGAGTACTATTTAAGTAAAATACATCATGTTCTCTTACCAGCTTTATCTATTGCATTAATCGGTACAGTAGGGACAGTGCAGTATTTACGGAGTGAAATTGTCGATACAAAACAACGTGATTTTATCATTACAGCACGAGCTAAGGGTGCGTCTGAGTCTCGTGTTTATAATCGCCATATTTTCCGAAATTCAATATTACCAATAGCAGCTTTCTTCGGGTATGAGATTGTGAACTTGATTAATGGGACAGTCTTAATCGAACAAATCTTTAGTTACCCAGGGATGGGGAATCTATTCTTAGAGTCTATTGTAAGAAGAGACACGACTGTTGCTATAACACTAGTATTAATTTCTGGTATTGGCGCTATACTTGGTGCATTATTATCGGACATTATTTTAAGTATGGTAGATCCACGTATTCGTATTAAATAATTATAGGCATCAATGGGGGTGAGCATAGTGTCACGTGAACAAACACAAACGGAAATTGAAAAAAACAATGAACAAGAAAATAAAGATGTTGATAGTCAAAAGAGTTCTTCAGGATTAGTAATTTTCTGGAAAGAACTTCTTAACGATAAATTGGCTCTTGTATCACTCATCTTTTTCACATTAGTCACTTTATTTGTTTTTGGTGTCTCGTTAATTCTTGACCAAGATCAAGTAGTTAGAGTTGATTTATTTGCTATATATGAACCGCCTTCTAGTGAATTTTGGTTAGGAACTGATTATGGTGGAAGAGATGTTTTTGGTCAGTTGATTATTGGAACACGTAACTCGCTGTCAATAGGATTCTTAGTAACACTTATATCAGGTGTTATTGGCGTCGTATTTGGTGTTGTATCGGGTTATTTTGGGGGCCATGTAGATAATTTCTTAATGAGGATAGTAGATTTCTTTATGGTACTACCATTCTTCATGTTAGTTATTGTTTTTGTCTCTGTAGCTCCGGATTATAACGTGTGGACATTTTCATTAATAATGGCAGCATTTTTATGGATGGGAATTGCCAGGTTAATTAGATCAAAGGCCCTTCAAGAAAAGGAACTTGATTATGCTCAAGCGTCAAGAACTTTAGGTTCATCACATTTTAGTATTATTTTTAAACAAGTCTTACCAAACATTACATCACTAGTTGTCGTAACCATGACATTGAATTTAGCTGCTAATATTGGAATTGAATCAGGCTTATCGTTTTTAGGGTTTGGTTTTCCTGAAGATACTCCAAGTTTGGGTACATTATTAAGCTATACTACTAACCCAACAACTTTGGAAGAGCGTTGGTGGATATGGCTTCCTGCAGCAATACTCATTTTACTACTAATGCTTGCAGTGAGAAACGTTGGCGAAGCATTAAAACGTGCTGCTGATGCGCGTCAAAGACGAGCATAATTTTAATTAGTTACCTTCACTGTATTAATACAGTGTTGAGTATAAATTTTTAATCAGTCAATCGACTGAACAAACATAGGGGGAGGTAATAAAATGAGCAAATCTTTATTAGGCAAGTTTCTATTTGTCTTAATGCTCGCTTTTGTCCTTCTAATCGCTGCTTGTAGCGATGGAAGTGACGATGATTCATCTTCTGATGAAGAAGGCAATGAAGAATCTTCAGAAAATGAAGGTGAAGATGAGGAAGAAGAGGAAGCTAGTGGTGAAGGAGATCAACTTTATAGTATTGAAGATTTTTCACCTACTACTGCAAATTCCGGAGAGCCGATTGAAGGTGGCGAATTAACATATGGTCTAGTTACTGATACGGCATTTGAAGGAACATTGAACTGGGCTTTCTACTCTGGAACTTACGACGCAGAAATTTTAAATTGGTTTGATGAATCATTACTTGGTTATAGTAACGAATACCGAATTAATGATGAAGGAGCTGCAACTTACGAGGTAGATGAAGAAAACAGCTCTATCACGTTCACAATTAAAGATGGTGTCAAATGGCACGACGGTGAACCAGTAACGGCTGAGGACTGGGCTTTCGCTTATGAAACAATCTTGCACCCTGATTACGATGGTGTGCGTGGAACATCAGCTGGCTTTACTCGTTTGCTTGGTTATGAAGAGTATGTATCAGGTGAAGCTGATGAGATTGAAGGTATTGAAATCGTAGATGATCAAACGATTACATTCCACTATGATCGTTTAACTCCATCATTATTAACTGGTGGTATCTGGGGTTATCCATTAGCGAAGCACATTTTTGAAGATATTCCTGTTGCTGAAATGTCTTCATCTCCAGAAGTGCGTGAGGAACCTATTGGTTTTGGTCCTTTTAAAGTGGAAAGTGTTACTCCTGGTGAATCTGTAACACTATCTAAGTTTGAGGATTACTGGAGAGGTGAACCAAATTTAGATAAAGTAACCATTAAAACCATTAACCCAAGTACAGCAGCTAATGCTGTCGAAACAGGTGAAGTTGATTTAGTCGATAGCTTCCCAGCCGATCAGTATGCAGACAATGCTGATTTAGAAGGCGTTGATTGGTTAGGCATGATTGACCAAGCGTACACTTACATTGGTTTCAAACTAGGTGACTGGGATGCTGAAGCTGGTAAAGTTAACTACAAGCCAGAGGAAATGAAAATGGGTGACGTAGATTTACGTCGTGCTATGTGGTATGCTGTTGACAACTCAGAAGTTGGTGAGCAGTTCTACGATGGCTTACGTTGGAACGGTACAACTCTAATTCCACCTTCTCACCCAGAATACCATGACGATAGTATTGAAACACCAACGTTTGATCCAGACAAAGCAAATCAAATCCTAGATGATGCTGGATACGAAGATGTTGATGGTGACGGTTTCCGTGAAGATCCAGATGGAGAAGAACTAGTCATTAACTTTGCGACTATGTCTGGTGGAGACGTAGCTCAGCCATTAGCTAACTATTACATGCAAAGCTGGGAGCGCGTTGGCTTAAATGTTGAACTAGTTGACGGTCGTCTACTTGAATTTAACAGCTTTTATGATCGTGTAGGTCAAAGAGGTGAAGACGATCCTGAAATTGATATCTATCAGGGTGCATGGAGCGTTGGTTATGACGTAGACCCAACTGGTTTATATGGCAAAGAAGCACTATTTAACTTCCCGCGTTATGAAAGTGAGAAGAATGATGAATTATTAGCTGAAGGTGTTTCTGAAGAAGCATTTGATACAGAATATCGTAAAGAAGTATATAGTGAATGGCAAGAATTTATGGTAGAGGAAATTCCAGTATTCCCTACTTTATATCGTTCGATTGTAGTCCCTGCAAACGAACGTGTTGTTAACTGGGATATTACAGTTGAAGGAACAAACACTAGATATTCCGAAGTTGGTGTAACTGAATAATTTTATACTAAATAGACTCAAGGGTACCATAACCCTTGAGTCTATTTTTGGTTATTAACTTACTTTTTGTAAGTTAATTTGATATAATAGTTATAGAAAAACGAAAGAGAGTGATGATATGTCTTTTCATAAGTTGCCGACAAAACATATTGATCAATTATCATTAAATGTAAGTAACCTTGATCAATCAATCACATTTTATAGAGAGATGCTAGGTATGAAGCTGTTAGAGCAATCGGAACGGCAAGCAGTATTTACGTTTGATGGGAAAAACCCAATTTTGACAATTGAACAACCAAATGATGTAAAACCCCTGGATCGTCGTAAAACGGGTTTATTTCACGTTGCCTATTTAGTTCCAACTAGAGCTGATTTAGCCAACGTTGTTTATCATTTTTGGAGAAATCAGCTTCCTGTGCAAGGAGCATCCGACCATCGCGTATCGGAAGCGCTTTATTTGGCTGACCCTGATGGAAACGGAATTGAAATTTATCGAGACCGTGACCCTGAAGAGTGGAAATGGCAAGGAAATGAAGTGGTCATGGACACGATTCCATTAGACATCCAAGGTTTATTAAAAGAGCGTACTGAAGAAGGTTGGGATGGTTTTACGAGTGATTCAATGATAGGACATATCCACTTACAAGTCGATGACTTAAAGGACGTTCAACCATTCTATGAAAAACTGGGATTTGATGTTGTAGCTAAGTATGGTCCTCAAGCATTATTTATGTCCGATAACCGATATCATCATCACATCGGCTTAAACGTGTGGAATAGTCGTGGTGGTACGAAAAGAGATGATCATGAGGTCGGTCTTAACTGGTATTCGATAAAAATGACAGAGGGAGACCGTCATCATGTCAAAGAGTCGTTTGGTGAGCAGGTTCAAGATACAGAAGCAGGTTACTTTTTAGAAGACCCAGCAGGAATAACGATAAGAATTTAACTAAATGAGCTTAGGAAGATCCTAAGCTCATTTATTATAATCCCATAAAATACTCCATTCCCCTTGTACCTCGGCAGTATATACATCTTGTACGATCGTAAAATTTCCATATTTACCTTTGTAAGTCTTGTAAACTTTAAATAGGAAGGCTCGATCTATAGGTTCAACTCCACTTTCCATAGACCAATCTTGAACTTCAGTTGGATCACTAATGGTATATGTATAAGTATCAACACCGAAATGATTCATGAAGACATGAGGGCGATCTTGTAAATAATGACTCTTCTCAAATTTTTGTTGCATTTGAGGATGAAACATCTCCCATGATTCAGAAAACGTTCCTTTCTGTTCTAGTTTATAAAATTGATGAACGGCTTCAGCTGCCTGCTCCTCAGAAGATTTTGTGAAGCTTAGAAAACTAATAAATAATAAAATGATAATACCGACAAACAAAACCAGCACCATAATCGCTTTACCATTGCCTTTCCTCATGAAGAAGCCCCCTCTAGCAGTCCATACTCCATTTTATTAAAGTAGGTACAAGTTTATTAAAAAATATTGGACGAAATTCATTTAAAGGCGACATGTTGTCTTTAAAATCCTATAAAGTCGATATAACTACCTAAATATTAAATATCCTAATAAAATTCATAAAATTGTGTGATTGAGCGAGCGTTCAGTCGGATTTATGTTATAATAATGTTAGCGTTTACAAAGAGAAGAAAAGGGAGGAATCATGGTGTCAAAAACAGTGATTGTATCAGGTGCTAGAACACCTTTTGGTAAATTTGGTGGAGGGCTGGCCCCTTTAACGGCGGCTCAATTAGGAGGCATTGCGATCAAAGAAGCACTTAAGCGTGCATCTATTGATGGGAAAGATGTGCAAGAAGTGATTATGGGGACGGTATTACAAGGTGGTCAAGGTCAGCTTCCGTCGCGTCAGGCGATGCGTTATGCGGATATTCCTTGGGAGACCAAAACTGAAACAATCAATAAAGTGTGTGCATCCGGTATGCGCAGTGTGGCACTTGGAGATATGATGATTCGATTAGGAGAGGAAGACACCATTGTTGCTGGTGGAATGGAAAGTATGAGCAACGCACCATATTTCATGCCAAATGCTCGTTGGGGCATGCGCATGGGAGACCAAAAAGTTGTCGATATGATGGTGTATGACGGATTAACTTGTTCCTTTGAAAATGTTCATATGGGATCATATGGAAACCGTACAGCAAACAAGTTCGAACTGTCACGAGAAGATCAAGACAACTGGGCAGCTCAAAGTCATGAACGTGCACTTAAAGCGATTGAGGAAGGTAAATTAGCTGAGGAAATCGTGCCAGTTGAGGTCCCACAGCGTAAAGGCGACCCAGTTGTCGTTGACCAAGATGAAGCACCACGCCCGGGTACAACGCCTGAAAAATTAGCAAAGCTTCGCCCAGCGTTTGATAAAGACGGAACGATTACAGCTGGGAACGCGCCAGGCGTGAACGATGGAGCTGCAGCCATGGTCTTAATGTCGGAAGAAAGAGCAAAGACTGAAGGTAAAGATCCATTAGCTTACGTCATTGGCCATGCCGAAGTGGCAGTTGAAGCAGGCCGATTCCCTGAGACACCAGGAATCGTGATTAATAAATTATTAGAGAAAACAGGTTACAACCTTGATGATATTGATTTATTCGAAGTGAACGAAGCATTCGCAGCGGTATCACTTGCCAGTGGAAAGATTGCGGGATTAGATCCTGAAAAAGTAAATGTCAATGGTGGAGCGGTAGCACTCGGACATCCAATTGGAGCAAGTGGGGCTCGTATCACATTAACGTTAGCTTATGAACTTAAACGTCGCGGCGGTGGGTTAGGTATTGCCTCGATTTGCTCAGGCGGAGGTCAAGGCGACGCGTTATTAATCGAGGTACCGAAACAATAGATCAATAGATCAACAGATTGAAAGGAAGGGTATTCATGACAATCAAAAACATTATGGTCATTGGAGCTGGCCAAATGGGGTCAGGAATTGCACAAGTGTTTGCACAATCAGGTTTTGATGTAAAACTCAACGATCTATCAGAAGAAGCCTTACAGGAAGGCTTGGCTTCAATGGAGAAAATTTTATCTCGCAATGTAGAAAAAGGCCGTATGACGGAAGGAGAAAAAACAGCAACATTAGATAATATTACAACATCTACATCCTTAGATGATGCGAGCGATCGTGACTTAGTTATTGAAGCAGTTGTGGAAAACATGGACGTTAAAACACAAGTATTTCAAAAGTTAGATGAAGTGACACCTGAGCATGCGATTTTAGCAACCAATACATCGTCACTTCCCATTACCGACATCGCAGCAGTAACAAAACGTCCAGATCAAGTGATTGGAATGCACTTCATGAATCCAGTTCCTGTGATGAAACTAGTTGAAGTGATTCGTGCGATTCAAACATCAGATGAGACCTATCAAACCATCGAGGAGACAGCAAAAGCGTTGGGTAAAATGCCAGTTGAGGTTAATGACTACCCAGGATTTGTTTCCAATCGTGTTTTAATGCCAATGATTAACGAAGCGATTTATACCGTATATGAAGGTGTTGCTGAGCCTGAAGCAGTTGATGAAGTAATGAAGCTCGGGATGAATCATCCAATGGGTCCATTAACGTTAGCTGATTTTATTGGACTTGATACGTGCTTATACATTATGGAAGTTCTATATGAAGGGTTTGGTGATAGCAAATATCGACCATGTCCATTATTGAAAAAGTATGTGAGTGCCGGTTGGTTAGGTAAAAAATCAGGCCGCGGTTTTTACGTGTACGAGTAGGAGGGCAACAAGATGAATTTAAACTTCACGGATGAACAGAACATGATGCGTAAAATGGTTCGCGATTTTGCTCAACAAGAAGTAGCACCAGCTGTTGAGCGTATGGAAGCTGAGGATCGATTTCCCGTTGAGTTAATTGAAAAAATGGGAGAGCTCGGAATTTTAGGGATTCCTATTCCTGAAGAGCATGGCGGTGCAGGAATGGATTATGTTTCTTACATAATCGCCATCCATGAATGTGTGCCCGGCATGGGCTATAACTTGGTGGTGAAAGTCCACTACAGGCCTGGCAGTAGGAACTGTTAGCTAATGGCAAGGGTGTCCACCGTGAGGTGGAATCTGAAGGAAGCCTAAGGCAAAATCCTGAACTGACGAACAGAAACTGTATATAAGGCTGAATTGGAACGGATGAGTTTGCATTACAAAACGAAGTCCTATACTGCACGAATTCCATACAGTAAATACAGCAGTTATATGGGAGGAAGGTTATAGCTCTTACCCGGGGAGGTCTTGCAAGGGTTCCCGACAAGAGGGAAGAAATTTTCCACAGGA
>NZ_FOES01000043.1 GCF_900110685.1 Piscibacillus halophilus
TCTTTATGTATATCAAGTTTTTTCTTTCTGTGTTGAGTTGAAGCAACCCATAAAGCCATTTCTTCTGGTGATTTCTCTAAATAGTTATATAACGTCCCCCTTGAAATACCAAGCTTGTCTGCCGTTTTTGTTTTGCTAAATCCTTGTTCTAATAATTGTTGAATCTTAATGTACACTTCCCACTTTTCCACCTTTCGCACCTCCAGCAAAGTTAATGAACTCTAAAAACCTATCATATACTTTTCCGAAGGAAATTTGGTAAAAAAGTGTTCAATTTTATCTAGCGAAAACTGTATAATTTAGTTTAGCAGTTACACATGTCTTCTTTACAAGCTAAAGGCGTTCAATTCCTCCAAGACCCTCAACCATGTCCACCTGGCCGTTATACCACATTTAAAGATCCTAATGGGAATCAAATTGAATTATTGGAATTCTCGAAGGTGAAATAAGCAAGATGCTACCTTGAAGTAAGGTAGCATATTTTTATGAGCGAATTTTATAATATATGAGCGAAAAGTTAATTTTTTGAGCGATTTTTTTATTTTTTGAGCGAAAATTTAGTTTTTTGAGCGAAAATCAAAATTTTTGAGCGTTTTTAATTATAAGTTTATACTTATAATTTTTTATAGTACCCGGTTGCTGAACCAACATAACCATTTCGTTCGTAAAACTTATGTGCTTTCTGACGTTCTTCACGGTTCCCACTATTTAGAGTTAACATATGACAACTTTGATCCTTTGCCCAAGCTTCAGCCGCTTTTAGCAAATCACGTCCAACCCCTTGTCCTCGCTGTGATTCTTTTACCACCATGGAGACTACCCTCACATAAGGTAGATCATGCTCATAACGATAAGCCCTTATCATCCCGATCATACCAATGACGCCCTCTTCCACCTCATAAATTAACGTGTGGTAGTCGGGGTGGTTATGTATTCGTACAAAACGTTTTTCCATGTTTTCGACTTCAGTTGGATAATCTAGGTCACCCATTAGCTCCGCAAGTACCTGAATATCATTCATATTAGCTTCACGTATCATTAGACTTTCTCCTTCACATAATTTCGTAAAAACTCAATATCTTCTTTATATTGAAAATCACTTAAGTTTTTTCAATGTAAAAATAAAAAGTTTACAAGAAAAACAAAAATATAATTTAAATTAAAAAGAACATATTTTTTATTGAAAATAAAATTATGGTTTTCTTTAATTAATAGATAAGTTAATATTATATGTAATTGTAGTTTTTACCATTATTACCAAAAAAACTATTTATGTATTATTTTTGTTTCTTATTATATAGATTATTTGTATAATACTAGCTAAAAGAAAAACTAAACTAGTTAATGGATGAATGTTTACAATACTTAAATTATCAATTATTACCTCTTTAAATAGTTTTATTATAGATAATACTCCTAAGATAAACCAACTTACTATAAGAAATTTCTGTGCTTTAGACACTTAAGTAACCTCCAAACATTTGAATTACAATTTTATACATAATATAACAGAGAGTAAATCTCAAAAAAACAAAAAAGGGAGAGATTTTTATTTTATCTAAAAAAAGTTTATTATACTGCAGATAGTCTTGATAATACATATGACCCTAATCAAAGGTTTAAAGTTTCTAAATATGTGTATTATGCGGATGAACCTACTATGAATAGTGTAGGTTTTTATAAAGTTATAATTACCAATGTAACTACTGGAGAAGTCTGGGAGAGTGAATCAAAAAACATAGGTCCGTCTCATTAAAAATTTTTAACGTGTATAAAAGTTGTAATTATAAAGGAATTTATGGGAGTGTCATTTACATTTTTTAAATAAAAAAGGCTTCAAACTCACTAAGAGCCTTAAACCTTATGTCTATCTTTTTATTTAATTTTTATTTGTTCCTATTTTCACTTCTTAACTACAAAAGATTCAAACCTATAATGAACGGTTAAAGCTATTTCGAATAAACACTTGCAATCAATATTTCTATATGTTTGTTTTAATAAATATCCGTTCACTGTCAGAAACTCGATTAAGATTACGCCAAGCAATTTTATAAATTAGCCCATCTGGATCGTGTAAGGACATCTTTCCACCAACCACATTGACTCTAAAGTATTTAACAAAAGATTGGTCAGATTCTTTCACAAATAACTCATCTGAAATTTCAACTAGATATCCGGTTTCTTCATAAACCTCTCGTATACAGCATTCTTCAAAATTTTCTCCTTTTTCAAGGCCACCTGAAGGGACTGACCACATTTTTTCTTCATGGGGTGCCCCTTGGTAAATCATTAATAATTCATGTTGCTCGTTGATACAGACAGCTGCTGCACCTTTCCACTTGGACATCAAGACACTCTCTCCTTTCTTCCTACTCAATGATTTCGTGAAAATCGCTACTTTTCCTGCTTATTTATTTAATCAAACGTTTGATTAAATCATGTGTTTTGAAACATCCACATAAAAATATATAATTTAGAATATGTATTACTATCCAATTTGGGGTAAGGGTGAGAAGGAATGAAAAGATTGGCTGTATTCTGTGGTTCAAGAGACGGCAATAACAAACTTTATAAAAAAGACTCTAAAGAATTAGGTAGACTCCTGGCTGAACAAAATATTGAACTCGTCTATGGCGGAGCAATGGTCGGTTTAATGGGCTCGGTAGCTGAAGGAGTACTTGAAAACGGTGGAAATGTAATTGGTGTTATTCCTGAAAAATTAAAAACCGTTGAAATCATGCATCCTGGTTTGACGAAACTACACGTCGTTAATACGATGCATGAACGGAAAGCAATGATGGCAGAACTCTCTGATGCCTTCGTAGCCCTACCAGGGGGAGCTGGGACCTTAGAAGAGTGGTTTGAAGTATTCACATGGGCTCAAATTGGATACCACTGGAAACCATGTGCTCTACTTAATACGAACGGTTACTACACTCCTTTAATCGACTTATTCGACCACATGATTTCAGAAGGCTTCGCAGATCCACATTATAAAGATGGCATCATTATAGATGATCGGCCTAAACTTTTAATCGAGCAATTAAAACAATATAAATAGAGCATTCATTGTGAAATGCTCTATTAGTTGTGTATTCTAAGTGCCATTTGAACTACCCTCAGTCGTCCTACTACACATAAATGGATATTATTCACCTTTCGTTAAATCCAAATCAAATGTAGTTTTTTCTCCAACAATCTTCGGATACATTAAGTTTTCAATTTTAACATGTATTTGATCCGTATTTTCAAAGGTGTTTTTATTAATAACAAACCCATTCATAATTTGACTTGAGATTGTGTTGCCACTTTCATCAGTTATGCTAACCTTATTGAACTGTCCATTGTGGTCTTGCAGTTGATTGTAGAAAAAATCTTGATCGACATGTTGTTCAAAAGACATGTCCATTTCTATGAAATACTCTCTACCCCTTTCCGTTACGTTATTCAATTTATATTCAATGCCATTTTTCTCCGCAACGATTTCATCAACCGCTTGTCTACCTTGATCAATAAACTCATCCGTATTAATCGTAAACTCTATCTCATCATCACTTATCAAAATAATTTCACTTAGACCAAGTTCAACTTCGCCACTGTAACCATCCAAGTTAAGTATATCAATATCAAAAGGAGCTTCATCGAACTCAAAATACGTAGAAGAACTCGTATCTGACAACACTTCTCCAGATATACCGAATACCTGATCAACATTTGATTCATAGTCGAGTATTAATTGATTCCCATATAAACGACTTCTAACTTCTTCTAACGTAAATGTCATCTCATCATCTTCATAGATTACTTGATTGATTGACTGATCATTGGCATACTCATCTTCTTGATCTTTATTAAATATTAAAGGAATCTCTTGGTCTTTAAGTTTGTGTTCTCTATTCCTACTTATTAATGAAATGTCAAATGTATAGGTATCATCTACTTGTTCGACTAACTCACCATTATTATCAGTCATCGGCTCTAACCCAACTAATGTATAAAACTTATTATCGTAAATAACTGGAGCACTACCATACTTATTACTTATGCCTTGTTTATTAGGATGAAAATGGGCATGATACCCTTCCTCGTCCTCTTTATAAAGTGTACTAAAAATAATATTAATACCTTCTGAAGTATACCAAATATATTCAACCTCAAATGTATTGTCACCATCCTCAAACGAAACACGGTGATCAACATTTTGAACCATCCCTAGTTCAACAGCCTTCTCAAACCCTGGAGCTGCCATAGTATCTATTCTCGAGATTAGCTCTTCTTCCGAATCAACCATTTGATACTGAGGTGTAATAACATCTTCCTCTTCACTCGAGTCTTCAATTTCAGGTTCATCTGGTATTGGATCTACTTCTTCCTCACTTTCAATTGATATTGTCTGATTTGTTGGGTTAGTTGTTAATTGAACATAGATAATAAAAACAGCCACAATAACTCCAACAATTATTAACTGTATTCCATTCGGCTTTTTTGATTTTCGTTTTTGCGGTTCCAAGAACTCCTCACTCCCACACTCTCTGTATTAAACTACTATTGTCCAAAGTAATTTTATAAACATCAGGGTTAGATAAGTTCTTCCAATCTTGAAAACCATATCGACGATCAAAATGCTTCAACATTAATGTCAACAAATTTCCATGACTTACAATGATCGTAGTTTTTACTTGTCCAAGTTTAATCGCTTCGAAAATGGGCAAAAATCGTTGAGTCGCCTCATAACTTGACTCTCCACCCGGTAGTTTCATATGTAAATCATTAAACGATTGTTCGAGAGGTTCTAACCAATTGTCTAGTTTTTCAGTACTTAATACTCGTTCCTTCAAATCTTCATGAACGTAAATATCTAAATTCTTTCTTTCCGCTGTTGGTAGAATGGAATGTACTGCGCGTGTATATGGGCTCGTAATAATTTGATCAATGTCCTGATCCTCAAAAAAGTCAGCTAAATGTTGAGCTTGAGTTAATCCTTTATCTGTTAACTCACAGTCTGGAGCTTGTCCAGTCGCTTGACAATGTCTAACTAAATAGATGATTTTCTTCATGTTCGTCCCTCCTTCACCCTCTATTTCGACAAAAATACATAAAATTCCTTGAGCTTTATACCTTTAACTTTTTCAAATAAACATATATCGTTATAGAAAAGGTTGAAGTAGGAATGAAAAATGTTAATGGAAAAGTTACCCTCTTTTACACTACAAGACGAAAACGATGAGGCCGTTTCTACAGATGAGTACATTGGTAAAAAGACTTTAATTTTTATGTGGCCGTCATGGTGACGTTGTCGTGAGCAACTGCCTGGATGGCAGGAATTTTATGAAAAGCATAAAAACAACAACTTTGAGATTTTATCAGTAGCTGTTGATGTTCAAGGAATGAAAGTCGCAAAACCTTTTACGGAAGGGACAACATTTAGAACATTAGCTGACCCAGATAATAAACTAGCGAATCACTTTAACTTTAGCATCGTGCCTAACGGTATTTTTGTTGATGAAGATGGAACGATCCGTCTAATCAAGCAAGGATTTCACAACCATAAAGGCGAACATATTGAAGCTGTAGAAAAACTTATTCAAGGGAAAGCTAAAATAGTGGAATTAGACGACAAATACTATGAACCACCCTCTCACTCTGACTTATTACAAAAGCAATTAGCTCAAACAAAATTTAGATTAGGAATGGAATATTTAAGACAAGATCGAAAGGAAGAGGCCTTAAAAGAATTAGACGAGGCATTATTACTCGATTCAGATAACTTTTTAATTCGTAAGCAACGTTGGTATATTCGATATCCGGAGAAATTTTCGCCTACTATTGATATCAAGTGGCAGCAACAGCAGCTGGAAAAAGAACGGCAAGAAGAAGCTGAACAGACTGGAATGGTGTGTGGGCCTGAGGGTTGTTATATCCCAGGGACTGAATTTAAAAAATAGGTGGCATAGTCAAGCTCCGCCACCTATTTTTTCTTCTACTTTAATTTTCATAACATAAACCAAATTATGATGTTCAATCAATTCTTCCTCTATTTATTCTTCCAACGCCTCACGTACCGCTTCCTCAGCATGAATTTCTGTAGTATCAAAAACTGGTAGACTCACATCACTGTGTTTAATTAACAGGCCAATCTCTGTGCAACCTAAAATAATTCCTTCAGCACCTTGATCCCTTAAGTCTTGAATAACATTTAAATAATAATCTTTAGAAGCCTGTTTGATGTTACCTAATACTAATTCTTCAAAAATAATTTCATTTACTTTGTCACGTTGAGCATCATTAGGTACGATTACTTCCAACCCTTGCTCCTCTAATCGTTCTTTATAAAAAGTCTGCTCCATCGTGTATTTAGTTCCTAATAGCCCAACTTTTTGAATGTTTTTTTGTTTTATAGCGTTTGTGGTGGCGTCTGCGATGTGAAGAATTGGGACCGTGATTCGTTCTTCGATGATGGTGACCACTTTATGCATGGTATTTGTCGCTAAAATAATAAAATCCGCGCCCGCCAATTCTAACGAACGAGCCGCGTACCATAAAGTATCTCCAGCTTTCCACCACTCGCCATTTGCTTGGTATGCTTCAATATCAGCAAAATCAACGCTATATAAAATACATTGAGCAGAGTGTAAACCGCCTAGCTCTTGATTGATTTTTTCATTTATTAAATGGTAATAAGTCGCAGAGGATTCCCAACTCATACCACCAATAATTCCAATCGTTTTCATTCTTTCACCTCTCCTCGACATTACCCGGGAAATATTTTCATAAAACTACAGTTTTAAATCTGTTGATTCGACAAGTTGAATACCATAGTTGTTTACTAATGCTTTCCATGCTTTTTCATTCTCTTCTTCAAATCCCGGAATGCAACTCATGCCATCTTTTAATACATAGATGTTCTGTGTCCATTTTAAATCATTCGAGAAGTGTTCAGCAATTTGTTTAACTGACTCGTAAACACAATGGGACTCTGCCTCCCCAGCAATGATAACTTGATCGAATTGTCTTATATAATTAAGTAAACCTTCATTCGTTCGTACGGATTGGCTATACTCTGGTTTAATAATTCCATACATCTCACTTAAAGGATCTTGACCTTTTACCACTTTCTTAATTCTAGTCTGGCGTACTGTTGAATGATAATGAATCATTTTGGAAAATTGACTTTCTAACGTAGCTCCTGGGGTCCCTTCAATACAATGATAGGGCCAAATGCATAAATTCTTCTGTCCTAACTTTTCTAAATGACGAACATAGTCTATACTCGCATCTTGTTCTTTAACCGGTTTCCATTTCCCTTGTTCTATATCATTCGATGTAATGATCGTTAATGGTTCAGGATGTTCTCCTTCTTGATTAACCCACCATGATGGATGGAATATTTGGTTTAACTCATGAGTGTCTAACGAAACCGCGATTTCGGTAATTTGACCTAAGTTGTCATACAAAAATTTAGTGATTTGCTCCACATCTTTATGAGCTCCTGGTACTCCTAATGAGCCTTCTTCCATAAAATCGTTTTGAATATCGATCCCTAAGAAAAGCACCTTATGACGATCACTATGAGATGGTGTTACGTTTTCTTCTAACCCAAACTCCACAACTTCGTTTAAGTCCACTTTTTCATATGTACCAATTTTAGCAGTGTTAACGATTTGTGAGTAAGACGTATTAAGCATTTCATCCCCTCCTACTAACTATTATAAACGAATAAAGGATCTCTTTCATTTTTTCAACCTGTGTCATATATATTTACATTAAGTCAATGTATATAAAACTTTTTCAAAAATGGTGTTGACCCTCACGTAATGTCATAGTTTACAGTTAAATTGAGGTGATGATATGTATCAAGTTAAGGAAGTTTCAGAGTTATCTGGAGTGAGTGTACGCACACTACACCATTACGACAACATCGGTTTATTACAACCATCAAAAGTAGCCGATAATGGTTACCGTTATTACAACGATGAGAACCTTAAGCAATTACAACAAATTCTGTTCTTTAAAGAACTCGATTTTTCATTAAACCAAATTAAAGAAATTATGGATGATCCAGAGTTCAACCAAAAAGAAACGTTAATGAATCAACGTCATCTACTGGAAAAGAAAAAACATCGCCTCGAAAAGCTGATTAATACCATTGATGAAACCATTGATTCAATGGAGGAGGGAAAAAATATGAGTAATAAAAAGATGTTTGAGAGCTTTAACATGGATGACATTAAAGCTCATCAAGAAAAATATGCGAAAGAAACAGAAGAAAAGTACGGTCACACTGATGCTTATAAACAGTCTAAAGAACGCACATCTAAATATAATGAACAAGATTGGAAAACCATACAAGAAAAATCCCACTCAATCTATACACGTTTAGCAGGGCTAATGGACCGATCGCCCCGTGAGCATGAGGTTCAGTCGGTAATCGGAGAATGGCATTCATTAATTCATGATAACTTTTATGAATGCCCACCTGAGATGTTCAAAGGATTAGGTGACTTATATATCAGTGACGAACGTTTCACTAAGAACATTGACCAATATGGTGAAGGCTTAGCTTCTTTCATGAGAGATGCTATGCACATTTATAGTGAGCAAATGTCAAAATAACCTTTCTGCTGCCTCGATCAAACGAGGCAGTTTTTTTAGCTAATTAAAGGATTTTAGCATGATTGTGCATAAATAACATATTATCTAATTGATTAAATTTGGGGAGAGGTTAAAATGAATAATCACGAAATTGATTACGAGCTACATGGAGATGACATGCAATTTGTCGAAGTTGAATTAGATCCTAATGAGACCGTCATCGCTGAAGCAGGAAGTCTAATGATGATGGAAGATGGCATCCAAATGGAAACTATTTTTGGAGACGGCTCTGAGAACCAAGGAGGGTTTGTAGGAAAGTTATTAGGAGCCGGAAAACGTGTTATTACGGGCGAGAGCCTTTTTATGACAGCATTTACGAACTCAGATACAGGAAAGAAGCGTGTTTCTTTTGCTTCACCCTACCCCGGAAAAATTGTACCTATGGATTTAAGTGAATTGGATGGCAAAATCATTTGTCAAAAAGATGCGTTCTTAGCTGCTGCCAAAGGAGTATCGGTCGGTATTGATTTTCAAAAGAAAATTGGAGCAGGCTTCTTTGGAGGAGAAGGGTTTATTATGCAGAAGCTTGAAGGTGATGGAATGGCCTTCGTTCATGCTGGCGGAACGATTTATCGGAAGGATTTACAACCTGGAGAAAGTTTACGTGTAGACACAGGTTGTTTAGTCGCTTTAACAAGGGATGTAGACTACGACATTCAATACGTTGGTGGTGTTAAAACAGCGTTATTTGGAGGAGAAGGTCTGTTTTTTGCAACGTTAAGAGGACCCGGTTCTGTCTGGGTGCAGTCCTTACCATTCAGTCGTCTTGCTAGTCGTGTATTTGCAGCGACACCTGAACGTGGTGGAGAACAAAAAGGTGAAGGTAGTTTAGCCCAAGGTCTTTTCGATATTTTTGGAGGAGACCGACGATAAATAAATGAATTTCATTTACACATACTAATCGTAACTCTCTAAAAAGAGGTGATAGTATGGGTAAAGATGAACATAAAAGAAAAAGTAAGAACCGCATGGCTCAAACGCCAAAGAATCAGCTTAGAGCTCAGGATGTAGAATTTTCGCAGTCTATGGCTGATCAAGAGGATTTAGAAGCTCAAGCTAGAGCACGTGAAGCGGATCGCCGTGCACAAAACCAAAAACGATAATGTTGTAAAACACTTGGACGATTATCAGTCCAAGTGTTTTACTTTTGACGTTTTATGCCAATTACCTTACCAACTTGTTCAGGCTTAATCATATGTTGATGTTCACTCCAAGCCTGTTCAATTAGAGACAGGAATTCTTCAGGGAATGGCGCAGATTTTCGGGTACGCGAATCCACTCCAATAATCATTTGTTCACTTGTTGCAATAGGTTCTCCATTAGCATTCATCATTTTTAAAAACACATGAAGACGTTTAGAATCATAATCAATTAATTGCCATTCTAAATGTAACACTTCTCCTAAAAGAGCTTCTTTTAAATAACAAAGGTGTGTTTCTAAAGTGAAGTATGTATATTCATGCTGTTCAAGTTTTTCACGAGATATTCCAAGCCCCAACATCATTTCGTATCCAGCTTGGCTAAAAACTTTTGCGTAGACAGCGTCATTCATATGCTGATTATAATCCACCCATTCTTCTTTAACTTGTATAGAAAAATCTAATGGAATCATCACGTCACCCTTCCTCATTTTAAAAATATGCTTGCAGGACGTGATGGTCCTGCAAGCATTTCTCATTAAATCTTTTGTTTTTTCAATCTAAGTGAGTTTGATACGACCGACACTGAACTAAAAGCCATAGCAGCTCCTGCTACCCATGGAGCTAATAGCCCAATGGCTGCAACTGGGATTCCCATACTGTTATAAAAGAATGCCCAGAATAAATTTTGTCTAATATTTCGCATCGTTTTCTTACTTAACTTAATGGCATATGAAATATTCGTTAAATCGCCACCAACTAATGTGACATCAGCAGCTTCAATCGCAACATCTGTACCAGTTCCAATCGCCATACCAATATCAGCTATTGCTAAGGCTGGTGCGTCGTTAATACCGTCACCGACCATTGCGACTTTTTTGCCAGCATCCTGTAATTTTTTAACTTGATCAGCTTTATGCTCTGGTAACACTTCAGCAAACACATTTTCTTCTGGGATCCCGACTTCTTTAGCTACTGCTTTAGCCGTACGGGTATTATCACCTGTCATCATATAAACACCGATTCCCGACTTTTGTAAGTTTTTAATAGCCTCTTTAGATGTTGTTTTAACGGTGTCTGCAATAGCAATAACAAATCTTAATTCAGAATCAATAGCGGCTAATACCGCTGTCTTACCTTCTTTTTCAAATGCCTGTAGTTTTTCTTCGGCAAGTTCTATATTAATTCCTTTTTCAATCATTAATTTACGGGTTCCGATGAGAATTTGATGTTCCCTAACACTTGCCTCAATTCCATGGCCAGAAACAGCTTCAAATGAAGTTGGGTCTTCTATCTCTAAGTTTTGTTCTGTCGCATATGCCATCACAGCCTCTGCGAGTGGGTGCTCAGAACGTTTTTCTGCAGAGGCGACTAATGTTAGATCATCTTTAGAGCCTGAAATTGTTTCTACATTTGTCACACGTGGTTTACCTTCTGTAATGGTCCCTGTTTTATCTAGTAATACAGCTTCAATTTCTTGCGTTCCTTCTAAATATTCGCCGCCTTTAAATAAAATTCCTTTTTCTGCCCCACGTCCTGAACCAACCATAATTGATGTTGGAGTAGCTAATCCTAAAGCACAAGGACACGCGATCACTAATACGGCAATCGAAGCTTCCAAAGCTGACCCCCATACACCTGGGTCGACCATAAAGAACCACACAAGAAACGTCACGATAGCTATAGCGACCACAATCGGTACAAAAATACCTGAAATTTTATCCGCCATCCGTTGAATAGGTGCCTTAGAACCTTGTGCTTCTTCAACAATTTTAATAATTCCTGCCAGTGCTGTATCTTTACCGACTTTTTTCGCAACCATTGTGATCGTTCCATTTTTATTAATAGTTGATCCAATGACAGGGTCCTCTTCTCCTTTATCGACGGGAATGGATTCACCTGTAATCATCGACTCATCTATCGAAGTCGAACCTTGTATCACTTGACCATCTACCGGTATTTTTTCACCTGGTTTAACCACAATATAGTCGCCAACCTGCACCTGTTCAACCGGGATGCGTTCTTCCTTACCATCACGTAAAACCGTCGCTTCTTTCGCTTGTAATTTTAACAAGTTCGTAATCGCAGCTGTCGTACGTCCTTTTGCAAGTGCTTCAAAATATTTTCCTAAAATGATTAACGTAATTAATATGGCACTTGTCTCGAAGTACAGTTCAGCATGCATTATGGCTCCTGATTGCCATAGTAATGTTTGAACAACACTGTAAGAATACGCCGCAGAGGTACCTAACGCCACTAAGACATCCATATTGGCACTCTTATTTGATAGCGCTCGGTAAGCACCAGTATAAAACGGCCATCCGACATAAAATTGAACAACCGTTGCTAAAACAAACTGTGTCCAAGGATTTTCAATAAACGCTGGCGCTGATACTCCAATGTCAAAAGGCATGTGCCCCAACATAGTTAATAACAGCGGGAATGAAAGTATAGCTGAGAAAATGAACATGTTACGTCTATGACGAATCTCTTTTTCCTTATGAGATTCTTTGTCATCTTGATCTTCTTGTTTAACGACTGCTTCATAACCAAGTTTTTTAACTTTCTCAATCACATCATCAACCGAAACGACCCCAGGGGTGTATTCAACTGTCCCTGATTCAGTAGCTAAATTAATATTGGCTTCAGAGATCCCTTCCATTTTAGAAAGACCTTTTTCAATTCTCGTTGAGCAAGCCGCACAAGTCATTCCTCTGATATCAAGTTCTACCTTTTCTTCCTGTACACCATAACCTAACTTCTGAACTCGATCGATAATATCATGAATAGTGGCTTGATTCTCATCAAATGACACAGATGCTTTTTCCATCGAAAGATTCACATTGGCATCAACACCATCCATTTTATTAAGCACTTTCTCTATTCTTGTGGAACAAGCAGAACAAGTCATACCGGTTATATCTAATTGAGTTTGTTTACGATCTTTATCATCCGTCACCATTATTATCAAGTCTCCTTACTTGGAATACTGATTGATGACTTTCATCAATTCATCCATATACTCTTCTCCATTACCTTCCTTAACAGCATTCGTCACGCACATTTTGGCATGACGTTCTAACATCTGATAGCCAACTTTATCTAATGCAGCTTTAACTGCAGAGATTTGTACAAGTACATCGACACAATAACGATCTTCATCGATCATTTTTTGCAAACCTCTTACTTGGCCTTCTATTCGTTTCAACCGGTTAGTAATACCCTCCTTCTCAGAATGGGTTCGAGGGACAACCGGCTCTTCTTGATTTACCATTTTAATGTCCTTATCATTCATTTTTCTCACCTCTCAACTATATACTATACCCCCCTAGTGTATTTTGTCAACGAAATAGAATTATATTTTGAGGGGATAAAAATAAATCTCCGCTCAAAATGAACGGAGATGTTTAACAATGGTTATGCCACTACATCGTAGCCTTGCTCATCAATGGCCTCTTTAATTTGTTCGACTGACACTTTAGCTTCATCATATTTTACGTCAACTTTTCCTTCACCCAAGTTAACGTTTACTTCTGAAATGCCATCTAATTGATTTAAAGCACCTTCAACAGAAGATACACAATGACCACAAGACATACCTTGAACTGTTAGAGTTAAATCCTTCATGATTTGTTCCCCTTTCTTTAATTTCCTGACTATAATATATCATACCCCCGAAAGGTATTCAAATTCACAGCTTATACAATATAAATATATACTTATAATATAAAAACCTGTTCTTATATACCCCCTTAAGTATTTATTCATAATATTAGAGACAAGCGTATATCTTTATATAGTAAGGATGATTTCTGAATCTGAAGGGAGTTCGCTTTCATGGACGTGGTGTTGTTTTCAGCAATAGTACTTGTACTTAATTTGATTCTTATTATGTTCTTTATTCGTCCTACAGGTAAACAAATGGAATCTATGATCACCACTATGGTCTTGACTTCTTCATTTGGATTATCCATTGGGTTTATGATGTGGTTTATATTTAATCATGCATTGACTGCCACTTTATTATCAATTAGTACAGCGGCTTTTCTTGGCATGGTCATTGGGGGAAAATTTGGAGTTAAATGCCAAATTGAGGGTTTCTTTTCTGGATTAATGGCGTCTATGATGGGCATTATGTTGATTATGATGTTTAACCTCCCTGATGGACAGTTTCTATTGATGGTTGGGTTAGCGTTTCTATGCTGTATAACCATTTTCTCAATCGCGAGGCAACACAATCTCAACTATAAACTTTTACTATTGCTTTGTATAACGGTAACATTCGTATTCATTATGTTTTCTAAAGTCGAAGAGACAGAGCATAGACAACACCATTTGCATGAAACGCTTAATCACTTATACAATTATTGATAAAAAGGGGGATTATTAGTGTCTTTTCTTGGAATCGTGTTTACGCTCTTACCCATTGTTTTGGTCATTTTAGCATTATTATGGCTTTTACAAATTAGAGACTACTCTGAACAACAAGTTAAACAAAATAAAGAAATCATACAGTTATTAAAAGAACTTAAAGATAAAGCGTAGGTGAACATTCCACCTACGCTTTATTTTTTTCGATCCATTTTTTCAGTTAACATCAATAACACTAATAAGCCGATTCCAAAGACTAGGAAGATCATTGCAGCAGAAAAAGCAACGAATAGCTCTCCAGTAGCAAGACCTGATGTAACAGCTACAAATACACCAAATAGCATTAACCCAACGGCTAGTGCATATAAACCTGCACGGACCTGATTCATCGCATATTTCTTTTTAGTTTCTCTAGCAAGTAAACTGTACGTTAAGACCGTAACTCCAATCACGATAAATATACTCGTTCCTGATTTAGCAACTGGCTCTATTCCCATAAAAAACATACTGAATGTCATTAATATTCCAAATAAAATGACCATCACACCAATGACGATTCCACCAGTGGATATTCGATTTGTCATGGAATCATACACTTCTTTCTTCGCTTCTTGACGTCCAACCTCACGCATATCTTCAACCAAACCACTTAAGTCACCCATTGACACTTTTGCCTCTTTGAAGGCTTCTTCATCTGTCATGTCCTGATTTTTGTAGTCTTTTATTCTTTCATGCATATTAGTCGTCAACTCTTGTTTTAAGTCAAAAAGCTGTTGGCTCCTCCCTACTTCTTTAAATAAATCTTCAATATATTTCTTAACTTGTTCATTTAGATTCATCTGACTTTCCTCCCGTAATTAATTGATCTAACACTTCTTTAGCAAATAGCCATTCTTCTTTGTTTTGTTCATACTTTTTTATACCGTCTTCTGTAATTCGATAATATTTACGACGTCCTCCTTGGGTTTCATCTCCCCAATAAGATGTTATGAAGCCATCTTTTTGTAAACGTCTAAACGCCGTGTATAGCGTTGCCTCCTTTAATTCGTATTGACTTTGACTTAATTCAATAATCTTTTTATAAATTTCATAACCGTAACTATCACCTTGTCTTAAAATGTTAAGAATAATTGTGACCGTGTGACCACGTATTAAATCCGTCGATATATTTGAACTCATATACCTCGCCTCCTGAAATATATCATAATACATATTACTATTTGTGTCAAAGTAATATGTTAAAAATAACAACTAAACTTGTTTTAACTCAACAAAGCTGGTTATAATATAAATATAAAAGTGGCATAAAATAATAAAAACCGCTGGTGCTGGCACACCAACGGTCACGTACAACAGCCCTTATAGGGGCGGCTCGCATTAAGGATAGTAACGACCCTAACGCTTACCAGGCATGAGGGTGGTTACTTTTTTTGTGACAGTAGTAACACCACAAATGATCCAAATGTTAGCATGATCATCATGGCTTCAAACACCGTCATAGGCATCACCCCCTTTCAACAAGGGGCGAGCCACCACCCTAAAAAGCCTTATTGTACATTAACTATTCTAACTAATTTGAACCTAAAACAAACACTTATTTAAAAAACACTTCATATTTTTCACTTAATACTACTCCACTCGTCAAAAAATTCCTCTAAATAGTGTTCCATAAATTGATGGCGCTGTTTTGCCATTTCATAGCCCGTATTAGTTTTCATTAAATCCTTCAGTCTAAGTAGTTTTTCATAAAAATGATTAATAGCCGTACCATCACGTTTTCTGTACTCCTCTAAGGACATACCCTCACGTGGAATCGTTTCAGGATCATGAATGATATTGCCTTTTGAACCTGCATATGTAAAACATCTCGCAATACCAATAGCTCCTATGGCATCTAAACGGTCCGCATCTTGTACGACCTTAGCCTCTAAACTATTTAAGGTTGGACCATGCCCTCCTTTAAAAGATATAGATTGTATAATAGTTAAGATCTGTTCACGTTGATTTCCGGTTACTTTTATTTGATCAAGCCAATCCGTCACACGTTTTACCCCTGCTTCCTCTGTTTCATTTAACTTTTCATCAGCTAAATCATGTAATAAGGCAGCCATGGTACAGATTAGAAGGTCAGCTCCCTCTTTTTCAGCAATTCTCCTTGCTGTCTTTGTCACACGAAAAATATGCCACCAATCATGCCCTGAACCTTCATTTTCTAACTCACTACGTACGAATTCCATTGTTGATTGAATTAGATTATTCATTTTATTCACCTCTTTTATTTGGCGGTTTTAACTTTTTATTTGGCAGTTTTTTATTTCTAATTGCAAGAAACCTCTACCAACTTGCAAGTTCACAATACCTATTTGCCAACACCTCTACTTTACTAGCAAAAAAAGGACACTTATTTGCGAAAACTATGCTTCTATTTGCGAATCATGGTTGAATTGCAACAATTATACCAAAACAACATATTAATCTTTACAAATTTTCAATAAATGTTATTCTTTTAAGTGTACGAAAACTGCATATCCGTTATGGAACGCACTAGGGGAGCTGTATTTAACGGCTGAGAGGGCAAATGCCCGACCCTTATGACCCGATCTAGATAATACTAGCGTGGGGAAGTGTAGTGAAGCTGTATGTCTTGAAATGTTTTTATGAATAATACAGATCAACTGCATTCCCACGGGAGTGCAGTTTTTTTATTGAATAAAATTTTAAGGAGGAGTTTTCATGACTAATCAATGCGGAACAAGTCGAATTGCGGGGTGCCAATTTACACTCTATCCAATGAGCGACAACTTTGTTGACATCATTTTATCAGCTCTAGATGAAGTGGATAGCTCAAAAGTATGGAAGGATACCGATGATGTAAGTACTTGCATACGCGGAAAAATGGTACACATTTTCGATGTGACGGAGGCTATTTTCCTCCATGCAGCGAAAACGGGGGAACACGTCGCAATGAGTGGAACATTTTCAATTGGCTGCCCAGGTGATTCATCTGGAGATGTCTACATGGATGAAACAGACGAACCACAAAATCAAGCTAACATTCAAAGCATTGAACAAGAAGCGGGCTGCAAATTTGCGCTATACCCAATGGGGCGTGAAGACTATATGGAACAAATCATGAATCAGATTGACTTATCGAAAAGCCGTGGAGTTAAAGTAAGTGCGTCACATTATGCGACTAGATTAGACGGTGACGTAAAAGACATTTTTAGAACATTGCACGAGTCTTTTGATCAAGTACAACAAGAAGTGTCTCATGTGACGATGACGTTTACAGTTTCGGCTAATAGTCCGTCAAATCGATAAAAGGAGTGGTAAGAAATGAATCAGTGGAAACTTAAAGAAATTGTCTTAATGTCGATTTTAGGTGTTGTGTTTGGCTTTATTTACTTAGCCTTTTTTGGAGTTGGTAAAGTTCTATATGGCTTTTTCGCACCTTTCGGGTTAGCTGATATGGGTTATGAAATCATCTATGGTATTTGGTTTATTGTATCGGTCATTGCCGCTTATATTCTTCGAAGACCAGGTGCGGCCTTTATGGCTGAAATGGTAGCCGCTTTAGTAGAAGTACTCGCAGGTTCAACGACCGGTCCAGCTCTACTTATTTCAGGAGCAATTCAAGGACTAGGTGCAGAGTTAGTTTTCGCAGCTACAAAATGGAAGGATTATCGCCTACGAATATTAATCTTATCTGGTGTAGGTGCAGCTTGTTTAAGCTTCCCTTATCACTTCTTTGCTGGTGGTTTTGACGCTTATGAGAACTGGGTGGTCATTCTATTATTTGTAACACGAATCATCAGCGCCATTATCATTACCGGTTTACTTGGTAAGTTCATTAGTGATCAGTTAGCCAAAACAGGTGTACTTAGAGGTTATGCATTAGGTAAAGAATTACAACAGAAAAAGCGTGATGAAGATGTCGTTTAGCCCTTTATTGGAACTTAAAGATTATTCTTTTTCTTATGAATCACAAGAAAAACCGATTATAAACAATTTAAGTTGTACCATTCATGATGGAGATTCCATTTTATTAATGGGTGCAAGTGGATCGGGAAAAAGCACGTTGGCTCTTTGTTTAAATGGGTTATACCCGGAAGCGATTGAAGGTTATTCTTCTGGTGATATTTACTTTCGAGGAACCAACATTAACGATTTTAAAAAAGGGGAACTAAATCAAAAGATTGGAATTGTCTTTCAAGACCCGGAGAGTCAATTTTGTATGCTTAAGGTTGAGGATGAACTGGCTTTCACTTTAGAAAATTTATCGGTTCCGCGTAGCGAGATGGTTCGTAAAATTGACCGAGTCCTTGATCAAGTAAAGATGACAAATTATAAAAACAGAAAAATACATGAGCTCTCGGGAGGACAGAAACAGAAAATCGCCCTTGCAGCTGTTCTCCTAATGGAGCCAGACCTCTTAATATTAGATGAACCAACGGCTAATTTGGATCCAGTATCAAGCTTAGAGTTCATCGCGTTAGTCGGTGAACTTCAAGATAATACTGAGATGAGCATTATCGTGATTGAACATCAAGCTGATGATTGGCTACATTTGATGAACCGGTGCATAGTGTTAGATCAAAAAGGACAATTAATGCTAGATGATGTACCTGATCATGTATTTAATCAACATGCTGAACTCGTAAAGGAATTAGGGATTTTTCTACCCAATCAATATGAGAATACCGTAGAACAAAACCCACTTCCTTCAATTGTGTCTAGTACTCATCCGTGTATGTCTGTAAACCAAATGTCTTTTAAACGTAAGAAGGATTCTATTTTAAAAAATATAAGCTTTAACGTCTATCCTGGAGAATTTATTTCTATCGTCGGTCAAAATGGAGCAGGTAAATCAACATTACTTCAGCTAATGTCAAGGTTACTACAGCCTAGCGAAGGTTCAGTGACGTTTTTAAATCGTCCGCTTAATGAATGGGATGAACGTGAGTTAAGAAAGCGAACTGGCTTTGTGTTTCAAAACCCTGAACATCAATTTATTACCGACACGGTTTACGATGAAATAACATTTGGAATGAAGTTAAATGAAAAACCAGAGAAAGATTTTAAAGCAGTTGCAAATGAACTTTTAGAGACGTTTCATTTAACTCATCACAAGTGGAGCAATCCCTTTGCATTAAGTGGTGGTCAAAAGCGTCGTTTAAGTGTTGCGACCATGCTAGATGAAACGCCAGACCTTCTCCTTTTTGATGAACCAACATTTGGCCAAGATGCTCACACGACTCTTGAATTAATGAAAATCATCATTAATTTAAAGCGAAAAGGCACATCAGTCGTATTCATTACACACGATATGGATCTAGTCGATCAATATGCTGATCGAGTGATCGTGCTCAACAATGGACGTATAGCTTTAGATGGTCAACCTGAAGAACTATGGCAAAACGATGATCTCTTAAAGGAAGCTCGATTACGTAAGCCATATCGTATGGAAAGAAAAGAGGTGGAGTCAGTTGGTCTCATCCATTAATCCTAGTGTGAAAATGATTGCTGTCGTTATTCCAGGGTTAGTGTTAAGTTTAGCATTTGATGTGGTCACTCCACTTGTTTTCTTAACTTTTCTATTGCTGGTTACTTTTTTCTTCTCTGGCGTACGATTAAAAAAATGGTTAATGTTCTTTATACCACTATCGCTATTTGCTTTAGGGTTGGCTTGGACGTCGATGCTTCATACGGATGAAAAATATGCAGGTGGAGATATGCTCGTAAACTTTTGGTGGATCGAGATCACAACTGGAAGCTTACAAGTTGGGGTTAGTCTAGCTCTAAGATCGATGTGCTTCATCGCCTTAACCTTGCTCTTTGCACTGACAACGGATCCAACTAAACTAATGCTCAGTATGATGCAACAGCTAAAACTTCCACCTAAGCTGACCTACGGAATATTAGCGGGTTATCGTTTTCTACCCTTATTTAAACATGAACTAGACCTGCTTCGTCAGGCCCATCAAATACGTGGTGTGAGTCGAACAAAAGGTATTAAAGGACGAATCGAACGGTTGAAGCGTTATATGATTCCATTGTTAGCGAATGCCATTCGAAAATCTGAACGTGTGGCAAATGCGATGGAATCAAAAGGCTTCACAGGAAGTCGTCAACGAACACACTATCATGAAATTAAAGTTAAAAAAAATGACTGGGTGTTTTTAACTTCCATGATAACTGCACTTGCTATCGCCTTCTACCTTTCTTATACGTTAGGATACCTTAATATTTTCGGCAAAACATTTTAAAAAAAGGTCTCAAGTACCCTGAACTATACCCCAGTTAGTGGACTAATTAAAAAAAGTTCCTAACTGGGGTTTTGTTATGTTGATTATCTCTCATTGTTATAATGAAATTAGTCATAACTAGGACGATTTATCAAAAGAATTTTATGATCTGCCGCAGTGGAAATACACTTCGCTTTCCACGGGCACGGCTTCAACTTCCCAAAGTTCACTAACGTTCACTTTGGGTGATTTTCAGCTCGTGCTGTTCCCGTAGGAGTCTCGTGTATTTCTACTGCTGGTAAGGATTAACGATAAAGAGGTGTTTAAACATGAGTAATACAATTTTTAATGCTAAACAAATGGACCTACTTGAACAAAACCCAAACGTCAATAAAGTCTCAGATCGT
>NZ_FOES01000023.1 GCF_900110685.1 Piscibacillus halophilus
ATTTTAGGGTGATAAGCAGGGCAGCCGGTGTCGCGTGAAAAGCTTGCGAAAGCTTCTTCCGGAATTTGTTCGACTAAATCATTCACAACAAAAGCCATATCATCTTTGTCTAATTTTATTTCTAAATCTAAAGGCAAAACCACTTGATTCATGTTATAATGTTTAAACATAAGGATCCTCCTTTGGGGTTATGGTGTAGTTACTTTAATTCTATCAAAGGGGATCCTTTTTGTTTATCTAAAATTAAAAAAGAGTATAAAAAAATCGTGGAGAACATCAATTTTGATGTCTTCCACGATTTTTTATTTTACTGGGTTTTGTCCCAGCCTCGTTTTTCTGTCTTTTTTATTTAATTTTTGCATCAATCTCAGAGGTGTCTACGTCTTCTCCGAACCATATTTCGACTTTCTTTCGAGCCTTCGATTTAACTCCTTCATCAATATATCCAGTCGCTTGATAAATCGCTGTGACTAAGATCGCAATGTCATCTACATAACCAATACCTACAAAAGCGTCTGGAATAAGATCGATAGGTAAAATGAAATAACCTAAGGCACCAATAATTGTTGCTCTTACTTTATTAGGGACCTCTGGTTTTTGCAATGTATAATATAATAAAAGCGCCGCATAGATCACGGAGACTCCCGCTTTCTTTGCCACTCGACGTATTTTTTCCCATAATTTATTATCTGAATAATGTTTCTGATGTTTTTGAATGTCTTGCTCGTCCATATTTTTAACTTCATTTTTATTCATTATGAATTCCTCCAAAGAAGAGCTTTCCTCGACTATACAATTCAAAGAAGGATGAGTAAAGCCATTCATGAAAAAAGGAACCAACAATCGTTGGCTCCCCCATCTATAATTATTCTGTTATTAAATCCAGTTCAACTGGTAGAAATTCTTCTACTTCTTCACCATTGGCAATTGAAACTGCTGCTTCAATACCTTGCTCACCAATAATAGCTGGCTGCTGGGCTACTGTTGCGTCTAAAGTACCTGCTTCAACAGCTGCAACCGCATCATCAGTGGCATCAAATCCTACTACAATAACATCTTCCATACCAGCAGCTTCTAATGCTTCTAATGCACCTAATGCCATTTCATCATTATGCGCAAATACAGCATCGAAATCAGAGTTACTCTGAATGATGTTTTCCATTACAGTTAATCCTTCAGAACGTTCGAAGTCTGCAGGTTGTTGAGCAACGACTTCAATTCCACTTTCTTCATCAACGATGTTGTGGAAACCTTCACCACGCTCACGTGCTGCTGATGATCCAGGAATCCCTTCTAATTCAACGACATTTCCTTCACCGCCTAGTTGTTCTACGATAAAGTTACCTGCCATTTCACCACCATCAACGTTGTCTGAAGCAACATGGGCAACTACTTCGCCACCATCTGCGCTACGGTCTACTGTAACAACTGGAATACCCGCATCATTAGCTGTTTCAATTGCTGAAACAACCGCTTCAGAGTCAGTTGGGTTCACAACAAGGACATCTATATCTTGCTGAATTAAATCTTCAATACTGCTTAACTGAGTAGCCGCATCATCTTGTGCATCTACAACAGTTAACTCAACACCTAATTCATCAGCCTTTGCTTCAGCCCCTTCTTTTAATGTGACAAAGAATGGGTTGTTTTGAGTAGAAACGGCTAAACCAATATGAATTTCACCATCGTCTTCACTATCATCCCCACCACCTGATGTAGGTGATTCAGTCGAACAAGCCACTAATAAACCTACTGTTAAAAACGCGATTAAACCTAATTTAAATTTTGAAAGCATTTTATTTTCCTCCCTAATTGTTTAATAACTTTACCCTTAACCTACGACGACTTTTGGCGATCAAGTAAAACGGCTAGTAAAATAACACCACCTTTGACGATTTGTTGATAGTTAGAAGACACACCAAGTAAATTTAAACCATTATTTAGCACACCAATAATCAAGGCACCAATTAAGGTTCCAAATATCCAACCTCGTCCACCTGATAAACTTGTCCCACCAAGAACGACGGCAGCAATGGCATCTAGTTCATAGGTGAAACCAGCATTTGGAGCAGCTGAACCTAAGCGTGACGTTAGGATAATCCCTGCCAGCGCTGATAATGCACCTGTTAAAGAATACACCCAAATCTTAACTCGATTCACCTTTACTCCTGATAAAATTGATGCTTCTTCATTACCACCAAGCGCATAAACGTGGCGACCAAATACGGTCTTCTTTAGAACAAACAATAGTATGGCAAAAATGACAAACATCATAATGACAGGTACAGGAATTCCAAAGAAATAACCTTTACCAATCATGTCAAACGCAACACTATCGGTAAAACCGGTAATCGGTCGTCCATCTGTATAAACGAGTGTCAGACCTCTAAAAATGGTCATCGTAGCTAATGTCGCAATAAATGGGGCTACATTCCCTTTAGCAATAATGACACCATTAAAGGCCCCCATCACAGCACCTGCTATAACACCTAATAAGACAGCTAAGATCGGATCTATTCCACTTGCCATAAATCCTGCTGTTAAAGCTCCCGCAAGAGCCAAGGTAGAACCAACGGATAAATCGATACCACCCGTTAAAATAACAAAGGTCATTCCGAATGCTAATAAAGCAATGATTGAAATCTGTCTTAGAACATTAAATAGGTTGTCCAAATCTAAAAATTGTGGACTCATAATACTTAGTACAATCACAATCGCCATTAATCCTAATAACGGTCCTAAACGTTGTAAAATATACCCTAGAGATTTACCTTTCACGTTACTCCCCTCCAGTCGCTGCATACATAATTTTTTCTTGGTCAGCTTCATCTCTATTGAGTTCAGCACTAATTTGACCTTCATGAATGACTAAAATTCGATCACTCATCCCTAATACTTCCGGTAATTCAGATGAAATCATGATGATACTAACTCCTTGTTGAGTTAACTCATTCATAATTTGATAGATTTCTTTTTTGGCTCCAATATCCACACCACGAGTTGGTTCATCAAGGATTAATATTTTCGGGTTAATCCCGAGCCACTTACCAATGACAATTTTTTGCTGGTTACCACCACTCAGTGATTTAACTTCCTGTTCCATACCGGACGTCTTCACATTAAATCGTTCAATCATACCATTAACAAAATCACGCTCTTTTTGGTTGGAAATAACAGAATAATTAGACCGATCCTTTAGATTTGTAAGTGTAAAATTTTCACGCACCGACATCGAAAGGACTAATCCTTCTTCTTTCCGGTCTTCTGTCACAAAGCCAATTCCAGCCTTAATCGCATCGAGTGGATTGTTAATTTTCGTTTCTTTACCATTAATATAGACTTTACCTGATTGAACCTCTCTGTAGCCAAAAAGCGCTTCCATAATTTCGGAGCGTCCGGCTCCCATCAAACCTGCAACACCTAGGATTTCACCTTCTTTTAATTCAAAGCTAACATCCTGAAATATATCAGAAGATAATTTATCTACTTTCATCCTGATCGAACCGACAACTGTCTCACGTTCCGGAAAAAGAGTTCCTAACTGGCGTCCAACTAACATGCGAATAATCTCATCATAATCGGCACCTTCAACATCTCTTGTTCCAATATACTCACCATCACGCAGAACGGAAATACGATCGCATATTTTAAAGATTTCTTCCATTCGGTGAGAAATATAAACCACTCCAACGCCTTTGCTACGTAATCTATCAATGACTTCGAATAATCGTTCAATTTCACGGTCGGTTAATGCAGCGGTCGGCTCGTCCATGACAATTAGTTCCGCATTTAAAGATAGCGCTTTCGCAATTTCGACCATTTGTTGTTGACCAACCGATAACTCTTTTGCTGGTGTCAGTGGATCAATCTCAACACCAAGCTGCCCTAGGTATTCTTTGGACTTCTCAATCATTTTCTTTTTATTAATAAATCCGGTTTTGCCGTATTTAATCTCACGACCTAGAAACATATTTTCCATCACGGTAAGGTATGGAATAATATTTAACTCTTGGTGAATGACCGCGATCCCTTTTTCTTCTGATTCTTTCGTGTTTTGAAAGTGTACAGGCTCACCCTTGACCAGTACTTCACCTTCATCACGAGCATAAATCCCCGTTAATATTTTCATTAACGTCGATTTACCCGCACCATTTTCGCCTAGCAATGCATGAACTTCCCCTGATTTCACCTCAAAATCGACTTCGTGAAGGACTTTATTCCCTACAAATGATTTTGAGATTCCTTTCATTTCAATTAATGGCTGCTTAGACATTTTAAAAAATCACCCCGGAACGTAGAATGACGTTAGCATAAGGTGTCGTCTCGCCTGTACGAATGACGACTTTCGCATTCTTTGTTAGTTGTTTAAACTCCTCATGCGGGACATAAGAAGTTGGTCCATCAAATAGTTGAACGGTTTTGGATTGTACAAGCTGGTTTTGTAATTTAATTTCTTCGGCTAAGGTTATATGCTCAACTTCCATATCTTCCAACACCGTTTCTAACGTATCAATCAAACTTGGCTGACCTTTTTTAAGAGCTAAATCAATACGTTTCACACCGTCTGGAATGGGCAAACCACAATCAGCGATCACAATTGTATCGGTATGACCAAGCTTTGCTAAAACAGACGCGATTTCACTGTTTAATACTCCTTGCTTTTTCATGGAAGATCACCCTCTCTTTGCTAAAAAGTTAGCGACTTCATCTTTTGTCGGCATACCCGTTTGGGCTCCAAATTTACTTACCGAAATGGCACCGACTATATTCCCGTCATAACAAGCTTCCTTAAGCGATTTCCCTTCTGCGATAGCCACGCTAAATCCACCGTTAAAGGTATCTCCAGCTCCTGTCGTGTCAACCACATCTACCTTGTAGCTTGGGACAAGAACTTCTTTTTCACCATCATAATAAAGTACACCTTTTTCCCCTTGAGTTATAAAGAATTTTTCACGGTTTAGTTGGTAAAATTCTTTTTTCTCATCTGTATCTAGCAAAATCTCAAGTTCATGTTCATTCGGAGTTAGGAAATCGACTTTTTCTAGTAGATCAAGCTCCACAGATTGTGCAGGTGCTGGGTTTAACACGACCTTCGTTCCATGTTTTGCGGCAAGTTCCACGGCCTGCTTCACACTTTCCATTGGAATCTCAAACTGCAGAAGAATTAAATCGCTCTCTTTTATAACCTCTTCATGACTTTGAACCACCTCAGGCGTTACATGATGATTCGCACCAGGGATCACGATAATGGTATTGTCTTGATCCGCAACTGTAATTGCTGCAATTCCGGTTGGAACACCTGTAACCGGTTCCACATTATCCGTATTAACTCCATTAGCCTTAAGGTTCTCAATTAAAGGTGGACCAAAAGGATCGTCCCCTACACAACCAATCATCGTGACATCAGCTCCCAGTTTCGCTGCTGCAACGGCTTGATTGGCCCCTTTTCCACCTGGAATATTTTTGAAATCCGTTCCGAGGATCGTCTCCCCTTTATTCGGAAAACGGTCAGTGGTCGAAACTAAATCCATATTGATACTACCGATTACTGCAATCTTAGCTGGCAATTTACATTCTCCTTTACCTTTTTGTTGATTGACGCTGGATGAGTGTAAAAGGAAACTCGTAATCTATTTTTTCTATGACCTTTCCTTCAATCAACGAAATTAAAGCCCTTGCTGCTTCCGTACTCATTTCATAAATAGGTTGCGAAATCGTTGATAATTCCGGAGAGGTCATCTCGGATAAATTAATCCCATCAAACCCAATAATCGCAAGTTCATTTGGTACTTTAATATTTAAATAATCAGCAGCTTTCGCGACACCAAGCGCCATAATATCATTACCTGCGAAAACACCATCAATCTCAGGATGATGTTGCAAAAGCTCGATGGTTGCTTGTGCTGTTTTTTTCAAATCATAATGACCCGAAACAACTAGCTCGTTATTATTAATGACATCAAGATAGCCCTTGTAACGTGCTTCTGAGTTTTCAATTTGATCCGGTCCTTTAATGTGTGCCACTTTTTGACAACCTATATCCAACAAATGTTGCGTCGCCCTTCTCCCACCTTCACGGTTATCAATCGCGAAAGTAGGGATATTTTTATGAATCGAGCGGTCAAGCGCCACAATCGGTCGATCAAACTGTTGAACAAGCTGTTCATTAATCGTATTAGACACGATGATCAACCCATCGACATACTTTTGCTTCATAACCTCTAAATAAAGTCGTTCCTTATCGGCATCCTCATCACTATTACAAAGAATGGTCGTGAAACCATTTCTAATTAAATAATCCTCTACCCCTCTTACCAATTCAGGGAAGAATGGGTTCGTGATATCGGGCACAATAATTCCAATCGTTTTAGATTCTTTTTTATATAAACTTCTCGCAATCGAATTCGGTTGATAATTCAGCTTGATAATAGCGTTTTCAACTTTTTTTCTAGTATCTTCATTAACATATCCATTTTGGTTAATTACCCTTGAAACGGTAGCAACAGACACACCCGCCTCTTGGGCAACATCTTTAATTGTAGACAAAGTCATCACCTATATTCGAACATGTAACCGTTTACACATTGATCATTTTTATAGGGTTACGTCTAATGTGTAACCCGTTACATATATCATACAAACAATCTATGAAATTGTAAAGATGATTTTTTAGAAAAATTAAGTTAACTAATGATCTAAAACAATAAATCTAGCATCATACTAAAGAATTTCGATTTCATACTAAACTTTTTTAGGATCATACTAAAGAAAACTTGAGTCATAACGAATATTTTTCGTTTCATACTACAAAAAAACTAACCTTGGATTTCCAAGGTTAGTTTCTTAATCCTCATACGCACTATTAATATATGCTTCTTCTTCCTGTTGACTTAAAACACCTGTTGCGCGTCCAATGGTCCCTCCTTGAAGTTCCCATATCGCGTTATGATCTTGGTCTGCTTGAGAAAAATCACCAGCCGCCCATCGACTCAAAATAGATTCATAGAGATCGCGATGAGCTAATTCATCACCACTCTCATTTATACCCTCTTGTAACCACTCAATTCGCTCATCCGTGATTAGATAAAAACCCCATTTTTCAGAAGCTTCAACTTTCTGGTGTGCCATTTTATGAAGATATTCTTGAATTTGTCCATCAGTTAAACTTTCAGACCCGAACCGATCACCAAAAGGATTTAAATCTTCGTCGTTCTCACTATTCTCAAACTTTTCCTCAGACAATTCTCTTACCCGCTGTTCCTCTTCACCCTCAGCATCATCAGTCCGAGGTTCATCTTTCGCGAACTGATCATCTAAATAAGCACCGACTCCGAAGAAAATTCCTACTCCTACTGCTAGCACTAATACTATTCCAATCAACCATTTTATGAGTGACTTAAGCAACCTTGTACCCCCCTACTGATTGTACTTCTGTACCTATCTTACCATAATATGGTTGAAATTGGTGACTTATGCATGAGTGTCATGATTGAATGAGTGGTCTTTGCAAATAGAATTAACATTCTCGCATGTAACATACTCATTTTCACAAGTAAGTCTAGATTTCTAGCATTTTATAAACTGATTTTCACAAATAAGCAGGCGAATCTTGCAAATAAGAGCCTCATTCTTACAAAAAATCTGAACTCGCAAATAGAGTACTACCCTAACCCATCCACCACACACCTGAACCCAATATTGCCAGACGAACTATCAGGAGTGTTGGAGGTCCTAGCGGCGACTCGGTATCGATTGCAGTAGGAATCATGACACAAATAGGATCCACCACGCATCACTCGCGACTTCGCTTCAAATGAATCCTGGCACCATTCCCACACGTTACCCACCATGTTATATAGTCCGTAATCATTCGGTTTATACGTATCAACGGGTGCTGTTCCGTGGTATCCGTCATCTAAAGAATTGTGTTTGGGGAACTCGCCTTGCCAAATGTTACAGCGATGTTCTCCATTAGGAATCAATTCATCACCCCACGGGTAACGTTTTTGCACTAATCCACCACGAGCAGCGTATTCCCATTCTATTTCGGTCGGAAGTCGTTTTCCTGCCCAATTGCAATAAGCCTTCGCATCGTGCCAAGAAATATGAATGACGGGGTGATTGAGTCGATCTTCAATAGATGAAAAAGGGCCTTCTGGTTGATACCAGTAGGCCTTTTCGACAACTATCCACCACGGTGTATTCGGAACGCGTTGCCTTGCATAAGATTTATTGCGTCCATCTATAAATTGATAAAATACGAATGACCAACCATAACGCTCAGCTTCCGTAACATACCCCGTATCATCAACAAAACGTTTGAAATCAGCATTCGTTACAGCACATGGATCGATGTAAAACGATTCAACTTTTTCTTCGCGGACAGGCCCTTCGCCATCATGCGGGTTAGCATCCGAATCATCCGTCCCCATCCAAAACGTGCCTTCAGGGATATAAATCATATCAGACACATCAGCCGTTCCCTTCTGAACGCTCACTTGCTCATAATTTTTCGAACTTGTTCTTGTTGCACTACAACAGTTCTTCATCTCATTCACCTTACTTTATAAATGGATTGTCTTCAGCCTCTTTCCACTCGTCCGCTTCGTATCCCGGAACTGGACCTTCTAAAATCGGGTCATCTGTCTCTTTCATCCAACGCTCCACTCGCTCTCGCAGGTCAACTAACACCTCAGCATACGCACCATCACCAGCGACATTATGGAGTTCATGCGGATCTTCTCGTAAATCATAAAGCTCTTCTTTAACATTTGGAACGTAGTAATCCTCACGAACCACACGCCCAGAAGGACTCGAATGAATATCATAAGGCATGTACACTTTCGGACCATCACCGAAATTACGGATATATTTATAATCATTAGTCCGAATCCCTCGCATCGGGTGATACTGATCATGCCACGTCATTTCAGCAAAAAATGACTCGCGTCCCTCTTCCGTTTCACCTTTTAACAACGGCCAAAAGCTAACACCATCGAAACCTTCTGGGACGTCGCCACCAACTAATTCAAGAATCGTTGGTAAAATATCAATATTACAAAGCATCTGATCAGCCTGATACCCTTGCGTCACCATGCCATCAGGAAACTTGATAATAAATGCCGTCTCAAGTCCAGAATCATAAAGTGTTCCCTTCGCTCTTGGAAAAGCTAAGCCGTGATCGGTCGTATAAATGATAATCGTATTCTCCTGGAGCCCATTTTCTTCAACCGCTCGTTTGATCCGACCAATCGCCTCATCCATATCCATCACCGAACGATAGAACCTCGCAAAATCTTCTCGAACTTCCGGGGTATCTGGTAAGTATTCTGGTATATCAACGGTGTCTGGATCAACAGGCTCGTACTGATCAAACGGTCGATGCGTTTCTTCAAAGCCAACCGACGCATAAAACGGCTTTTCACCATCATACATCTTTAGAAAATCGACAAAACGATCCGTCACATCACGGGCAAAATTTCCTGGAACTTCCGTATAATCTTGATACCCTAATTTTTCAGGATCAAGCTCACCGTTCACCGACTCGTGGAACATCCCAAACAACGCCGTGTGATATCCAACTTTATTTAATTCTTTAGGAAGCGTTGCACAGTCTTCATGAATCGAGTGACCCATATGAGCAAGTCCCATCATTCCATGGTTATGTCCATACATTCCTGTCATCACACTCCCACGACTCGGACTACATTGAGGCTGTGAACAGAAAAATTGATTGAACTGAATCCCATCTGAAGCCAGGTCATCGATTTCTGGTGTTTCGACACTTTTTCCATATGTCCCAAGATAACGCCCTGTATCATGAGAATTAATAAAAATGATATTTGGTTTCGACATGTTTACATCCCCCAATTAGTAAGTAAAACTTTTCCTCTGACCCGGCTCAAGCTGAACACCTTTTCCGATATGATGAATGTTAAGCGACTCCCCTTCCATCACTGTGTAATGAACGAATTTATCCGACAGTTCAACTTTTAACGTTCGACCTTGGAACTTAATATGAAAGCTCAACTGACCGAATTCTTCAACCACTACAGGGGAAAAATGTAATCCATCTTCCTTCAAACGAAGGCCAGCAAAACCATATACGAGCGCAAGCCATGTCCCACCCATGTTTGCCATGTGCAAGCCGTCTTTCGTGTTTTTATGAAGGTTATCTAAATCAAGCCTTGCAGTTTCATTAAAGTAACGATAAGCCTTCTCTTTATATCCTAGCTTTGCTGCCATAATACTGAATACACAATATGAAAGCGACGAATCATGAGTTGTAACTTTTTCATAATAATCATAAGAACGACGAATCGTTTCCTCGTCTTGATGATCTTCAACTAAAAAGTGTGCCAAAACCGTATCTGCTTGCTTACATACTTGATGACGATACAAAGTCAATGGATGGTAATTTAATAGTAACGGATAATCCTCTTCGCTCGTATTATCAAAATCCCATACCTTTTTACTTAAAAACGTATCGTCCTGCTCATTAATGCCAAGCTTTTCACTATAAGGCAGATACATATAATCCGCTGCTTCCTTCCATGCCAAAACTTCACCCACTTCAAGACCTATTCTATCTTGAATGTCGGTCTTCGCCTTATCATCCAACTCCTGATAGATTTTATAGGCCCAATCTAAGTTGTACTTAGCCATAGAGTTCGTGTAAAAATTGTTATTTACAATACACGTGTACTCATCCGGCCCTGTAACATTATCTATTCTGAAATGACCGTCCTTCATATGACCCGTGTCAACCCATAAGCGAGCCGTCTCAAATAACACCTCAGCAAGATAATCTTGCATGAACGAGACGTCTTTTGTTACTAAATAATATTGAATAAAACTATAAGCAATGTCAGCACTGATATGGTATTGAGCGGTTCCTGCTGGGAAGAAGGCTGAACTCTCAGGACCTGTAATCGTTCGCCATGGAAACAGTGCCCCTTTTTCATGTCCCATTTCCTTCGCACGGTTTCTCGCATGATCTAATGTCGAATAACGATGCATTAATAAACTTTTCGCCATCTCAGGGTTTGTCATTAAGAAGAACGGGAATATATAAATTTCCGTGTCCCAAAAGTAGTGGCCTTCATACCCTTCGCCAGACAAACCTTTTGCAGCAATATTACTAACAGAGTCTTTACCGACCGATTGAAGCAAGTGAAAAAGGTTAAAACGAATTCCTTGCTGAAGCCTCTGATCCCCTTGAACCTCTATATCAGCAATCTTCCAAAATTCATCTAAATAATACTTTTGTTCAACAAGTAAATGATCAAATGACGCTAACTCACGTTGAAGCTCAACGCCACGCGACACAACGTCATCACCATGTCTAAGCGTGTCGGTATATACGTTTTTCTTTGTCAACACAATAGGCCCAGATCCAGCTTCAAACTGAAATGTATCACGAATCACTCCACTATCAACGATACTCTCTGATGCCTTAGCTGTATAGCTCGTCACACATGCAGCAGATAAATTCGTATTCATCGTCGAAACTTGAACAATTCGGTAATCGCCGACCACTCGTGCGTCGCCCAAAGCCACTAACTTCGCATGCTCAGAGTTTACGCGGGGATCACCTTTCTCCACATAATTGGTCACATTTCCGTTTACCGTCGAAACCATTTTCACCTTCTGTACGTTACGGATTGGCTCCACCGTTACTTGAATCGCAAACAATTCCTTTCGACTAAACGACACTAAGCGGTTAAAATTCACTTTTACCTCTCGGCCATTTGGAGACACCCAATGAACCTCTCGGCTAGTATAACCTTCATCGATATGCAACGTCCGATTAAAGTTAACCACTTTACCTTCAAAAAGGTTAAAATGTTCATCATCAAGAAAAATATCAATCCCTTGAGCATCGATAACATTCGCAAGCTTTTGTTGCTGATCTGGAAAAGCATATAGTTTCTCTCCATATTTAATCTTGGTCTCATCGTGAAACGCATTGATATAAGTTCCACGAATAGACTTTAAATCATCACCATAACCTTCTTCAAAATTACCACGAACGCCAATGTATCCATTACCTAAAGCTAGCAAACTTTCATTGACGAGTAATTGATCTTGATCAAGTTCATTCTTAGCCAGTTTCCAAGTCAATTTGTCGACACTCCTAAATATGTATTAAATGTGCATGGGCCTTTAACCCATGCATGCTTTACTTCCCTACACTTACTAACCCATAAGCTTCTATGATTCGATCAAAGTTGAGCTCATCTGTCTGATTTACACGGTAATCCGAATGGGATAAAGCTTCCTTAGATCCAACCCCAACTGAGAACATACCTGCTTCATTCACAGCCGTTACTCCTGATGGTGCATCTTCAATTCCGATACAAAAATCATACGGTACGCCTAACGCGTCAGCTGCGGTTAAAAACGTCTCTGGATGAGGTTTTCCTTTCGAGACTTTAGCGGCATCTACTATGTAATCAAAGTAATTCGTTAACTCCAGTTGTTCTAATACTCGTTGAGCGTTTTTACTCGCCGAACCAAGTGCAATTTTCATCCCTCTCAGACGAATCTCTTGAATTAATGGTAGAATTCCAGGCAAGATATCCGCTGGAGCCAATGATTTCAGCAACTCTTTGTAATACTTATTTTTCTTCGCTGCAAGATTTTCTTTTTTATCTACTGATAGTTTTTCTAATTCCGGCTTTAAAGCCAAAATTTTCTCAAGCGACTCCATTCGACCAATGCCCTTTAATTCTTCATTAAACTGTCGGTCTATATAAATGCCAATCTCATCGGCCAGTCGCTTCCAAGCCTGATAATGATATTCGGCTGTATCTGTAATCACACCATCTAAATCAAAAATAAACGCTTTAGGCTGTTTCATCATTAATAAAACCCTCTCATCGTAAATCTTTCACACTGCCTCGTTCTAGTAGCTGATAGTCTAGTTCTAATATATTCGTCTCGACGCGGTTATTCATAATACGATCTAATAGAAAAGCAGCCTGACGTCCCATCTCAAAGAAATCTTGTAAAATTGTCGTAATTCCAGGTTGAGTTAAACTACTTATCATAGAATCATCAAATCCTGTTATAGAGACATCATCTGGAACACTGAGTCCACAGTCATGAGCGGCTCTCATCACGCCATATGCCATAATGTCACTAAAACAAATAAACGCTGATGGGTATGTTCCAGACTCAAAAATTGCCTTTGCCTTTTCGTATGCTTGTTGATCGCAAAAATCCGCATCTATTACCTTATCTACCTCAAGCGACAACCCATGTTCACGATAGGCATCTTCTACTCCGAGTAAACGCTGTTCATTAACATACGCTTCTTTCGTCCCTGCCATTACTACGATATCTCGATGACCACGCTCAAATAAATAATTCGTCATGTCCTCAGTCGCTTTTCGGTTATTGATCGAAATACTCCCGATATAAGGGTTATGTTCTGGTAGGACGACATCAATTAAAACGCAAGGAAAAGCCGTATCAACCAATTCTTTAAAATACGGATCATCCACCCTCATCCCTTGCAAAATCGCACCACCGATATTTCGCTCTGTACAATATTGAATATAGCTTTTATGCTTTTGCTTCTTTGAATCCGTAAAATACATGGATAAATCACGATTCAGCTCTTCTATTCCAGCATAAACCCCTTTAAACAACATATAAGAGTTATTATCTTTCTTATCGTTCGTCTTAAAGCCCGATGCGATTAACCCAACGGATGAAGGCTGCTTGGACGAGAGACTTTTTGCGACACGGTTCGGCGAGTATTTCATCTCTTTCGCAATTTCAAAAATCCGCTCCCGTGTTTTAACATTGACATCTGGATACCCATTAAACGCTTTAGACACAACACCGACCGATACCCCAGCTTGTTTGGCTACATCTTTAATTGAAACCATCTACATCACGTCCTTAATCAAACGTTTGATTGACATTCATCCGAATTGCATTGACCCAGTGATTAAATATTAAAAATGACAAGTATACGACGATAATACCCGAGAAAAACGGTACTAAAAACGGCACGTGGAACAATACGATATAAATTGTTAATCCATTGACCATAAACAACAAAAGCACTAATAGAGGTTTTCCCACGACCACTGATAAAGAGTACTTCACTAGTTGTTTAAATGTCATGTCAAAATGAGCTCGCATACAGAAAAAGATAACCTGAAACACAAACAGAAAAACGCCTAACATGAGGAAACCCATAAATAAAACATCATTGTTGTGATACATAAACATCAGGTCAATAAACCAGATCAACCATACAATTCCAAGAAAAACACCGTACTTCATGCCTTCACGATACACTTGTTTAAAACTTTTAAAGTACAATAAAACCCCAGCATCATCACTGTCTTGCTGAATCCAATCCCTAACAACAATAAATAAAGTTACCGTCGTCGGAACAAAAATCAACATAAACGTTCCAAAGATCAACACATAATGATAAATGGAGAACTTCTGATCGCTGAGTGACCACGACCAAATACTAAACCAAAACGGTATATTCATTAAAAACCATATAAGATTGACTACTGAAAAGCGCATAAACCAACGCGCAAAGGCTTGGAGCCAATCAGATAATTTCATCATCAGTCCTCCATTCTAACTATTACTTAACAGCACCTTCACCAATCCCTTTGATGATATGTTTTTGAGCTGCTGCGTAGAAAATGACAACTGGTATAATTGTCAAGACTAAACCTGCCATGGCTTGGTTCCATTGAATTGTAAATTCACCGAAGAAATAGAATGTCGCAAGTGGAATTGTTCTCAATCCTTTATCCGTCAACACTAGAGATGGTAGTAAGTAGTCATTCCAAATCTGAATTACATTAAGAATAATGACGGTCACCGTAATCGGCTTTAAGATCGGAAAAATAATTCGCCAAAACAGGCCGAACTTAGAACAACCATCGATCGTTGCCGCTTCTTCTAACGACATCGGTATCGACTTCACAAATCCGTGATATAAGAAAACAGCTAAGCTCGCGTTAAATCCGATATGCATAAAAATCAATCCGCCACGTGTATTTAAAAACGGAATTCCTGTTACCGTCATCAATTGATCCATGAACTGAATCAGTGGCATCATAATCGTTTGGAACGGAATTAACATCGTTGAAATAAACACCATAAAAATGATTTTACTTATGACATTATCGGTTCTAGCTAACATCCATGCCGTCATCGAGGCCAAGATCACGATGAAAATCACCGAAATAATCGTAATCACTAACGAGTTTAAAAACGCCGTTAAAAAATTCATTTTAGTAATCGCTGCCGAATAATATTCAAACGTTAATGTCTCAGGCAGAGCTAACACATTTTCGTATAACTCCGAACGACTCTTAAAGGAGTTCACAAACATAACGTAAATCGGAGATAGGAATAAGAGAGACCCGACGACCAATAAAATCTCTTTGATATATCTCATTACATCTCAACCTCTCTCTTTTTAGTAAGATAAACTTGCGTCAGCGTAATCGCAGCAACGACTATGAAGAAAATAATTGCCTTTGCCTGACCATAACCATAATTTCCATAACCAAAAATCTCATTATAAATATGCATCGCGAATAGCTCTGTTTGATTCACAGGACCACCATTCGTTAATGAAAGGTTCGTATCATAGATTTTAAAACCAAACGATAACGTTAAAAACATACTAATCGTAAACGACGGCATGAGTAAAGGGAACATAATATTTTTTAGACGTTGCCAATAACTTGCGCCGTCAATTTTCGCTGCTTCAATAACGTCATTAGGAATACTTTGAATCCCAGCGATATAAATAATCATCATATATCCCGCCATCTGCCAAGCGAATACAATGACTAACGCATACATCGCAAAATCTTTATCTAACAACCAGTTAAAGAAAATTTGATCATACCCCGTTGCTTCTCCAAGCATTTTTAAAACATCTGAAAAAATAAACTGCCAAATATAACCTAAAATTAAACCACCAATTAAATTCGGCATAAAAAACATCGTACGTGCAAAATTTGATGATTTAAGCGCCGTTGTAACTAATAAGGCAAATCCTAACCCGAGTATGTTGACTAATATAACACTAAAGAAAGTAAATTTAACGGTTAACCAAGCAGAATTTAAAAATCGTCCATCACTTAGTAGCTCTATGTAATGATCAAAACCGACATAAATCATTGGATTTGCCGCAATACCATCCCACTCAAAAAACGAATAAAATATACCGATTAAAAACGGAATTAATACAACGATTGTAAAAATCATAATGAGTGGGACTGTAAATACGAGGTACCATAATCGATTGTGCAATCTTGACATGTCAATCCCTCTTCTCTAAACTTAATCTCTCATATCCTATAAAACTATAACAGGACCCGTCTTAGACGAATCCCATTATAGTTCCATTCCAATTATTTCACTGCATTCTGCCAAGCTTCATCAAATAATTGAATGAAATCCTCACCTGATATATTTTCATCTAGGAAGAAATCTTGAGCTGCAGGCATAAAGTCATTTGTGACAACACTAGCAGGATAGTAGTTTTGTGCCCAAGGAATTGTCTCACCGCTGTTAGAATACTCTAATACAATGTCAGATAACACATCTAAATCATTCGCTTCGATGTTTGTCATCGCAGGCACGAAACCGAACTCCTCAACGACAAATCGTTGACCGGTTTCACTTGTGTGTAACCACTCTAAGAAATCAACAGCTGCTTCAATCTCAGCTTCATCTTTCGTTCCATTTACAGCCCAGTTTGCCCCAACACCAACGGCTAACTTGTCATTACCTGCTAATGGGAATGGCATCATACCCACTTCAAAATCATAATCATAATCCGCTAACATACCCATTGCCCAGTTACCTTGGTGGACCATTGCTGTTTTACCAGTAGCAAAGTCACCCATTTGCTCGTCATACGTATAATCCATTGGGTTTGGTGAGTATTCACGAATCGCTTCTAAAAATTTACCAAACTCTTGGAATTCAGGCGTTTCAGTCATTGTAACTTCACCTTCTGATAGCTGATCAATGTATTCAAAATGATCCTCTTGTAATGAGAATGGATAATTACTCATATGACCAATTAAGAAATACGCTTCAGAAGAAAGTGTTAATGGGTCAACCCCTTCGTTACTTAAGCGTTCCAATGTATTTACAAAAGAATCATAATCTTGAATGTCCTCTTCACTCACTAAATCTTTGTTGTAAACTAATCCGAAACCTTCAACACCATAAGGAATTCCAACGACTTCACCGTCAATTTCTACCGCCATATTCGGTGCAATGTTATCAATAAACTCCTCACCACTTAAATCGTGTAGATAAGACTTAATGTTTTCTGCTTTTTTGTAATCTTGTAAGCTTAAAATCGAAGGACCTTGATTACTGTTTAATCGCGTTTGTAACTGCTGGAAGTAATCATCACCAGTCGTACCCCATACTTCGACTTCAACTCCTGTCTCCTCTTCATAGATTTCAGCTAGCTCTTCCATCTGCTCTGAAATCTCAACCTTTGTTTGGAAAATTGTAATCTTCTCACCATTAGATTCAGCACTTTCATCATCTGAATCCCCACCTGAACAAGCACTTAATACAAGTACTAATCCTAATAATAATGCGACCCAAAAACTTTTAAGTTTCATGGTCATCCCCCTTATAATTTATTATTGATCACTGAAGTTTTTACAAGCGGAACCGTTAAATCATTCGCTAATTTATATTCCACCTGGTTAATAGATAACTTCAGTAAATGATCACTAGATTTCGAGATGGACACCTCATCGTGAGTAACCACAATGTGAAGTGTCTCACTATGCCATTCGATGTTAAATGACAACTTCCGCCATTCTTTTGGTAAGTTCGGTTGAACCGTTAAGCCAGAGTCCGTCAAACGAACCCCCGCAAAACCAAAAATCGCAATACTCCATATTCCTGCAATCGAAGCTGCATGAATCCCATCATTAGACGATGTCATATTCGGACCTAAATCAATGTCGGATGCATGTTTAAACAAGTCATACGCTAAATCTAAGTCCCCTAACTCACTGGCCAGAATCGCATGTGTCGATAAACTGAGTGACGAATCATGAAGCGTTCGCGGCTCGTAAAAGTCAAAATTATTCTTTTTTAACTGCTGGTTAAAATGAACATCATCTTTTAAGAATGTCTGTTCCAATAAATATAGTAATATCAGTACATCCGCTTGCTTCGTCACTTGAATACCGTTAATTTGCTCTTGATTGTAATCTTTATAGATTGTCCTAGCCTGAGTTTGTTGCTTATATTTCGATAAATCGATTTGAGTTAAATTAAAATACGTATCATCTTGAGGTATGATCCCAACCTCATTCGGCTGAGGTAAGTAAATCTTCTCAACCTTTTCCAACCAGTTTGGATAAGCATCTTCAATATTTAATAGTTGATTCAACTTTTCGTAGAGCTCTTGATTGGATTTCTTAAGTTCATCAACATATCGAATCGCAAGCTTTAAATTAAAATACGCCATATAATTCGTATACGCATTGTTATTCACATGCTCTTTATACTCATCAGGTCCTATCACATCGTGAATTTCATAACGCCCACGATCAGCTTGCCACTCTAACCGACTCGCCCAAAACCGCGCACTATCCAACACAATTTCGTAACCATATTCATCTAAAAAGGCTTGATCACCTGTTACTTGCACGTATTGATAGATAGCAAATGAAATATCCGCTGTAATATGCTGCTCGATCATACCAGACCAGATCTTACTTCTCTCACCTGTTACAATATCGATATCTCCATACAACGGAGTCGCTTCCCCATCATCAGGAAACGCCATTTCCCAAGGGTACATTGCACCCTCATAACCGTTTTCTTTCGCTTTCTGTCTAGCACTTTCAAGCCCTAAATAACGATAGGTTAATAGAGAACGCGCAACTTTCGGATTTGAATAGGTGAAAAACGGTAGAATAAAAATCTCCGTATCCCAAAACGAATGTCCCTTATAACCTTCTCCACTCAACCCTTTGGCACCGATTCCCATACGCTCGTCATGTGCCGGCGTCATCACGGTCATATGATAGATTGAAAACCTCATCGCCAATTGATCGAACGGATTCTCACTGTCAATTTCAACTTGATAGCGGTTCCACACTTGATCTAACCAGGCTTGGCGATGTTTTTCAAATAACAAATCATAGTTTGATAGATTTCTCACTTGTTTAAGTCCAAACCGTTTTAGTTCTTCTGAATTAGGTACATCCTGGTCGCGACTCGTATAGACCGTATTCATTTTCTCTAAAGTCAGGTTATCATTCGGCATTAAATGAAGTGAAAACTCCACCCCCACCTTACGTCGTGCCATTAACATGGATCGCGTGACGTCACCAAGCTGCCCATTCTTTAATAATTCATGTCGGCTATGTATAACCACATCCACATTTGAATCATTCGTCGTTTGAACATATTCAAGCAAATCTTGATCGTAAATCCGAGGAACCCCATTTAAAAAATGTTGAGCTCCTGTATTCGTTGTCTGACCATTGATACAGCTGACGATTCTCAAGTCTGCCTCATGCGTCAAACTCTTAACCTCTATTCTCATTCCAACAACATGACGATGAGCTAATGATACAAACCTTCTGAATTTAAATTCGAATCGCTTACCATGAGGTGACTCCCACTGAAACGATCGAATCAACTCGGCATCCTTTAAATTTAACTCACGTTGATAACCAAAGACTTTTCCTTTCTCTAGTGAAAAACGTTCACCATCTATGTATAGGTCAACTTGAGTAACATCTGCCAAATTAGGAAGCTCCGTGACCTCAGTCGGATCAGCTTTATTAAAAGTCCCATTCACCAACCAATCCCGGGTCTCCCCATAATAAAACTCCTCAGTGGCAGAACGTAGTCCCATATATCCATTCCCGAGTGAAAAGATCGACTCAAACTTCCCCAGATGATATGGCGAAAACTCGGACTCAACAACCATCCAATTTTGATACTCCTCTTTACCACTATCATAAACAATCATATAAAAACTCCAATCCAAATACTTCCGAAAACGTTTTAGATAATTATAAAAAAATAAATTTGAAGCAACTTCGAAAACGTTTTAGTTTTATAACAAAAATAAAAAGCGACTCTAATCAACTTATGTAAAAGCGCTTACAAATAGTATAAATTCATCTGAAATATCTGTCAATAAAAATATCACTCCAAAAAAGAGTAAAAATTTCCTATATTTTTGTAAAAAATAGGTGACAATTTTCAGAAAAATTTTATAATAGTAATTGAATGAACGTTCATATCATTTTAGGGGCCGGCCCTATGGCATATAGGGGGAGGATAATGATAACCAAACATTCGCATTTCATTAAAGTTCTTGAACAATATGAAGGTATGATTTACCACCTCATCTACAAATTAAACATCATAGATCGAGATGGCGAATTTTATCAAATAGGGTTGATTGCTTTATATGAAACTTATCGGAAATATAAAGGCCGCGACATATTTGGAAAACTCGCCTATATGACCATTCACAGTCGTTTGATCGACGAATTAAGAAAACAATCTCGTGTTAACAAAAAAGAAACCTTGGTAGGTCGAATTGAGGGTTATACTTTAACAACCTTATCTTATGGGCATATTGACCCATACCTTTGGAAAACCATCAAAGAACACTTAACAGCAAAACAATGGACCTATGTCCAAAAGCGATACATTGAAGATAAAACCATTAAAACCATAGCTCTTGAAGAAAACACTACGATTAATGCGGTCAAATACTTAGGTAAAGAGGTGAAGAAAAAACTAAGAATCATTTTGAAGGACTATTAAGATAGGCAGCCACTTGTATCCGTGGCTGTCTTAAACCAATATGATTTTTCCACACTTCTCCACACCACTCATCCTTTTCTACCAAAATATTAAAAATAATCTATAAATTATAGTCAAATCTTGTCAATTCATCTACAATATGAATAAGTACATAAAAAAGGATGACGATCATGCAAAACTATCTCTACCGTTTATTCACAGATATGGATGGCCAACTCTTTCGAATCCAAAAAGCTGAAGACATTCAGAAAGTATGGAAAGCAAGTCTATTACTATTTCTAGCAAGTATCGCCATTTACTTTTGGATGGCCTGGCTCGGTATGGGAACAAATCTCATCTCTCAAGAATTCACGTCGACCACTCCAGACGTTTATAACGCCTATAAATTATGGTTCATCATGGGACGAGCACTATTTGCCATTTTGCTCGCCGTCATCATTCTTTACCTCACCAGTTTTTATTTCTATTTATTCACTAAAATTCGATACAAGAAGCTTGTCATCATGCAACAAGTCGTGTTGATGATGATGCTTTTTGAAAGACTTTTATGGATCCCGTTATTCGTCTATTTAGGGCTTGACTGGTACGTCTCCCCTTTCTCACTTGGCATTATCACATCATATTTCACACAGCACGAATGGTTTTTATACTTTTTCGGATCCATTACCATTATTCAAATTTGGATTATAGCTTTTCAGGCTAAATATCTATCTAGATTATCTCCGATGAAAATATGGAAAATCTGGACGTTGGTCATCATTTGGCACCTTATAAGCTACCTCATTGTTGCAACCCTAGGCTATTTCGATGAACAATTACTCGTTAGGTGGTTTGAATCATGAGACATAAACGAACACTTTTTCTAACCCTACTATTTATTGCTGTAAACTTTGTACTCATCTATATTGATGACGAACAAAAAGTTGACCGAATTTCATACGTCGATGAATGGGATCAAACTCAAACGATGGACATGAGAGAAAACCTTGTACAAAACGGTGTTCTTAAACCCATTGAAGAAGAACACATATACTTCAACCAACAACAAGGTAACTTCCAATCCTTCATGGTTGAAAAAGGTGAGACGGTTGACGTTGGCGATCCACTTTATACCTATTCAGTCACCGATTACAACCAAACGTATCGCGCCCTTACGAATGATATCCAAAGACTACAAGATGAAGTTAGTTCGTTAGAAATGATTATTACAGAAATTGAAACATATAATATCCCTATACAAGATGATTCTATCCAAATCTCGATCAACAACGGCGAAGAAGAGCATGAGCTCGAGATTCCAGTGGAAGGACAGCTTGAAACCGAATTTCAAAAACAACAATTTTTGTTAGAAAAAAGTGCTAATTTAGCAGAAAAAGAAGCTCAATTGAGTAGTTTAGAAAACCAATTATCTGACCTCGAACAAACTGGCGATACCATTACAGTCGAAAGTCCAATGGCAGGAATCATCAATCAACTGTCCGTTTCTTTGGACGACCCACTCATGACAATCAGTAGCCAAGAACTTCAAGTATACGGAGAATTAACTGAGGAACAACGCTCAATGGTTGAAGAATCAATGGAAGTAGGAATTATAACAGAAACAGAATTAGATACGTTACCAGGTGCTATTTCCGATATAAGTGACGTACCAGAAGAAGGTGATTTAAATGAAGACAGCTCTTATCCAATCACCGTCACTTTTGATGAAGAGTATGAGGACGAACTCCTAAAACCTGGTTTTCACGTTGGTCTCGATATTACTCTCAATGAATCATTAGCAGCTGTCGTCATCAATCAAGACCATATCTTCGATCAAGAAATTTGGAAAATGACCGATGATGGAACACTTGAACGAACTAATATAACCCCTGGCATCGAAAAGGATCAACTGGTTGAAATCATCGAAGGTGCAGAAGCTAATGAGCCCGTTGCCTATGATCCAGTTGAGCGGCTTCGTGATGAGACAACCTTTATTACAGCTTTAGATTTAGAAGCTTTGACTTGGTTCATGATTAAGCCCGAGAATATTGAATGGAAGAAGTATTTGGTGATGGGACTGTCATCTAGGTAATCATTCATATTAAAGCTTTTTTGAGACGCTTTTTATGGTTTATGAGACGTTTATGTGAATTTATGGGACTTTTTCACAACTTTATGGAACGTTTTCACGGATTTATGGAATGTTTTTACGAATTTATGGAACTTTCTCATGGATTTATGGAACGTTTTCACGAAATATTGGTATGAAAACCACCGTTTATGAGACATCGTTGATCAGTTTTTTACTTATTTATTAATAAAATAAAGTAACAACCAAATAATATGGTTCATAATCTTGATCATCAAGGAAGGTTGTTTTCCGTCATGTTAAATTATCGGGTGTTGAATTACACTTTCGAAAATTTAAAAGAAAAGCACATGACCTTTGAACAAGTATTTGATCATATCCTAAATTTTATGCGCTTAAACCCGAACGGGAACTATAAACTCATGATTGGTACGGACTCACAGGTTCAACATGACCACACACTATTTATCACAGGTATTGTCATTCAATGCGAAGGAAAAGGTGTGTGGGCATGTCTTCAGAAGAATAAAGTGCCGAGGAAAATCACCAATTTGCATGAGAAAATCTCATATGAGACATCATTATCAGAATCCGTTTTTTCAATGTTTACCCAAGAAAGAAAAGATGCCATGTATGAAATCGTCTTACCCTATGTCGATCGTGGCGCTAGTTTTACGATTGAAGGGCATATTGACATAGGCGCAGGCGAACGAAACAAAACTAGAGTCTTTATAAACGAAATGATCGCTCGAATTGAATCGATGGGCGCTCAACCTAAGATAAAACCGGATGCCTTTGTGGCGAGTAGTTATGCGAATCGTTTTACGAAATGATTCTTTTAATCAAACGTTTGATTAATTAAGACAAATTAAAAAAATGACCCTGACTTAAGGATACAGGGCCAACTTTAAGGAGTTTATTTACCTACTATATAGGAGTAGAGTTCTAAATCAATTTTTCCTTCTTCTTGCTCCCGCTCTTCAAAGTTTTCCGTATGAATAAAGTTACGGAAAGCCTCATCAAAATCTCCACCTTTTTTTAAAAACCCTAGTTCTACCAATTTCTCAGACAACGCTTCTTTCTTCTCGTTATCAATTTCAACTATGTTTTCTTCCTTCGTGCGATTAAAGTAAAGCTGGTGCAAACGATAAATGCGTTCAAGTTCATCGATCGGCGTCTCATGTTCATCTACACGCAAGTCTAAATAACGATCATTGTACCCGCCGTAACCACCTTTTTCTTTAACAATAAACATAGCAGCTGATTGCATGCCTCGCTTATCCCCACCTGCTTTTTGTGCTGCATGAAGACAAGCTAATAGTCGTTCAGCTAATGTCTGTCCTTCTGTCTCTTCAAAGGTATCCGCCATCGCTGTAACGGTGTCTTCCCCGACTAAAATATTTCCTTGAGCCGCATAGTTCTTCCCTGCTCGTCCTCCTGCCCAGTCATAGCAGCTATCACCTGTATAGGTAGCTGAGTTTCCATTAAAGTCCACAATACCAACTTGACGCATGGCTGCATCTGGATCGTTCTTAACAAGGACATCTAACGCCTCTTGAGCCGTTTTACCTTCACGTAATAAAGCTAGACCATCAGGACCAAATGCGGTATTTGCCAGTGATTGGGTTGCGACAGCTCCAACATTCGCTTCAGCCCACGGTACAACAGCGCCGACACCTAGGAATTTGGATTGCGTTGCCACACCCAGTTCCCCTGTATTTGGGTCAAACCCAACTATTGAAAATGTTGCCACTAGATTGTTTGGTGTTTTAGCCATTCTATTACTCTCCTTTTCATCAACCTTAAAAAATATCACTCTTCTATAGTATCAAATAATTTAGAAAAATAGGAATAATCAATTGAACAAGCTCTTAAGATTAAATATAATGAGAAACAGGCTTTCTTCTGAAAGCGTTTTCTAACATCTAAGGGAGGGAAATTTATGTTACGAGGCTTAACGTCCTTTTTCAATCGAATCGTCCAACGTTATTTACCGGATGCCTTTTTATTCGCCATTATTTTAACTTTTATCGCATATGTACTTGGTGTCCTCTTCACCGACAGTGGCCCTATGCAGATGGTCGAGCATTGGGGGACTGGATTTTGGGACTTACTGGCGTTCGCCATGCAAATGTCTCTAATCGTCGTGACAGGTTACATATTAGCAAATAGCCCGCTCATTAAAGGGTTTTTACAACGAATTAGTACTTTGGCTAATACGCCTGGTCAAGCCATCTTACTCGTGACAATCGTAGCATCGATTGCATGTTTAATTAACTATGGGTTTGGATTAGTGGTTGGGGCATTGTTAGCGTTACATGTTGCCAAACGTATTCCATCTGTGGATTACCGACTGCTGATTGCCTCGGCCTATAGTGGATTCCTACTTTGGCATGGAGGAATGTCGGGGTCAATCCCATTAACGATTGCTACTGATGATCACTTTTTAGCAGATATCCTTGGAAATGTTCCGATTACGGAAACCCTATTCAGTGGTATGAATTTATTTATCGTATTAATCTTGCTTGTGACACTTCCACTCATGAACTGGTTAATGAACCGTTCGAGTGATGATACAGGTACGATTGACCCACAGTTTTTAAATGCACAAATGGTTTCAACTGAAGTTGAAGATCGCGACGTTAAAGAGGACATGACACCAGCGGAACGTCTAGAAAATAGTCAAGTCGTTTCGTTGATCATCGGAGTACTAGGATTAGTGTTTATTACGTTGCACTTTGTCCAAAACGGACTCGACATTAATATCAATATTGTCAACTTCATCATACTATTCCTAGGAATCCTATTACACAGAACTCCTCGTCGATTCTTGAATGTCTTGAGTGATGCTGTGAAAAATGCTGGAGGAATCATTATTCAATTCCCGTTCTACGCTGGAATTATGGGCATGATGGTTGCCTCAGGCTTATCAGAACAAATGTCCATTTGGTTTGTGAACATCTCAAATGAGGTCACTTATCCATTATTTGCGTTCTTAAGCGCGGGAATCGTTAACTTCTTTGTCCCTTCAGGAGGCGGTCAGTGGGCTGTACAAGGACCGATCATGATTCCTGCTGCACTTGATTTAGGTGTTGATACCGCAAAGACTGCTATGGCCGTTGCGTGGGGTGATGCATGGACGAATATGATTCAGCCGTTCTGGGCTCTACCGTTACTTGCCATCGCTGGCCTGAAAGTAAAAGATATTATGGGCTTCTGTATGGTCATTTTACTTTGGAGCTTTATACCAATTTCACTAGCTCTATTATTCTTCTAAACTACAAAGACTTCCGGTTTACCGGAAGTCTTACTTATTACCGTATACTCAACAATATTGATTATAGATATTGTTTTATTTTTTCATCTAACCATGAAGGTTTGTCTAAACTTGAAACACTTCCATTTATAAAATCGTTTATTGATTTTAGACGCTCTTTCTCCTGGTTTAGTTTTTCCTCTGCTTAAGTTCTAGTCCCCTCCTCTTCTACCCCATACCGTGTAAATAGAAGTAATATAGTAACCAAAAACATAATGACTGAAAAGTACACCCAACCAAGTGAATAACTAGAGTAGTCGGTTATAACCCCGAATATCGGAGGACCAATTAATACCCCCATCGTACCAAGCATGATACTTATACCACTAGAAGCGCCCGATTGTTCTTTTGGCACTAATTCTGTAGCTGCATTCATCCAAATTCCGTTAAATCCAGAAATACAAAATCCTAAAACGCCGACAATTAAAGTAATTAATACATACGGGAACCCTTCACCTAATAATGATAAAATTATTGCTAAGCATCCCGCTACAGTTGATATGGTAATTAAAACTATTATTCTATTACTATATAAATATTTGTCACTAATCATCCCCCATAAGATTCTCCCTAATGATCCAAAAACTTCTGAAATAACAAGTAATAACCCAGCTAAAAACAAGGTGTAACCAAGTTTTTCATAAGCAAATAAAACAATATATGTATTTAACATCATTTGTCCTGCACTTAAGCCCATCGCACAAAAACTAATTAATATTAAAGCTTTATGTTTCAATACTGAAAGAAGCGATTGCATAAAATTTTTAATATCTTTTGTATTACCTATAGAGTTAGAAGGTTCTACATAAAGTCGTGAAGCCATAACACCATAAGCAATTAATAAAATACTAGTTACTAAAACAATAGTTCTCCAGCCAAATTCATTCGATAAAGGTAACAAGATCAATGCACTTAAAGCCGATCCTACCGTCACTCCAGTTTGCTTAATTCCCATAGCAAGCCCCAATTGTTCTTTATTAAACCAATATAAAACGCCTCTATTAGAAGCGGGATGCATGGCCCCATAACCCGCTCCTCCTAAAAAAAGAAGCAATAATAAAATGATAAAGATATTTGTAACTGATACTAGTATAAAACTTGATCCAATTAGAATTGTTATTCCAATAATCATTTTCCTAGTACCAACACGATCCGTAATTAAACCAGCCGGTATAGAATTAAATGACTGACCAACAAAAAAAGCAGCCGGTAACATTCCAATTTGTGCTTTTGTAAGATTTAAATCCTCTCCTATTAAGACACCTAAAGGAGATATACTTCTCCCTAATAGAGCAACAACTATTTGAAGTAGCAATAAAACGAATAACATTCTCCAAGGATTTATTAAACGATTCATAAGTAATCAACTCTTCGCATATTTTTTAATTAATTCAAATATAATGAAAATTTTATATTTTGTAAATGTTGACAAAATACAAAATACAGTTTACACTTCCAAAAAACAACCTGTAAGGGGGAAATTTTATGGATAGCATAGTAAAATCCGAACCATTTCACATTCAAGCTTACAAAAATATTCAACGAACACTCCTCGAAAAGGAATTCTCCCCTGGAGAACAACTAACCGAAACTTCTCTCGCTAAAAAACTTGGAATTAGTCGAGGTCCCGTTCGTGAAGCAATTAGAATGCTGTTACATGATGGCTTACTTGTACAAAAAGGAGTACATGTATATGTATTTGATCCACAGTTAAAAGATGTGTTGGACCTTTATTTATGTAAAGAACGTTTAGAACCTTTAGGAGCACGTCTTGCAGCATCAAATATTGATGAACCCGGTATTAAAGAGCTAAATAGCATTATTTCCAAAACTGAAAGCGCTTTATCAAATAAATCTGATAACAAAGAAATTGCTTCCCTCAACACAGATTTTCATAGCCTCATATCGAAATACTCCCAAAACCAGCAATTAATACAATTCATGAATCTTATTCGAGCAAAGAATATTTATATGAGAAATGTACTCCTTGGGGACTTTACCAGAAAAGAAAACTTCATAGATGAACATAAGAATATAGCGGATGCCATTATTAATCGAAATCCAGATGCAGCTGAAACCTTAATGAAAGAACACATAAAAAATGATTTAGATACTTGGAAAATTATTTTTAACGATCAAGAAGGAGATGAAAAACTATGAGTCAAACACTCGAAGGATTAAAAGTTGTCGAGTTAGGTAGTTTAATAGCTGGCCCATTTGCTGGAAAAATGTTTGCTGAGTTCGGTGCTGATGTTTTAAAAGTCGAGCCACCCAAAAAAGGTGATCCATTACGTGAATGGAGACATGTTTATGATGGGAATTCACTATGGTGGAGATTACAATCTAGAAATAAAAAATCAGTAACTATTAACTTGAAATCTGAAGAAGGTCAAGATATCGTTCGCTCCCTTGTGAAAGATGCTGACATTGTAATAGAAAACTTTCGACCTGGTACTCTTGAAAAATGGAACCTTGGTTATGAAAATTTATCAAAAATTAATCCCGGAATCATTATGGTGAGAGTGTCTGGTTACGGTCAAACAGGTCCATATAAAGATAAACCTGGATTCGGCAGTATCGGTGAATCAATGGGAGGAATTCGATATGTTACGGGTCATCCAGAGCTCCCTCCCCCACGGGTTGGAATCAGTTTAGGAGATTCGTTAGCGGCTATGTACTCTGTTATAGGAGCCATGATGGCCCTTTATCATCGCGATATAAAAGGAACAGGTGAAGGACAAATTGTTGATGTTGCATTATATGAATCTGTCTTTAGTTTAATGGAAGGTATGCTACCAGAGTACGACAAGTTCAAAGTTATCAGAGAGCGTTCAGGAGCATCTTTACCAGGAGTAGCACCTTCAAACACTTATCAATGTAAAGACGGCAAATATATTGTCATTGGTGGTAATGGCGATGCCATATTTAAGAGATTTATGAATGCCATTGGTCGCGCTGATTTAGCTGATGACCCAAGTTTTGAAAGTAATAAAGGTAGAGCCGCCAATGCTGATTTCTTAGATGAGGCAATTGAAAACTGGACTAATACAGTAGATTTAGATACGGCATTAGAAACACTAGATCAAGCTCATGTCCCTGCTGGCCCAATCTATAACATTGAAGATATTATAAAAGATCCACAATATAACGCTAGAGAGATGATTCAAGAATTTGAATTAGGTGAAAATGATAATTTAAAAATTCCAGGAATTATACCTAAGTTAAGCCGCACACCTGGACGAACTAATTGGTTAGGCCCTGAATTAGGCGAACACACTGAGGATACTTTGAAAAACCTATTAGGTTTAGATCAACAACAAATAGAAGAATTAAAGTCTAAAGGTGTTATCTAGAAAGGAGGTTTATTTATGAAGGAAATTAAAATTCAAGAGGTCATGCCGAGAGATGGATTACAAAACGAACCTTTATTTGTCCCAACTGAGAAAAAGGTTGATTTGATTAACCGACTAAGTCAATCAGGCGTAAGCAAGATTGAAGTCACATCTTTTGTTTCCCCAAAAGCAATACCAAATTTAAAAGATGCTGAAGATGTCATGACTCGTATCGATCGAAACCCGAATGTCATTTATAGCACTCTTGTCCCGAACCTTAAAGGTGCAGAACGAGCTGTTCAATGCAAAGTTGACGAAATTAATCTATTAGTTTCGGCTAGTAATACCCACAATTTGGAAAATGTCAGACGTACAACAAGTGAAACTTTCGACAACTTCAATAAACTCATAGATTACCTTTCAGATTATGACGTTATACTTAACGGTTCATTAGGCACTACATTTGGTTGTCCCTTTGAAGGTCACATTCCTCAAGACCGTATTTTTGAATTGGTTGAATCCTACTTAAAACTAAATGTTAAAGGTATAACTCTTGCGGATACAACAGGAATGGCTACTCCAAATCAAGTCTATGACCTATGTTCAGAACTAATCAATCGTTACCCTGAAGCTAATTTCACCTTACATTTCCACAATACGAGAGGTATGGGACTAGCCAATGTTTTAGAAGGTATTCGTGCTGGTATCACACAGTTCGATTCCTCTTTAGGTGGAGTTGGTGGATGTCCTTTCGCTCCCGGTGCATCCGGAAACATATGCACAGAAGATCTAGTTCACATGCTTCATTTCATGGGATACCAAACAAATGTTGATTTAGATTTAATCATTAATATCTCAAAACAACTACAAGATGTACTACAACATGAATTACCTGGACAAATCATAAAGGCTGGTAAAATTACAGATCTTCATAATTCTTCTATATCAAATTAAAAGGAGGAAAATTATGTCTGGTAAAACATTATTTGATAAAGTTTGGGAACGTCATCTCATTGATTCAAACTTAGACCAACCTCTACTCTTTATTGATTTACATTTAATTCATGAAGTCACTTCACCCCAAGCGTTCTCACTTTTAAAAGAACAAGGTAGAAATGTCAGAAGACCAGACCTCACATTTGCCACAGCAGATCATAATGTACCCACTAAAAATCGAGATGATATCAAAGATATTCTTGCAAAAAAACAAGTTGAATTCTTGGTTAATAGCTGTCATGAACATGGAATTACGGTTTATGATTTAGATCACCCTGATAACGGAATCGTTCATATTATTGGACCTGAACTCGGTTTAACAACCCCAGGAAAGACTATCGTTTGTGGTGATAGTCACACTTCTACTCATGGGGCATTTGGTTCATTAGCCTTTGGTATAGGATCAAGTGAGATTACACACGTTCTAGCCACACAAACTTTGCCACAAAATAAACCTAAAACGATGAACATCCATTTAATAGGCAGTAAACCAAAAGGAGTTTCAGCCAAGGATATTATCCTAAAAATTATTGGAGAGATTGGCACTAATGGTGGTACAGGACATATTGTTGAGTTTACTGGTCAGACCATTAAAGAGATGTCAATGGATGAAAGAATGACCATTTGTAATATGATTTTAGAGGCAGGTGCTCGTTCAGGTATGATCGCACCTGACGAAGTGACCTTTAATTATTTAAAAGATAAACGTTTTGTACCAAAAGGTGAAGACTGGGACCGTGCTGTTGACGAATGGAAACAACTACACAAAGATGAAGATGCTACATATGACCAAGTTGTTAAAATAGATATTTCTAATTTAGAACCTCAAGTTACTTGGGGCACAAACCCTGGGCAAGTCATCTCTATTAGTGAAAACATCCCATCACCTACTAGTTTTAACAATGATATAACTCGTTCTACAGCGAAACAAGCCTTAAATTATATGAATTTAAATGCTCTAACACCAATCAAAGATGTTAGTATCGACAAAGCTTTTATAGGATCCTGTACTAACTCACGGTTGGAGGATTTAGAACTCGCTGCAGAAATTGTAAAAGGACATAAAGTTAATGAGAACGTTACAGCGTTAGTAGTGCCAGGATCTTATCACATAAAACGAAAAGCCGAAGAAAAAGGATTAGACCAAATATTTATTAACGCTGGATTTGAATGGCGTGATCCTGGTTGTAGTATGTGCCCAGGTATGAACTCCGACATGGCTAAACCGGGAGAACGTATTGCCTCAACTTCCAATAGAAACTTTGAAGGACGGCAAGGTAAAGGAGCTAGAACTCATTTAGTAAGCCCTGAAATGGCCGCAGCTGCTGCGATTAAGGGACATTTTACAGATATAAGAGAATGGCATTATAACGAATGGGGTGAGGCTGATGCAACCATTTCGTAATCATTTGGGTAAGGTAGTACCTATAGATAAAACGGATATTGATACGGATATTATAATTCCTACAGAGTTTTTAAAAAGAATTGAGAGAACAGGATATGACAAACATTTAATGTACTATTGGCGGTACGACGATCAAGGACGTATAAAAAAAGATTTCCCCTTAAATCAACCTCAATATCAAGGTACAACAATTTTATTGACCGGTGATAATTTTGGTTGCGGATCTTCTCGTGAAAATGCAGTTTGGGCTTTGTATGATTATGGATTTAGAGTTATATTGGCCCCTTCATTCGCAGATATCTTTAAAAACAACTGCACCAAAAATGGTTTACTACCTATTGAACTTCCACAACAAGACATTCAACAACTTTTCCATTTTACCACTCTAGACATTCTCAAACTAACGATAGATCTGGAAAATCAAGTTATTACTAACCACGAAGACTTAAATTTCTCATTTGATATCGATCCACATACAAAATATAAGTTTATCAATGGATTAGATGATATTGATATAACTTTAACCGCAGAAAGTTCGATTAATCGTTTTGAACAAGAAAGACCATTTTATATGGATCCTTACAATTAATGAATCTAACTTTTCGGGGAGGTTAAAAAAATGCTTAAAAAAGAACCGATTAAAAATAGGAAGCTTTGGATTACATTTGGGATACTATTCATCCTTAGTGTACCATGGTACTTTCCTACAGGAAGTTATGACCCTATTATTCTAGGCGTTCCCTATTGGGCATGGATCATCATATTAGTTTCATTGGCTTTTTCAGTAACTATTACTTACGCTATTAAAAATCTATGGATTTCTGATGAAACACTTAATGAAGAGGAGGATCAATAATGGAGGAAAATTTAGCTTTTGGTGGCTGGTCCGGAATTTTTATCATGGCCGTTTATGGATTGCTCATGTTAGGGATTGGCCTTTACACATATATGAAAAATAAAAATGTGAGAGAAAGTAACGAGGAATACTATTTAGGCGGTAAAGGACTTGGTGTATTGGTTCTCTTCTTCACCTTTTACGCTACTCAGTATAGTGGTAATACCATTATAGGTTATGCCCCTCAAGGTTACAGAATTGGATTTGAATGGTTACAATCTGTAACGTTTATGATTTTAGTAATCGTCGGTTATTTACTATTCGCACCTAGACTATATACATTAAGTAAGAAGCATAAATTTGTAACACCTACGGATTGGTTAGATAAAAGGTTTAAATCAAAAGGTGTCACAATTCTTGGTTCTATTTTAATGCTATATGGATTAGGGAACTATTTATTAGAACAATTAGTAGCAGTAGGACAGGGTGTGTCTGGATTAACAGGTAATGCTGTCCCCTATCAAATAGTTGTTGTCTTTTTCATTTTTATCATGCTAACTTATAGCTGGTTAGGCGGTATGAGGTCAGTTGCTTACACTGATACAATGCAAGGTATTGCTTTATTGTTTGGTGTGTTCATACTTATTCTTGGTTCCATTTTATATTTCGGAGGTCTCCCTACTTCTGCGGATTATATGCAAGCATTCTCTCCAGAAAAGTTAGGAGTTCCAGACACCGGAGGAATTGTAGGATGGTTTAGTATGCTAGCACTTGTTACAGTTGGTGCCGCCGTTTATCCTCACGCCATTCAGAGAATTTTCTCTGCTAAAAACGAAAAAACATTAAAAAATTCTTTAATTGGAATGTCATGGATGCCATTCTTAACAACGGGAGTTGTTCTACTGATTGGTATCATTGGGATTAATGCTTTCCCCGACCTTGATCGAATGGGTTCCGAACAATTAGTTGGTATGATGGCAAATGTGGTAGCATCTCAAAATTTATTCTTCTATTGGGCTATGGTATTACTTTTTGGAGGGATTATAGCAGCAATCATATCCACAGCAGACTCAGTGTTGTTGACCTTTTCTTCTATTATTTCCAAAGATTTATACGGTAAATTTATCAACTCTAAAGCATCTGAACATAAACAAATTAAAGTTGGTAAAGTTACAGGTGTTATAGCTGTCTTTTTATTATTAATAATTGCATGGTACCCACCAGCTACGTTATACGAAATCTTTGTACTAAAATTTGAGTTACTCATTCAGATAGCACCAGCTTTTATACTAGGCCTTTACTTCAATAAATTGCATACACCTTCCGTTTTTGTAGGAATGCTTGCAGGCACCATTGTTGCAGCGACTATGACATTTACAAACTTTACCCCATTTGGTGTGATTAGTGGGCTTTGGGGACTAGCCATAAATCTTATTATTGTCGTTATCGGAAGTATGGTATTTACCGTTCAAAAAACTCAACAAGATGAAGCCCAAAAAGTAATTGGATTCTAGATTACTTTTTTGCAAAGGATTCAAAACTCTATTCTTTTAAGAGTAAGAAAGACTTCCAATTAATGCTGGAAGTCTTTCTTACTTTCGTATACTAGATAAAAACACACCACTTAAAATTAATGCAGAGCCAATCATGACACTAACAGTCAAAACTTCCCCGAGTAATAACCACCCGAAGAACAACCCAAATACAGGGACTAAAAGCGATGGCATCGTTGCCCCAATCATATCCAGATTACCCAACAACATAAACCAAATCGTAAAACAAAGAGCACTCGCCAGTACGCCCGTAAACAAGACATAGTAAATACTTTCAACTGTCCAAACCACTGTCTCTCCATTTTCAGCCATCCAAGCGACCAGAGCAATTCCAACCGTTCCGAAAAGCATCTGATAGGCATTAACTTGAAGTTTTGATAACTCACTTAATTTAAGTCGGTAATACACATTCGAAGCTCCCCATGACACGGCGGATAAGATAATGAGTATCTCACCAATAATCACGTCGGCAGATTGATGGCTAAGAGCATCCGATCCCATCACAATCAAGAGACCCGCTACACCAAGGCCAACCCCTCCCCACCGAAGTGGAGATATTCTTTCTTTAAGAAAAACAGCCGCTAGTAATCCACTCCACAATGGCATGGAATATAATAAAAGCGATGATTTTCCAGCATCGATAAATTTTAAGGCGTACATAACAAGTATGAACACAATACTAGTTTGTAAGATTCCCACAACAATTAAATGTGGAATCGCATGTCGAGGTGGCCTCCCGACTCTTAAAAGCCAAACGATGCTCATCATTGCAGCCGCTCCCGTCATAAAACGTAAAGCAGAAAAGGTAAACGGCCCCATATAAAGAAGTGCATCTTTCATAAGGACCCATGAGTAACCCCATAATAAGGTTATGAGTAGGATAAGCACCCATTGTATCCATTTTTGTTTCATCATATTGTCTATTGATATTGATTTCATAGAGATGCTCCTTTAATATAACCATCATAACTAATTAGAAGATAACCCTCTAATCATAGTAAAAAATAATAGTTCTTGTTCCTCCTCAAGAGAATAAGATCCCTCATTAATACTCCAATCATAAAGAAGTCCCCTCATAACTCTTAAGCACACTGTAACCATTTCCGAAGCAGTTATATCATTTCTGAATTCACCATTCTTTTGCCCTTCTACAAAAATATTGTTCAAAATCCTATACAAAGGTCGATCTTCCATTAAAAAATAGCTTTCGCGAGATGGATCCAACTCATTTTCATATATGGTTCTAGTAATGTCCCAACCTAAGTCTTCCTGAATATACTTCATTTGTAGTTTTAAGAAAACTTTAAGTTTATTTGAACTCGTTTCTTCTTGTTCAATTATATCTAATAAAACATCTTCATAATACCGATCGATTTCCTTAAACTTATTAAGGAAAACCTCATGCTTGCTCTTAAAATGAGTATAAAATGCACCTTTAGATGTTCCAGTTATTTGGACAATTTCATCTACCGTCACATTACGGAAGCCTTTTTCTTCAAAGAGTTTGATAGCTGCATCAGAAATTTTCTTTTTAGTTAAACTGGCCTTATGTTGACGTTTATTCATAATATCACCTTTTTCAGAATATTATTTAAATATTGACAAAGAGACTACGGTCTGTAAAATATAAACTAATAAACAAAAATGTAAGCGTTAACAAGAAAGGGGAGAATTTTATGTTAAGGTCTGTTTCACAAAAATTTAAAGTCGGGATTGAAAATTATTTACCAAATGCATTTATATTTGCTATTCTACTTACATTTTTAACATTAATACTAGGCATGACCATCACTGATGAAAGCTTATTTAATATGACAACACACTGGTATAGTGGCTTTTGGGACTTTTTAGCATTTACTACTCAGATGATTCTAATTTTAATAACTGGTTATGCTCTTGTAAAGGCACCTTTAGTTCACAGGTTATTAATTAAATTAGCTTCCATACCAAAATCTCAAAAAACGGCAATTGTAGCTGTGATACTAGGTGCTGCAGCTACAGGTTATCTTAGTTGGGGCTTAGGATTTGTATTTGGTACATTATTTGCAATCGAAGTGGCAAAGCGTGTGCCTGAAGCTGATTTTCGAATTCTGATTGCTGCAGCTTATACAGGTACCATTGCCATTTTACCAGCAAGTATATCATTAACGGCTCCATTACTTGTAAACACCCCAGAACATTCACTAGAAGAAAAAATCGGACTAATCCCACTCTCGCAAACTACTTTTAGTCCCATCATGTTACTAACGGCTTTTATAGGATTAGCTGTTGTATTATTCGCCTATATTAAAATGGCTCCAGAAAAAAAAGATGTCATACCTTATAACCATGATGAGGAACAAGAAGAACCAACTAAAAAAGCGAGTATGTCTAATCATACATTTGCAGAAAAAATGAATAACAGTCGAATCATCAATTACGCAATTGTTTTACTTGGTTTACTATGGCTAAGTATATACATCGCAAACAATGGTTTTAATTTAGAGCTCAATATCATGAACTTTACATTTATCATGTTAGGGTTAGCCTTACACGGTACCCCATCAAGTTACATGAATGCCATTACTGATGGCATGTCTTCAGCTTCAGGAATTTTATTACAGTTCCCTTTCTATGCTGGAATCATGGGGATGATGGTAGGATCAGGATTAATTACCGTTATTGCTGAAAGTTTTGCGTCTATAGCAAATGAGATCACCTTTCCATTTTTCAGCTTCTTGTCCGCAGCCATTGTAAACATATTTGTTCCATCTGCTGGAGGACAATGGCAAATACAAGGACCCATATTAATAGAAGCACTCGAATCTTTCAACTTGCCCGCTACAGTAGTTGTAAATACTGTTTCTATTGGAGATGTTACGACCAATTTATTACAACCTTTTTTTGTCTTACCAGCTTTAGGTTTAGCCAAATTAGGACTAAAAGATATATGGGGATATTGTCTCGTATCTATGATTCTTTTATTTATTGTCACTTCTATTATTGTAACTGTTCTTCCAATCATTCTTTACTAAAAGATTAAGGAGGAGTTCATCATGTTAACACATGGGAATTTATCAATCTATGATTACTTAAAAAAACAAGTAAATCGATACGGGGGTAAAGCATTCCTTTATTATGAAGATCAAGTCATATCATACTCAAATATGTTAGAAAGAGCGAATCAAATGGCAGCTTGGTTAAAACAACAAGGGATTAATAAAGGTGATGTCATTGCTGTTATGATCAAAAACCAACCGTTTTTCTATGACGTATGGTTTGGTTGCGCTGCTATCGGAGCCATTATGTTACCCATAAATACTGCATCCACCCCTAGAGAATTGGAATATTTCTTAGAACACTCTGAGAGCAAAGGGGTCTTTTATGACAATGATTTAATCAATGTTAATCATAAAGAAGTTATGAAAAAGTTAAACTTAAGTTACTATCGTGAAAATAACAAAGAATTATGCAATGAAATATCCCTGTATAGTAAAGAAAACCATAATGATCCAGTGGATAGCATGGATGTTTGTTCTATATGCTATACTTCAGGAACAACATCTAAACCTAAAGGCGTATTGATTACACATGAAAACTACTTATACGCTGGACACTCTTCTGTCCTTTATCAACAATTAACAAGTGAAGACCGTTACCTAATTTTTCTACCATTATTTCATGTTAATTCACAATATTACACGTCAATGGCCATGTTAACTGTTGGCGGATCAATCATTCTTTTAGAGAGGTTTAGTGCCAATACATTTTGGGACACTGTATCGAAATATAATCCAACTGTCTCAAGTTTCGTCGCTACCATCATAAAAATTTTATTAAGATTACCAAAGCATCCTTATGAAAATCAACATAATATTAGACAGATTGGTTATGGACTATTCGTTAATAAAAATGATATTGAAGAATTTCAAGAAAGATTTGATATCAAACTATTTCAATGGTATGGCATGACAGAATCCATAACAACCAATATTACAACCCCTTTATATGAAGAAATGCCAGTAGACCCTAACACAGGCATATTATCAATTGGAAAACCTGGTCTCGGTCAAGAGGTTAAAATTATTGATGAAAACGGGGATCAATGCGACTTTAATCAAGTGGGAGAAATAGTAATCAAAAGCCCTTCATTAATGAAAGGGTACTATAAAAACAAATTAGAAACTGATAAAACACTCAAAAACGGTTGGCTTTATACCGGTGATTACGGATACATGAATGAAGAAGGATTCATTTGGTTTGTCGACCGAAACAAAGATTTAATTAAGAGGGCTGGAGAAAACATTTCATCAGTTGAAATTGAAAACCAATTATACGACCATCCAGACATTCTACATTGTGCTGTTATAGGTGAACCAGATGAAATTAGAGAGGAAAAAGTAGTAGCTTATATACAAACGGAAAATGACCACCTTTCAGAAAATGATATTATTGAATTCTGTAAAGAAAGACTATCAGAATTTAAAATTCCAGAAAAAATTCATTTTGTAGAGGATTTCCCAAGGACGTCAATTGGTAAGATTCAAAAACATTTACTGAGAACCAAATGATAAATATATTGGGAGAGCTTTACGCTCTCCCTTTTTGCTAAAAAGTAAATTACTCTTATTTACAAATTTAAATAAAGATCCCACGAATAAGATAGGTTAATGATTAACTTATCACACTTATTCGGTCTAACACCGCTTCCTTTAATTGATCTAACCGTTTTTCCGATTCTTCTCTCGTCTCACCCTTTACCCCAAAATAAAATTTAATCTTTGGCTCCGTTCCAGATGGACGTAAGCAACACCAAGAATCATCACTTAAGATAAACTTCACAACGTTTGAAGTTGGTAAATCAATCGATTCCGTCTTTCCTGTTTCCATAATCGTACGTTTACCAATTTGATAGTCTTCCACAGCTTGAACGGTTAGTTCCCCTACTCGATCAATGGACCTTATACGGAAACTCTCCATAATCGAGTTAATCTGTTTAGAGCCATCCATTCCTTCTAATTTAATAGAATATAAATCTTCTAAATAATAACCATGTCGTTTCGATAAAACGTTTTCAAATACAACTCAGCTTTTTTTAACCTTTATCTTGCTGAAACTTTATAATTGGCCTACTGTAATTTTGTAGATAATGCAAGAAAATTCGGTATAAAAACTATTTCGCTGTTTATATCGTAGCAGCTTGTAACACTTCACGTTGACGTTCCGTTCGTCCAAAATCGTTATCAGGGTCTTGTTTACGCATTCTAGTGTAATGAAGTGCTTCTTCCCCATTTAAATGAACCTCACCAGCTGGAAATATATGCCCGCCTGAACTGAATTCAAAATCATTATTTACCGTGACTCCTCCTACAGCATCTACCCCATCTCGAAATCCTTCCATGTTGACCCGAGTGTAGAAGTGTACTGTCGTATCTAGGAGGTTTTCAACGGTTTCGACTGCTAATTCGGTACCACCAAATGCATATGCATGATTGATCTTATCGTTCCCTCTCCCAGGAATTTCTACATATGTATCACGCGGAATACTGAACATTAAAACTCTATTTGTATTCGGATTAAGTGAAGCAAAAATCATAGTATCTGAACGACCTTTATCATTTGGCCGTTCATCTACTCCCAGAAGTAGAACATTGATTGGCTCTTTATTTTCCATTGTTTCTTGTACCAATTCTTTACGTAGTACATCCGTTTCAAGCGGTTCATACATCTTCGCAACGGTATCTGACACTTGATTGTACATATAGAGCGCATAACTCCCAACGGACAATAGAAGCACTAACGTAATGGATCCAACAATAATCAACAGTTTTTTACGTTTCGACATACTCCCCTCATTTTCACCTAAGACTTATAAACTATAATATTGTAAAATTTGGATAATTTCAATACTGAATTTGTCAGTTGAGGGGGATCAAAAGCAGGGTTGCTATTCCCATATAAAAGTTGTTCACATAGAAAAAGTTGCCTATAAAAGGCAACTTCAGGCTGTCGAGAAAGTCTCGACAGCCTATATTTTTTGCCTAAACTTTAACAATTCACCGCGTTAATTTGTTATAATATAGTTAGATTAATAAAAGGCGGTGTTCCCATGTTTAATAGTAATAAAGAGCGTCAAATGGAAATAGAAATGGTTACAATTGATGAGCTTGTCCCTGATGAACATTTATTAAGAAAAATAGATCGATACATAGACTTTTCTTTCATTCCAGAAAAAGTTCGTTCATATTACTCTGAAGATAATGGTCGACCTTCGCTCGACCCACTCGTATTATTCAAGATGATGTTTGTAGGTT
>NZ_FOES01000079.1 GCF_900110685.1 Piscibacillus halophilus
GAGAGTATAAAATATTTTGTGTAAATGATTTTTAGAACATAGAAAAAGGAAGACCCTTTTTGTAGAATTAAGTTAGCCGACAAAATTCACAGAAAAGAGGTCTTCCCTATGAACCATGTTACTACAGATTTAATTGAAGCTCTAGTCCAAAAACAGGATATCCAAGAAGTTTTTCGCCAACATCTTGAGTCAGCAGTCAATCAATTACTCAAAAATGAATTGACAGCTTTCTTAGATTATGAACCTTATGATCGAAAAGGTTTTAATTCTGGCAATTCACGTAATGGCACTTACCCTCGTTCAATTAAAACGGAATATGGGGAATTAAATATTGATATTCCACGCGATCGTAACGGTGAATTTAAGCAACAAACTCTGGGCTCTTATAATCGCACGAATGATACTCTTGAAAGTTATATCATTCATATGTATCAAAAAGGCATCACGACAGACGAAATCGTTCAACTTATTGAGCGAATGTACGGCCATCACTATACGAAACAGACCATTTCCAATATCACTCAGCGTGTATCAGAGGATTTAGAAGCGTTCCACAGCCGAAGGCTCAACGAGCGCTATGTTTGTGTCTATTTAGATGCTACGCATATTCCAATTAGACGCGATACTGTCCAAAAAGAAGCTGTCTATATATCGATTGGCATTACCGAAGATGGCACAAAGGAAGTTTTGGATTATACGATTGCCCCAACGGAATCAGCTCACGTTTGGGAAGAGATGCTTTCGTCCCTTCGTGAACGAGGCGTTAAAAACGTTCTGTTGTTTGTCTCTGATGGGCTTAAAGGAATGACCGATTCGATTCATCGTGTTTACTCTAAAGCGAAACATCAGGTTTGCTGCGTACATGTTTCTCGAAATATTTCTAAAAAAGTACGCGTCAGCGATCGTGAAGACATCTCTAATGACTTTAAAAAGGTATATCAAGCTGAAAATCGTACTGAAGCTGAATCTCAACTCGAACAATTTCGGGAGAAATGGCAAAAGCTTTATCCATCTGTCATTAAAAATGTGATGGGGCATGAACAACTCCTAACGTTTTTTGATTTTCCGGCTTCTATTCGAAGAAGTATTTACTCCACGAATTTAATAGAGTCTTTTAATAAGCAAATCAAACGCCATATCAAAGCCAAAGAGCAATTTCCGAATGAGGAATCGCTCAAACGTTATTTAGTCACGCAATTCCATCATTATATTGAAAAACATAGTATGCGATGTCATAGAGGGTTTGAAAAAGCTAAACCAGAACTACTTAAAATGTTTGAAGCTATCGAAACTTAATCTTCTTCAGTTTTGGAAGTTTAGCTGGTTCTCACCAAGCATCAAGCCAAATACGCTTGACCCTTGGTGAGAACCAGCTATGGGGTTAGTAACTGAAGAAGAAAGTCACAGTCCGACCTGCAAGGTCGTTTATAATAAATAACTAGCTTAATTCTTACAAAAGGGCTTAGTGTCATTTACACAAAATTATTGACACTCCC
>NZ_FOES01000041.1 GCF_900110685.1 Piscibacillus halophilus
AAGCCAAAGAGCAATTTCCGAATGAGGAATCGCTCAAACGTTATTTAGTCACGCAATTCCATCATTATATTGAAAAACATAGTATGCGATGTCATAGAGGGTTTGAAAAAGCTAAACCAGAACTACTTAAAATGTTTGAAGCTATCGAAACTTAATCTTCTTCAGTTTTGGAAGTTTAGCTGGTTCTCACCAAGCATCAAGCCAAATACGCTTGACCCTTGGTGAGAACCAGCTATGGGGTTAGTAACTGAAGAAGAAAGTCACAGTCCGACCTGCAAGGTCGTTTATAATAAATAACTAGCTTAATTCTTACAAAAGGGCTTAGTGTCATTTACACAAAATTATTGACACTCCCATCGATTGAATCGATTTAAATAATAAGGCTGTTTTCGTAAAGATTGTTGTTTTTTATAAGGAAGTTTTGTCTTATTTTAAAATTATGGTAAAATAAAACATTTAAAAGGAAAATACATTATAGGGAATGTGTTAGACTTAATATATTGGACGGGGGTAAATATATAATGAAGACTCGAACAAAAGTGTTGATAGCGATTGGAACCTTGTCTTTTTTGATGGTAATATTTTTATATGGAACACAATCTTACTTTAATTATAAAGAAATTAATCTAGCAAGTGATCGATGTTACGAAATAGGAGGCACCCCAATAGTTGAAAAAGATTTCTTAACTTCAAATTATTCATTTTCTTGCAATGTGGATGGCTAAAAAACACTAGCCTGACGTTCAACCGAATCTTGGGAAGAATTTGATGTGCTAAGTAAACCTCTCCTCCTTCCTTGTGTCAAGGGTCTTACGTTCAACATTCTTTCCCTTGCTTTCTCTCTTGTATTGTTAATTATCTTGCTTTAAAACTCCTAAATATTCAACCTATGGACCTACATCTTCACGGTACCTTTCAGCCATGATCCTGACGATTTGAGAAATATGAGTAAAATCATGGACGACCCAAGTTGAAACTAGCTCTCTAACTTTAACCTCGCCAAAGTTCGGATGATATCCCTTTAAATCATATTGGGATGAATCCCTCACTAACTCTTTCAATCTACTAATGTTTTCTTGCCTCACTTTTTCAAATTCACTCAACATAACATTTAAAGGTCGATACGATTTATGTAAATGGGCAAATCGATCAAATGGTGGAAAGGGTTTTACATCACCTTCAGATAAAATATGTTCCAGCCGTGGGATCCAGTTCATCTGGTCTGCTTCAATTAAATGTTCTAACACCTCAATGATATTCCAAGTCCCCTCACCTTCATGAGATTGAAGCCACCCATCAGATAATTCACTCGTTAAAGCATTAAGCGTTTTAGGTGTATTCGATAAAATTTCGATTGACTCATTCAAGTTAAAATTCATTGGCCCACCTCATATAATTTTTAGTTTACTAGTAACAAAATTGATAACACTTTTCAAACCCGACATTCTATAAGTTCAACAAAAAAAGCATTAACCCCTTTCTGAATTAATGCTAGTAATATGAAACACATTTCAAATAGTCTCTCTTTAATAAGCCTAATAAAGTTTAACGTCGCTAAAAATAATTTTTATCTTATTCAATCATGATGATCTTCTGCCTTCACGGCAACCTCTTTTGTCTCATGGACAGTTCCATATGGATGTTCGGGTGGAGCATAAATGGAATACAGCCTTAAGGGGGTGGGACCCGTATTGATTAAGTTATGATACTTACCTGCAGGCACCATAATGGCATCATCTTGATAAACAGGTTGCTGAAAGTCCAGGTAATTCTCATGATCCCCCATCATGACAAGTCCTTGACCATCTTCAATACGTAAAAATTGATCTGTATTCGGGTGCACTTCTAAGCCAATATCTTCACCAACTTCAATGCTCATTAAAGTAACTTGTAAATGGTCACCTGTCCATAAGGTACGGCGGAAATAGTTATTTTGTGTAGTCGCTTTTTCAATATCTACAACAAACGGATTCGATCCGAAGTCTATCCTTCCACTTTGATATGCACCTTGAATAACTGGTACGCCCTGATTAACTTGATTCCAATTATTTTCGTTATAGCCCCAAAAATAAATTGGTTGGTTCCAATGACCATTAGGATATGGGTACATAGGTCTTCTCCTTTCATACAGTCAAACATCTCACATTATCTTATGCAACAGCCTAAATAAACGTGATTAGTTGAAGTACGATATAAAAATGAGAATTTATTAATAAAGAAAAAGGATTTTTAAACGTAGAAAAATAAGCTCTAAATAAAGAAAAACGTCACTTAAATGCAAAAAAAGCCTATTCTTTTTCTGGAAAAAATGTATACGACCACGAATAAAACATGTCGACCACAAATATCAAACACCAAATCACGCTAAGTTGATACAACGTTTCATCAGGATATGGTGAATGTTCATATCCATTCAAAACCCAAGAAAAATCTCTAATATAACCTGCTATCCCGTCAATACTTTGAGCCCCCATCCACCAAAAAAGTGCTTGAATAGCCATAAAGACCAATAAATGCACTAAGCTCTTAACCCGGTAAATTTTCGCAGCTTCATCATGGTCTTGGAGCTTAATCCATCGTTTTTCGTCCTTATTTACAAGGGGGATGGAACGCCATTTACTTATCTTATCGCTCAGCCAATAGTCTATTTTAATAAAGTCATAGATTCCAAATGTACAAGCATATAACACAAAAACAATTAAAATTAATTGGTAGGAAGTGAACTTACCTGTTGATTTATAAACAAGCACTCCTAGACATACTTCAATTGCCGTTAAAATTAAGAATAAAACGATAAAGATCATACTTAATCGCCTTTTCCCTAAGTAATATATTGTTATACCAAATAAAATTAAAGTTAAAAATGACGCGACTTCAATGAGAATAAAGATTGTCCATCCATAATATAAAATAAGGTCCATAATCCAGCTCCTAGAAATAATACTATCCTCTATGAACACTTTACTCTCATTTAGCTTAATTTAACTTTCTACTCATCAATCTAAAAAAAGAAGTTAGATCTGGAATAAATCCGGATCTAACTTCTTTTAATCGTATTATGAATTTGCAATATCGCGCGCTTTGTCAAATTCGTCTTGAATTTCTTGAGAAGGCGCTTGCCCTAATAAACTAACTACAATAGCAACAAGTGCTGCTAATATAAAGCCTGGTACTAATTCATACAAATCACTTGGCACAAATTCAGCCCAAACTACAACCGTCACTGCACCAGTAATAATCCCGAATAAAGCACCATTTCGAGTCATTCGCTTCCAGAACAACGAAAGTAAAATGATTGGTCCAAAGGCTGCACCAAATCCTGCCCAAGCATAAGCTACTAGCTCAAGTACGAGTGACTCATTGACTGTTGCAATCAATAACGCAAGTAAAGCGATTACAACAACAGATAGACGTGCTACCCATACTAATTCTTTATTCGAAGCATTTTTTCTAATGAAACCTTTATAAAAGTCTTCTGCAACAGCTGAAGATGATACAAGAAGCTGTGAATCTACTGTACTCATAATCGCTGCTAGAATGGCTGCTAATAAAATACCTGCAACTATTGGGTGAGTTAATAACTGAGTCAATGCAAGGAAAACCGTTTCTTGGTCTTCTAAAACTCCACCTGACATTTCAATGCCACGCTCAGCTAATTCAGCAGATACATCTGCCGTTGCGAGATACGCATAACCTGCGATCCCTACAAAAATAGCACCAAATAGTGATAATACCATCCATGTCATACCAATAAAACGAGCCGTCGGAACATCTTTAGATGATCGAAGCGCCATGAACCTTGCTAAAATATGTGGCTGACCAAAATAACCAAGTCCCCAAGCAAGCGATGAAATAATACCAATCGTTCCAACACCTTGAATCATTTGAAGGTGTTCTCCATCTGTTAAATTACCGACCACATTAATTGTTTCATTCCAACCACCAGCATTTTGGATCGCTAAGAATGGTAAAACTATTAAAGCTAAAAACATTAATAAACCTTGGATAAAATCAGTCCAACTTACCGCAATAAAACCACCAAGGAATGTATAGCCAATGATAACAATACTACCAATGATTAAGGCACTAGTAGTCGATAAACCAAAACTACTACTAAATAATTTTGCTCCACCTACAAGCCCTGAAGCTGTATAGAACGTAAAGAATAATAGAATAACTGCTGCCGATGCAATACGTAGAGAACGAGAATTGTCTCTAAAACGTTGCTCGAAAAAGTCGGGAATGGTAATGGCATTATTCGAAACTTCCGTATAAATTCGTAAACGTTTGGCGACAAACTGCCAATTTAAATAAGCACCGATGGTTAAACCAACTGCTATCCAAGCCTCAGCCAATCCTGCTATGTAAATAGCACCAGGAAGGCCAAGTATTAACCAACTACTCATATCAGAAGCCCCAGCACTTAACGCGGCCACGGCCGGACCTAGTTTACGGCCACCCAAAAAGTAGTCTGAAAGGTTGCTAGTCAGCCTGTAACCTACTAGTCCAAGGACTAACATACCAACTATGTAAATAATAAAAGTGACTAAAGTCGAAGTATCCATTACTTATTGCCACGCTCCTTCAGCATTGAAATTAATGACAAAATGACGACTAACGACATTGGTACAAATAACCAGAACCATGTACCAAATGAAAGACTAAATTCATCCATTTACCTTCCTCCTTCGATTGATGTGACTATTTTTTAATTTTACACTAAAATTCCGAAGATTCAAATTTCCGTCCTAGTCTAATGTATTCACGTAGGTATTTGGTATGACGAAAAATGTAAGTTAGAAGAGTTTAACTTCCCACTCACTACCGGTTTGTTCGTAGAAAAACTCACTTAAGTCATCAGATTCAAAGACTTTAAACATATCTTCAAAATCATTTGCTAATGGATAATGATGGAGTTCATCTTTTTTCACCCAAAAAACTTCTCCTTCTTCAGAAGCTTTTAACTCACCTTCGTACTGATCCGTTTTATAAAATAGTACGATATAACGTTCGCTTTCGCTTGTCTGAAACTGCTTAACCCCACACAAAGTCGGGTTCTTAATCACAAGTCCTGTTTCCTCATAGACTTCTCTAATGACTGACTCAGCAAATGATTCGCCCTTTTCTATATGTCCCCCCGGAAAAGTTATTCCCGGCCAGTTTTTATTTACGCGATCTTGAACTAGAATGAAGTCTCCATTATACACCATACACATATTGGTCAAAACAGCTTTTTCATTTCTCCCCATCAAATCGACTCCCTTAAATCTTCTCTATTAAAATATTATCATATTTAAAGCGCTTACTTGAATAATCAAAGTTCTCCCCAAGAGAATCAGATAGCATTCCCCTTTGTAATATCAAAAAAAATCCACTACCCGTTTAAGAAGGATAGTGAATTGTTCCTGTTTCAACTAATTGCTTCAAACCATCAAACATCATATTCCAACCAATTTTTGATTGATCATGATACTCCTGGCATGCCTTTTCAATGTCCTCTTTGCTCCATTCTTTCTCATGAGGAACGATAATTTTTTGTTCAAACGTCATTTCGGCCCCTTCTTCAGTCGATTCTATCTCAACTGTTATGGTATCTTCTGATTCACTAAACTGAGGCATCTTAAATGTTTTTACCATACGATTAGGTGATTGTAGTTCAAGGTATTTACCAATCGCTCTGTAATCTTTACCTTCCCTATGATCAACAATTTCCCATTGACCACCGACATGAGGGTCACTTTTGGCGACTTGGTTGGTCGGCTCCGTTGTAAACAACCACTTCTTCATTAAATCTGGGGTAACCCATGCTTCAAAAACTTTTTCTGGACCGACATTAAATGACTTTCCAATTGTTAACGTAATAGTGGATTGATTGGGCATTATAACATTCCTTTCTTGTCTAACCTTTAATTATAAAATTCAGTATAACATTAGTTAAAACCCTTTACTCTATACCTAAATCTTATAGTATTATGTACATAACAAAATTATATTATGGGAGGAACTATGAAAAAAATTTTAATAGTCACTAGTATTGCTGTTATTTTAATCATCAGCGTGGTCTATCTCGTTAATGAATTTTCGAAACATAGGACCTTTCAATTATTTGGAGAATTAGTTTCTGACGTTGAAACCGAAGAAAAAGTAGTAGCATTGACATTTGATGACGGTCCCGGTGTATATACTGATCAGATCTTAGACATTTTAAGGGATCACGATGTAAAAGGAACGTTTTACTTAATAGGGGAAGAGATGGAAAATCATTTTGAAGACACAAAATTAATAGTGGAAGAAGGGCATGAAATTGGTAACCACTCTTATACACACTCTCGAATGATCTTTAAATCTTATTCCTTTATTCAAGATGAAATTGAAAAAACAGATGAATTGATTCGTGAGGCTGGTTATGAGGGGGATATCACCTTTCGTCCTCCATATGGAAGGAAGTTAGTAATGTTACCACTTTATTTGTCCAACCAGGATCGTGAAGCTATCATGTGGAATATTGAACCTGATACGGACCCTGAAATGGCAAAGAGTCCACAAATGATGGCAGAACATGTAGCTGAGAACATCGAGCCTGGTTCAATTATTTTATTACATGTCATGAATGAATGGCGGAAGGATTCTCTAGAAGCAGTAGAACCAATCATTACTTCATTAAAAGAAGAAGGTTATTCATTTGTAACGGTGAGTGAACTGTTGGATATTAAGAAGCAATAAAATAACTAAACGCCCTAGCATTAGCTTGCCTAGGGCGTTTTTGAATTAGTCCAGATTTGTCTATTTAGTTATTTGGTCAAGAATCTCCAGATTATATTCCATTAATGAAATATAATCTTCACCTTGATCAATGTCTTCTTCTGTTAATACCGATAGATTATGAATAGTTAATGGTTCTGCTTCAATCTCTTTTCGAACTACTTCCGACAAACGATTAGAACTGTTTTGTTCAAACAGAACGTAATCTATATTATGTTCCTTAGACTGATTAATAATTTCGATTAACTGTTTTTGAGACGGCTCTTCAGCTGATGAAAGGCCGTTTATATTAATTTGGTTAATTCCGTAGCGTTCTTCCCAGTACCCAAAAGCCGCATGTGACACAATAATAGCTTTATTCTCTTTGGTTGAGAGTACGTCTAAATATTGATCATCTAAATCTGTTAATTGTTCTTTTAATTCTTCAAAATTCTCATTATACATCTCTTCTTGTTCTGGATTCATTTTAATAAGCTCATCTTTTATGATATCAGCAGCTTGAATCATACGTAGTGGATCAATCCAAAAGTGTGGATTATAATCTCCTTCATGATCATCGATTTCGATTGTGACCGGCTCTGATTCTCCTACAACTTCATGATCTTTCCCATAAAGTTCAACTTTTATTTGCTGATCGTTAACCTCAGCTTCCCCTTCAAACTCATCTGAAGTTTGACCATCCACAACAATCCATTCTTCTTCCTCTGGATTTAAAATAAACCAGTGTAAATGATCATAATCGATAGACTCTTCAATTCTTGCTGTCAGATTAATAGCATCACCTGTATGATAATGACCTAACACACCATCTATTTCTATAGGACGATCACTTTGCTCACCTTCATGATCATGGTTGTGACCCTCTTCGTGTGCATGTTCTTCCTCTCCATGATCATGGTCATGATCCTCTTCGTGTGCATGCTCTTCGTCTCCATGATCGTGGTCGTGACCCTCTTCATGTGAATGCTCTTCGTCTCCATGATCATCGATTTCAATGGTGATGGGTTCTGATTTTGCCACAACTTCATGATCTTCCCCATATAGCTCTGCTTTTATTTGTTGGCCATTAACTTCTGCTTCTCCTTCAAACTCATCTGAAGTTTGACCATCTACAACCATCCATTCTTCTTCCTCTGGATTTAATGTAAACCAGTGTAAATGGTCATAATCAATAGACTCATCAATTTTTGCTGTCAGATTAATAGAATCACCTGTATGATAATGACCTGACAAACCTACAATTTCAACTTTTTGAGCGTGATCATCTTCCACAGCATGATGATCATGTTCTTCGTGACTTTTTTCCCCATTGAAAAGCTCATCGTATTGTCCCATTTCAATTAATTTTACATCTTCTGAGTCAAGAGTACTTGCAATATTCTCAGAAAAACCTTCCATTCCTGCTCCTAAATAAATAAACGCATCACTCTCTGATAGTTCAATCATATCCTGCGATGTTGGCTCGTATGTATGAGCATCCGCACCAGGTGGATAGACGGTGTTTACCGTTACAGTATCCCCCGCAATTTGTTCTACTGCGAATTGAAACGGATAAATAGAGGTATAAATCGTAAGCTCTGAATCTTCGTTACTATTAGAAGCCTCTTTAGCTGAACAACCTACTACGAATATACCTATTAATAAGAACGTCACAACTGTTTGAACCAATCTCATATATCATTCCCCTTTTACCAAATTTTTGAACACTAATACTATATCGTAATCATTACGATTTGTAAATAGTAATGATTACGATTTATTTTATTCCAAAAAAATGACCTTGAGTCCAAATAAATCCTAATTTAAACGAATTCAAGGTCTGACCTTCTTTATGTCCTACTTTTATATCCCCAAATAGGTAAAATAATGGCGCACAGAAACGCGGTATAATATGGCAAGTATTTAACTCCAAGTGGTTCATTAAATAGCATCATCCCTATGATTCCAATAAAGCTTGATAATGCGATGCCTATAATAAAACCACCAATGAGTCCAATCAAAATGGCTATAAATATGTTCATTTTAATTATCACCTTCTCTTTTCAAAAATATTAACTCTACGTTTTTCTTTAGTAAGTGATAGGAAATCAATATCATCACAATACCGACGATCGGGTGAATAGCACCTAACAACGGGTTAAAATTTGCGGTAATATACATACCAAACACCGTTATGAATAGACCAAAGATCCCCCAATACGCCCAATTAGGAAGTCTGCCTACGAAAGCAAATAGAAGCAAAAGTACCGGAATATTAAATCCGAATAAGTGAACAAAAAAGGTATGTTTCATCCAATTAGCTGGACTAACAAAAACAGCCATTCCTGCCAAGAAAAATTGAATAATAACCGATAAGAAAAATAAACATAACAAAACGAAAAAAATAAATCTCCCAACTTTGTTTATATTAGATAATGATTCTCTCATAAAATAACAACTCCTCTCTTTGCTAAATTTAGAATAAAACTTATTTCTAAATAAACTCTTTTAAAATCCTTAAAAAATTATTAAGTAATTCTAAAAGTTGAGAGACTCTACCAAACTACTTCCTTTAAAGTTCATCTTGTTTTTCAAACACAAACAATGTGGGATTCAAACCTTTCAAACTCAATGAATAAGATTCCAAACATAAAAGACCTAATCGTTTTGCTTCCCCTAACAATTGATTAACACTTTCGGACAAAATAACGGCCCTTCCTGTAGGCTTTAAAACTCTACAAATTTCATTCATAATATGATGATTGAACAATTTTAAATCCTCGTCAGGTGATATTTGTCTTCCAAATGGTAGATTGGTTACAATTTTATCGACACAACCATTAGATAAAGGCAATTCTCGTGCATCCCAAACATTAATTTGCGCCTTCGTATCATCAATGTTACTCTTAGCAACCTTAGTGACGTCACCAGAAACATCTCCACCAACGATCCGTTTTGCAGAGTATGTGGCTCGTTCAGACAAAATGGTACCTGAACCACAACATGGGTCTACGAAAACATCTGTTGATTTTGGATCTGACAAGTGCACCATCGCATGAGCCACGGTAGGAAGTAATGATGCACGCGAGAACCGTCGTGTCTGACCGCGAAAACGAAACGTCGCATCTGTAAGCCGAAGTGAAAATATCACATGTTGATGTTCAATATCGAGTCTGAATTCCACCTGATGATTTTGAGAGGTTCCAATATTCCAATCAGGGTAATGATTATTAATCCCTTCCATTACTTTTTTTGCTGCTTCAAAACGACTATAAGTTTGTTTTCCTTTACGGCTTGCATTTACCCAAAATAAATCATTATGATCAATAAAATCCAAATCCAACTGAGATATGCGCTCACTTACGTGAGATAAGTGCTTTTTATGTGGACCAATTTGAAATTGATCTATGACTTGAAACAAGTTATCTGCCGACCTTAAAGAACTTAAGCATGTAAAAGTCTTAGCTGTGGTAAAGAAAACTTTCCCTCTATTTATTTCAATTATTTCAGAATCAGTCACCTTGTTGTTAATTTCATCTGATAAAACGTATTCTAATCCAGGCAATACGCTCGCAAAATAAAGAGTCATACTAACGCCTCCATTTTTTGAACGCCGTTTAAGCACAAAAAAAGCCGTAATGAACTAACTTAAGTTTCATCACGACTTCTCCTAAACTTATTTAATAAACTGTTTTGACACGTAAGTGAAGACAGTAGTATTCAACGGCATTATGATGATTAAGTTCATTGACTACTGACACTTGAAAATGGCACAACAAATTAACCCCATTCTAGAAGGGGGGCTTTTCCAAGTATCATGGTTATTCGATTGGTAATTATCGAATAACTGTCAAGAACACTGCCATCATCATGATTAGAATACCTCCGTTCATTTAATATCACTACTATCTTAAAACATCGGATTTAAAAATTCAATCATTGAACTATATACTATTTAAACCGATACCCAACTCCCCAAATGGTCTCGATAAATTCAGGGTTAGATGGATCTAATTCAATTTTTTCTCTTATTTTCCTTACATGTACGGTCACGGTTGAAATATCGCCCATCGAGTCAATTCCCCAGATTCGTTCAAACAAATGCTCCTTACTAAAGACTCGATTGGGATTCGACGCTAATAAAGTAAGTAAATCAAATTCTTTAACAGTAAAAACCTTCTCTTCACCATTGATATAAACTCTTCTGGATTCTTGATCTATATACAATCCTCTGACACGAATCTCTTTTTTGGGTTCATTCCGTTTAACAAGACGGTCATACCTCGCCAAATGGGCTTTAACCCGTGCGACTAATTCATTCGGATTAAATGGTTTTTCGATATAATCATCTGCTCCTCGATCAAATCCACGAATAATATCAATGTCTTCTTTTCTAGCCGTCACCATCAGAATCGGTATATCCTTCACTTTCCGAATTTCTTTACATAACTCAAATCCATCTATGCCAGGCAACATAAGGTCCAGTAATATTAAATCAAAATCCTCGGTTGTTGCTTTTCTTAATCCCTCATCACCTGTAGACACCAATTTACTCTCAAAGCCATTCACTTCAAGATAATCTCGTTCTAATTCCGCGATACTTTTTTCATCTTCAATAATGAGTATTTTCTTCATCATGTTCACCTACTTTTGGGAGGGTCAAATAAACACTCGTCCCAATTCCTTCTTTGCTTTCTGCCCAAACGTTACCACCATGATTTTCGATGATTTGTTTAACGATCGCCAAACCGATTCCGCTTCCACCAGTAGAAGAGTTTCTCGATTCATCGGTACGATAAAATTGATCAAATATTTGTTTAAGGGATTCTTCACTAATCCCACTTCCATTATCTTTGATTTCAACCGTCACCTGGCTTTGATCACTTTTAAGAGTAACCTCAATTTGGGGTTCTTCCTTATCCATATATTTCAAGCTATTGTCAATCACATTTGACATAACGCGATTGATCTTTTCGCGGTCCGCTTCTACTATATAATCCGTACCTTCCTCTATTTGAAAATGGACAGTACCTCCTCTTTCTTGTATATCAAAACGCAACTCATCCACATAATCTTCTAGGTATGCTTTTAAATCCATTTTTTCATAATGAAAAGGAATTTTATTTAAGTTAAGTTTAGAATACATAAACAGTTCATCAATTAAATGATCCAGCTCATTTGATTTTGCAGAAATGGTTTCAATATACTTATTCATTTTTTCTGGTGTATTAGCCACCCCATCACGTATTCCATTAACATAACCTTTGATCGAGGTAATGGGTGTTTTTAAATCATGTGATATGCTGGCGATGAGTTCTTTTCGATTCTGTTCATATCGTTCATTTAACTCTTCGGTTTCTTTTAATTGTTGACGCATCTTTTCAAAAGTCTCTGCTAGTTCACTAATTTCATCTTTTCCTTTAACTTCTATTGAGAAATCGAGATTTCCTTTTGTGATTTCTTGTGCGCCATTAGATAATTGTTGAATGGGTTTAATAATACTCTTCGCAACAAAGTAAGTTAATAAACCATTGGTCACAATAAGCACGATCAACAAACTGATAAATCTTAATGATAAAAACAGACTAATTTCCCCGTCAAAAACAAACAATATTAAATAACTCATCATAATTTCAATCATTAGAAATCCAATTACTGGAATGACCACCATTGCGATGTTAGATAATAGTAATCGTTTCTTAATTGTCATCTTTCTCACCGCCCAATTTTAATTCGTTAAATTCATATTACTATATATTGTTTATCCAAATCATAAGAAAATAGACTGCTAAACCCATGCAGCCTATTAATTAGCCTATTATTAAAATTATTTACCGTATTGTCTTGAAATAATTTAAAGCTGTACCTATTAAGGCAACAATGACTCCAATTACCACTCCAGTCGTAATGCTGCTTATAAAGGCAAAAGTTCTTGTAACCATACTATTTACTAAAGGTGGGATATCTTTTAGATTACCTCCTAAAGTCGGTGGAGTATCAAAGACCGTAGTCCACAATAGTTGATGAGTAACGCCTAATATTAATCCATAGATCATCCCGATTATTAATAGAGGCATAAATGGGCGATTGGATTTTGATAGTACGACAAGGATCCAGATAATAGGCGGAATAATTGCAAGTAACGTATTGATTAAACTCTCAGGCTCTATCCATCTCAAGTCATGAGCAACCACACGTGGAAGACCTAACAGCGCTAGCAGAATAAGTGTATTTAAAGGTAAATCTAATTTTTTATTCATCATGGTGACCTCCTCATTTCATTTCTGAATACATCATACAAAGCACTTCTAAAGTGGCTCTTACTAATTTCTTAAATTTTTATTAAATCTAAAAAAATTGAGCTGCCTAAACAGCTCAATTTTTTATAATCACTTTTGAATAAACTTTTGATCAGAAATATGAAATTGTAAATCGGCAACGTTCTGTATAAACGTTTGATCATGTGATACAAATAGAATAGTTCCTTTATAGGAAGTGATAAAACGTTCTAACGCTTCAATTGCCTTGATATCTAAGAAATTAGTCGGCTCATCTAATAGTAAAATATTATATTCACCTAAGAAAAGTTTACAAAGTTGAAGACGAGTCGCTTCTCCTCCACTTAATGAGCTGACGCTTTTTTGTAGATCTGTTCCAACAAACATCATAGAATGTAAAACACTTCTTAGGAATCCTTCATCATACTCAGAGCGATTCTTCAAAAATTGAAGGACCGTTTCATCACTATTAAATTGATAGCTCATTTGTTGGAAATAACCCATCTTAGCCTTTGGAGATATCGTTAAGCCAGATCCCCGATTCACGATATACTGTAGTAACGTGCTTTTCCCGCTACCATTGATTCCTGTGATCGCTATTTTTTTACCTAAGGGAATTTGAAAACTGACTTCGCTTAGTAACACTTTTTCCTCTATACGAAGAGTTAGACGATCCGCAAATATCGGCACTTTGTTATGCAATTCAAGAGCTTTTGATTGATGAAATTTTATTGGCCTATCTTCTTGTACAGCCTCTACTTCCTGAAGTTTTTCCATGCGATGTTCAATTGACTTGGCTGCGCGTTGTAAAGCCTTTTGGCCAGTACCTTTAGATTTCGTTTCAAACATTCGATTAGCTTTAGCCTTCGATTCCTTTTTTGACATGGATGATGCTTTGGCAATTTTACTAGCCTTTTGCATTTTTTCTTGAGCCGCTTTTTCAAGTCGACTCTTTTCTTTCAAATATTGTTCATGAGCTTGATTTTGTTGTTCACGCTCTAACTGTTTTTGTGCTACATAGTCACTGTAATTTCCCGAATAGACATTGACCTGACCTTCATTCACTTCCCAAATGGTTGTGACGAGTTCATCTAGTACAGTTCGGTCATGACTAATCAACACTAAGGCACCATAGTAATAACGCAATTCATCTAGCAAATATAAAATCCCATCTTGATCTAAATGTGTCGTTGGTTCATCAATTAATAAGGCTTCGTGATAATCCGTCAATAATTGGGCAAGTTTCAATCTTGTTTGTTCCCCACCACTTTTAACTTCGTTTTGTATATTTAATTTTCCTAATAACTTCGGATCTGCTTCATAGTTACCCGGAGCGTCCACTTGTTCAAAATAACCAAAACCTACATGAGTTTCAACATGGCCATTTGTCGGTTGAACTTCACCTGCAAGCAACTTTATTAAAGTACTTTTACCAGCCCCATTTTTCCCAACAATCCCTATACGATCAAATTGGTGTATAGCTAATCGGTCAATCTTCAATATTTCTTTATCCAAATAATTTACTTCAACATTTTCTAATTCAAAACAGATTTTTTCCATCTTGGCTACCTCCCGAAATCGTAATCATTTCGTATCGATAGCTAGGATCGATACGAGTTTTGTTTAATAAACAAAACTCGTATCAAAAGAAAAGTAACATCATCATCAAAATTCCCCCTATCTATTAAAACAAAAAAATCACAGACCTCTGTCTGTGATTTAAGTAAAAGGAATATGACAATCCGACCAAATAGATTTCTTATCACAAATAACCCTTCATAAATGGGCAAATAAAAAAATAAAGAAAGACAGAATGATCCGCCTTTCTTCACATGAAATCATAGTATTTGAAATGAAGATTATTAAAAAAGGACAGACTACTCCCATATACTCTGTTTCACAGACAGAGTCATTGGACCATATTTAATTACTGGTTCAAAGTTGGGAATCGTAGTCTCATAGCATGCGTCACTTTTTAATAATCCTCCTTAACGTTTAAAATATATAAAAGTATTATATACACCTTATTAAATATGTGTCAACAGCACTTTTAAATCTAGAGTTATAGATGAACCACACATTTTTAGGCACAGATAGTTAAGATTCATGTCTTTTTCTATTTTATGATGAAGTCAAAGGAGGTCATCGGAATGAGTTCATTACAGAATATGAATGCAGCCATCGAATACATTGAAGATCATTTGAAGGAAAACATTGATTATCAAAAAGTTTCTCAACTAGCTCAGTGCTCTGAATTTCATTTTAAACGCATGTTTTCAACTTTAGCAGGTGTACCACTTTCTCTTTATATTAGAAGACGTCGAATGACTTTAGCAGCCATCGAATTAAAGCATACGAATAAACGCATTATAGACCTTGCTATGGATTATGGGTATACTTCCCCGAATTCCTTTGCACGAGCTTTCCACGATATTCATGGTGTGAAACCGTCAGCAGCAAAACAAGACTATCAACTTTTAAAATCATATCCGAAAATGACCTTCCAAATCATTGTCAAAGGAGTAGAAGAAATGAATGTTAAATTAATTGATAAGGAAGCATTTAAGATCATTGGCATTAAAAAGAAAATGAGGGTCTATGAGAATGATGTGGATCCAGAGGTCAATCGATTATGGAAAAATGTCGATAAGGAAACATTAAATGAATTAAAACAATATAACAACATCGATCCGAACGGCATCTCTCATATTGTTATTAACTATGAAGAGATGCCAGACACTGATAAAAATGGGTCTATCGATTATTATTTTGGAGTAGCAACCACCAAAGAGATTGAATCACCTTATGATCTATTAGAAGTACCTAAAACTCAATAGGCAGTTTTCGAGGTTGAAGGTGATTGGTTGAATGTTCAAGAAACCTGGGAAAGAATATATCAAGAATGGTTCCCTTCTTCTGAATTTGAGCATCAAGGCGGCCCTGAAATACTAAGTAATCAAGAAAACATCCATGAAATCTGGGTTCCCATCGTTAAAAAAAGTAAATAATAAGTTAAACGGACTTATGGATGATTAATCTATAAGTCCGTTTTATCGTGCGCAACCTTATTTGGAAATTTTGATTAGTCATTTGGAAAAAAAGGTCTTCAATTTGCGAGATTGAAGGTTTTACTTGGATGAATCTAGATTTTAGTTGTAAGTCGTAATAGCCTATTTGGAAAAATAACATCTTTATTTGCGAAAACTCCACTTCAATTTGCAAACGACAAAAAGAAAACATTTTTCTTCTAAGAAAATGCCCACCGCTTAATTCCCACTAACTATTTCAATAGTCATTTATTAACTTGTTGTTTTAAAGTACTATGAATTTGATTCGCAACAGCCAATGCTTGTTCATCTTGTTGAATTTCACCAGGTTGATTCCCTTTCCCAAGCACATATCCTTCAAAGGAAATTCCTATAAAATTAAAAATGTGCTGAAACTGTTCAATCATAGGCAGTCCTTTTATTAATGGGTTATCTCCACCTACCGCAATGACATAAGCTTTTTTAGAAGACATGACACCTTTAAAACCAGGATAATTAGGATCTTTTAATGTTTGTGACCAGCGATCAATAAATAATTTCATGGTGCCAGACATGCTAAACCAATAAATAGGTGTTGCGAAAATGAGAATGTCATAACTTAGGACTCGATCAATCACATCGTTATAATCATCCTCTACTTCCTTAAATCCACTTGGGTCATGTCGCTGATCTTCAATTGGTTTAATGTCATAATCCTTTAAATATATTTTCTCCACAGGTAAATCTTGAATAACCTGTTCGGTTAAAGTCTCCGTATTACCGTTTGTTCTGGTTCCTCCATAAATAACTCCAACTTTCATCCTTTTCGCTCCTTTTGTTAATTTGTTGTTTGGTTACTCATATCTTATAATGGAATAATAAATCAATAAAGATGATTATTTCGATTAAAACAATCAAAAATTTCGATTGATGGAGGTGGCTTCATTGGAGATTAAACAACTGATTACTTTTAAAATCGCCGCTGAGAATTTAAACTTCACAGAAACAGCAAAGATCCTCAACTTTGCTCAATCAAGTGTAACAGCACAAATTAAATCCCTTGAAAAAGAACTTGACACGAAATTATTTGAGCGATTAGGGAAGAAATTATATTTAACTGAATCCGGAAGGCAATTTAAAGATTATGCAGAGAAAATGATCACACTTTCAGAGGAAGCAAAATTGGTAACCAGTGGGATTCAAGAGCCTTCAGGAACTCTTGTCATTGGAGCGCAGGAAAGCCAATGTACATACCGTCTTCCACCATTACTCAAAGAATTTAAACATCAGTTTCCTAATGTCAAACTGGTTTTTAAACCTGCTCATTCTGATGAAATGGCTAAAGAACAATTACTGAAAGGAAATCTTGATGTTGCTTTCATCATGGATGTGGTTAAACCAAGTGACTCACTAACTATGGAAACTCTTATTCAGGATGATATGAAGCTTGTCGCTTCACCCAAGCATCCCTTAGCCAGTAAAGCTAAAGTCTCCACTAAAAACTTGGAACATGAAACCTTACTTTTAACCGATCAAGGATGCTCTTATCGTACGATTTTAGAAGAGGCTTTACGAGAAGCTGATGTTTTTCCTTCTAATAAGTTTGAATTTGTAAGTATAGAAGCGATCAAACAATGTGTAATGGCGGAACTAGGAGTAGCTTTATTACCAGCCATGGTAGTAGAACGAGATCTTGAGGCTGGCAGGATGAAAGAACTCAAATGGGAGCAAACCGTTCCTCCCTTTTTCACTCAGATTGCTTGGCATAAAGATAAACAACTGACCATTCCTTTGCAATCTTTTATAGAGTTAACTCGACGGACTTTGAAAGATCATCAACTAAATTAATTCAAGTTCACATAATTGATTGTCAACGAAAAGAATGTGTCTACAGTTCTTTTCGTTACCTTAGTTTATAGATTTTTAATGATAAATTATGGCTTAGCCCATATTAGATATAAATAACCAGCCAAGTAACGTTCTTCCCTAATGAGTTTTAAATTAGATTTTTTAACAAGTTCGGAAATATGTCTGTTCTGGACACCCTACTAGCTTTAGTGCTAAAGGATCCAAGAATTTTTGCAACCATGCTACTGTTTTGTTTGTACTAATTCCATGCTCCAACAAAAGTATTTTCCCTTCTGGCTTACACCATTTCTGAAAATTATTTAGCACGTTGACTGGTTCTTGATAGGCACATAAACTTGCCGAAGACACAATCGTATCAAAACTGTTTGCGTTAAATTCAATCGATTCAACATCATCTTTCATAAATGTCGCTTCAAAAGGAAAATTTTTGGCTGCATTCTGTGCTACTTTCAACATTTCCTGACTAAAATCCAATCCTGTCAGTTTAACGTCCCTACTATAGAAAGGAAAATTAAGTCCAGAACCAATGGCAACTTCCAGAACCTTTCCTTCTGCTTCTTGAAAAATCCTTTTACGATACTTATAAGCAAAATCATTATTTCGTCGTTCATCATATTTTTTTGCCTGTTTATCAAACTTATGAATTAACCTTTGCCGATTCATCCAATCCCTCTTCTCTGTATCAGGAGTCCGGCCATGCGGCCAGTATTAATACGACTCAATAAAACAATCACAAAATTTTCTGATTTATTTTAGCTTAACACATAATGGATAATCATTCATTTTTATTAGTGGGAACAAAAAAAGAAAGACAGAATCATCTGCCTTTCTTCACTTATATCCATTAACTCTTTATTTTTTGATTAACTAACTGGTTGATCTTTATGACTCGTATAAGCATCTAGCAATTCGCGCACTTCGTCTGTCGACTCTGTGCTCATCAGTTTGTTTCTTAACTCACTCGCCCCTCGGAATCCTTTAACGTATATTTTGAAGAATCGGCGAAGTGGTTTAAAGACACGTGGTTCCAGCTCTTCTGAATACTTGTCATGAAGATCGAGCTGTAGTCTAAGAAGATCGAGCAATTCCTCACTGGTGTGCTCTTTCTTCTCTTTTTCAAACGCAAAAGGATTATGAAAAACTCCTCTCCCGATCATAACGCCATCAACACCATATTGATCGACGAGTTCAAGCCCTTTCTGACGATCAGGGATATCACCGTTGATAGTCAGCAATGTTTGAGGTGCTACTTCGTCTCGAAGCTTCTTAATCTCGGGGATTAGCTCCCAATGCGCAGAAACGTTACTCATTTCCTTTTTCGTTCGAAGATGGATCGAAAGGTTAACAATATCCTGTTCAAACAAATGTTTCAACCAATCGTACCATTCATCCACTCTTGAATAACCAAGTCTTGTTTTAACACTGACAGGTAGACCACCAGCTTTGGCTGCCTGGATAATATCAGCAGCAACATCTGGACGGCGAATCAATCCACAACCTTTTCCTTTCGTTGCCACATTTGGTGCAGGACAACCCATGTTAATATCTATTCCACGATAGCCCATTTCTGCCATCCCAATACTCATTTCACGGAAGTATTTAGGTTTATCTCCCCAAATATGAGCCACAATTGGTTGTTCGTCTTCTGTATACGTTAAACGCCCACGCAAGCTATTTCGCCCTTCTGGATGGCAATAACTTTCGGTATTCGTAAACTCTGTAAAGAACACATCTGGTCTAGCCGCTTCACTTATGACATGACGAAACACAACGTCTGTCACAGCTTCCATTGGCGCAAGCACAAAAAATGGTTTGGGTAGCTCATGCCAAAAATTTTCTTTCATCATATTTCGAACCCTTTCCTTACAAATCATGACTATATATCTTCTCAATCATTTGTGTAATCATTCAGCCATTATATAATGTAATAGCAATAAGCAAAAAGTGCAAGGAAATTCAACTAGAAAAATATGCAAAAGCTTATGCTTATCTCGTTAAAAGTGCGATCGACTCTATATGGCTTGTCTGAGGGAACATATCCACAGGTTGCATTCTTTTAACTTCATACCCTTTTTTCACTAAGTACTTTAAGTCACGCGCTTGCGTCTCAGGGTTACAGGAGATGTACACGACGCGAGACGGTTTTAGTTTTACTAAACTAGATAAGAATGCTTCGTCACTACCACTTCGAGGTGGATCTAAAAAGACGACATCTATATGCTCACCTTGTGCTGCTAGTTGAGACATGTACTCGCCAGCATCAGCTTGATAGAATCGTGCATTCTGTATATTGTTACGCTTAGAGTTTCGAATCGCATCCCGAACCGCGTCTTTATTTAGCTCGACACCTATAACCTTTCCAGCTGCTTTACTTGCGACAAGGCCAATGGTACCAATCCCGCAGTAAGCATCCACCACTTTTTCCTTGCCAGTGAGTTCCGCCATCTCAATGGCCTCGTTATAAAGTTTTTCGGTTTGGACTGGGTTAATTTGATAAAAGGACTTCGCTGAGATTTCGAACTCCAAGCCACATAGCGTGTCTGTGATAGTTCCTTTGCCAAATAAAACTTTTTCTTGATCGCCAAGCACCATGCTGTCGTTTCTGTTGTTAATGTTCAGCAGAATTGTTGAGATTTCTGGGTGCTCTTTTCTTAATGCTTTCACGAAGTTTTTCTTACCCTTAAACATCGGATTAGCTGCCACTATGACGACCATAATCTCTCCACTTTTTTTACCGACCTTTACCATCACGTGTCGTAAAAAGCCTTGACCAGTATCTTCGTTATAAGGTTGTAGTTTAAATGACTTAGCTAATTCCGTGACTGTTTGGATAATTTCATCTGCTTTCGGGTCATGAATAATGGAACCCTTCATTGGGATGATTCGATGCGAATTGGGTGCGTAAAGTCCGCTAATGATTTGTCGCTTTTTATTCAAACCAAATGTCATCACATTTTTATTTCGGTAATCATATGGATGGTCCATCGTTATGATAGGGTTTGGCTTACCAAAAGGCTTCATCAGATCATCGACAACCTTTTGTTTGAAACGTGCTTGTGCCTCATATTTCATATGTTGAATCTGACAACCACCACTCTCGTGATCCTTAAATGGTGGTTGAACCCGATCACCTGACGTTTGAATCAGTCGTTTCAGCTCCGCATTGAAAAAACGGCCTTTTTTATAAATGGCCACTTCAGCCGTTTCCCCAGGAAGTAACTGTTCGACTTCTAGTTGCTTCCCATCCCATTGAATAATTCCTTTACCTTCATTAGTAAGACCCTGACAAGTGACTTCAACTATTGTACTTTTCTTACCTCCGCCTTGGTTGCCCGATGTGTTTGGTCTATTTTGTTTTTTAACTTGTTGATTAGGTTTATGAGGTCTTTTTTTAGACCCATTATTTTTACGTTTAGACATTTAGATCTACCAACTTTTCTTCAATGTTTGACACTCTATTATAAGCTACCCAATGCTTTGAGTAAAATATACGTAAATCGAGTAGGAGGAGGTGATTAACCTCCGACCTCTCACACCACCGTACGTACGGTTCCGTATACGGCGGTTCAATAGTTTGAGTGTGCTTTCTCGAGAAGTTGGTTCAAGTCTTTTAGACCAGCTTTCTCGAGAATTTTATTGTTAATAGCTCTGTGAAGTATATGGCTACATGCTATGCACCAATATCCCTTCCTTGTATTAGCCCATTCCCAAGCTTTTTGTTTTGGTATTTTAAGCTGAACAAGACTTTTATATCTTGTTTTAACCTTTTTCCATCGCTTCCAAATAATTTGTCTAATCCTACGTCTAACCCATTGGT
>NZ_FOES01000024.1 GCF_900110685.1 Piscibacillus halophilus
TTCTTACAATTCATCACAGCATCACTGCCGTGATTGTTCCTGTGGAAAATTTCTTCCCTCTTGTCGGGAACCCTTGCAAGACCTCCCCGGGTAAGAGCTATAACCTTCCTCCCATATAACTGCTGTATTTACTGTATGGAATTCGTGCAGTATAGGACTTCGTTTTGTAATGCAAACTCATCCGTTCCAATTCAGCCTTATATACAGTTTCTGTTCGTCAGTTCAGGATTTTGCCTTAGGCTTCCTTCAGATTCCACCTCACGGTGGACACCCTTGCCATTAGCTAACAGTTCCTACTGCCAGGCCTGTAGTGGACTTTCACCACCAAGTTATAGCCCATGCCGGGCACACAATTATAAAGAGACTTAGAAAAATCTAAGCCTCTTTTTTAACTTTCTCTATTCTCGATAGTTTTCACCAACCACTTCAACTGGTTGGCTAACCTGTCTAATACGTTCCAAAATACGTGCAGCTTTTAACTGTTCATGATTCCCTTTACCGGACTGGGATAAAATAGATTCCAATTCATCAGTTGAATAATTAGACGTGAAGAAGACAGGCAGTCTTTCCATCATACGATATTGTAAAATAGCTCCCAACACTTCATCTCTGAACCATGCAGACGAAAACTCTGCTCCCATATCATCTAAGATTAACACTGAAGCGTTTTTGAACCGATCGATTTTATCATTAATGGATGAATCGTTGATGGATGCTTTCATTTCACGAACCAATTCAGGCATATAAATGAAGTAAGTATCAATTCTGAGTTCGGCTAAAGCATTCGCTAATGCTGCTAACATATAGGTCTTACCAACACCAAATTTCCCATATAGATACAAACCTTTACTTGGCAGTTCTTCTTGGGCTTGGTCATAAAACGATTTTACTCTAGCAAATACATCAAGTCTCGTTTCATCTTCTAAGTAAATTTTATCAAAAGACGCTTCATGAATTTCTCTTGGCATGTGTAAACTTTGAACAAATTTACGCTTTTCCACTTCCTCTAAATGCTTCTCTTGACGAGGGCATTCGTGGTACCTTAACTTTATTCGGTCATTTTCTAAACTGATTTCAGGCACATACCCTGAAACTACATTCCGACATTCTTCTAAGGATGGACATTTCTCACACGCCTTAGATTGAATATCATATTCATAAAGTTTGATCAGTTGTTTATTTATTTGTTCGCCTGTTAATTCCGGATGTTGGTTTAAAAAAGCTTGGACATCTTTAGACGATAAGACCTCTTCACGCATTTGCTGCATTGATTTTTGAAAACTTTCTTTTCCTTTCATCCATCGGTTTAATGCTGATTGAATAGATTCCATCCTTTTCACCCTTAATGCTTCGTTTTAGAATAATTTTTAATGAAAGCTTCTAACTCTTCACGCTTCTTCTGAACATCCCCTTGATTAGAACCTTGTTTTTGAGATGGAGACGTTTGTTTTTTCTGTTTACGCTCTTCTTCAAACCACTTTGGTAAAACTTCCTTAGAACGTTGCTGTTTCTTTTGGTTTTGATTCTTTTTCTGCTTCCAAGTCTCATACATATGATGTTCGCGTTTGGCTATATTCATGGCTTCTTTTGCGGTTGATATATCTTCACGGCTCCAATGGGCTGCTATCGTTTCAATATAGTTTTTAGATAATTTATTTTGATTACGTTTTAACACATAATCAACCAACACATTCATAACGGGTTGTGACAAGCCATGTTCTTCCATAATTGAGGTGATCATATCTATTTCTTTCATTGAAGCTCGACCAGAGGAAGATAAATCTTCTAATAATTCTCTGTGTGAAATAGAATTAAAGCGCTCAATTAATTGTTCTTCTTTTGTTTTTGGCTTCTGATTAGAAGATGGCTGTTGTTTGACCTCATTTGGCTCTTGAGTAGAGGTCTGTCCTTTGTTATAAAGTCTAGGTGGTACACTTCCATGTTTTTTATAAAAGATATCTTTACACATATCTTGGAACTCTTTACAATCAAACTCTTGTTGTTCATTAACGGCCCAAATCAGAGCCTTTTCTAACTCTAAAAAGTCCACGTCATAGATTTTGATCATTTTTTCAATATATTCAATATTAGATGGCGTCAAAATAGATTGTGCCTGAATTTTTTGCTGTGTTAACATTTTATGAAGCCATTCAAGCGGTAATTTTGTTTCTATAGCATTAGATTCAGTTGGTTCATTCGGAATAACTTCAGTAACTTTTTCTTGGGGAACCATTGTAAATACATCATCAAATGAATGCGTGACAGATTGTACATTTGATGGTAACTGAATCCCCTTATTTAAACGTTTTTTCAAACGTTGATAAGAATCGCGTCCTATGTGATGCTCTAATAATACTGATAACATCGGATCTTCAAAGAACCCTTTAGCCGAATATGGTTTTTGTAAGATATAATATAATGTCCGATAGCTTCCCTCTTCTTTGTAAGAATGGAGGAGCCCAATGGCTTCAAGACTCTTTCTGGCTTCATAAAAATCATCCAGTGTCATGTTTAACATGTTCATCATTTGGTGATGGGAGATCGAAGTTTGAGGTTGTTGGTAGGCAGATTCTTTCCATAAAGCTTGAAAAACCGCTACGCCTTTTATTGTAATGAGTGGTTGATATAATAGCGTTAGAACGGTCTCAGCATCTTCATAAAAAGGCTCTTTTTGAAAAATTTTCATTCGGTCATTAGGCAAAAGATGCCGGATACGATCATTCATGTGTTACACCTCGTACTCCCTATTACTTTTTATTTTTACTTATCATTTCATTTAACTCATTCATAAAGACATTAATATCTTTAAATTGACGATAAACTGAAGCAAATCTGACATAAGCAACTTCATCTACTTCAGCTAAACGATCCATAATTAACTCGCCAATATCTTCACTTATGATCTCTGAATTCCCTTGATTTCGTAGTTCTTTTTCTACATCAAATGCTATTCGTTCAATCTCTTCAATTGATACTGGTCGCTTTTCGCATGCCTTAATTAAACCTCTTTTTAACTTTTCGCGATTAAATTCTTCGCGAGTTCCTTCTTTTTTTACAACAATTAATGGAATTTCTTCTACACGTTCAAATGTTGTAAAGCGATAATGACAAGATTCACATTCTCTTCGTCGTCGAATCGATCGGCCTTCATCGATTGGTCTGGAATCTAATACTCTTGTGTTTTTAGCATCACAGTTAGGGCAACGCATGATTTTATTTCCTCCATTAGACGTTCAATAATCGATACCTTCATATTAGTATAACAAATTTCTTATATGTTTGAGAATAATATAGCCGTGTATTCATAAAGAATTATGAAGACCTAATAGCTTGAATAAATGTGTATTAATAAAATGGAATATATAATATTTATTGAAGGAACTTAAAGAAATGGTGATTATTTAACCGTAAACAAAATCTTTAAAAAAGCAGTCCAAAATCCTTGTAAAAAAGATTAAATGAGAGAAAGATGGCGACTTCTGCTGGAACAGCACGAGCCGAAATCACCCAAAATGAACCACGTGAACTTTGGAAAGTTGAGGTCGTGCCCGCGGAAAGTGTCCACCTGAAGCGAAATTAAATTATAAAAAAACTGCCCCTTCAAGTCACATTATATGACTTTTGGGACAGTCCTCTATTTTAAATAGTCATCTGACCATTTTTAATATCTTGTGAGACGTATTTAGCTAAATCAACAATTCGGCAAGAGTAACCCCACTCATTATCATACCAAGCTAATACTTTAACTTTACGGCTCCCCATCACCATCGTAGACAGGCCATCCACAATTGATGAATAAGGTGAAGTCGTGTAATCGACTGACACAAGTGGTTCATCATTAATTGAAATAATCCCAGCCATATCGCCTTCCATTGCATTATAAAACGCTTGGTTAACTTCTTCTGCTGTCACATCTTGATTTAAATCAACGACTAAATCTACTAATGAAACATTTGGAGTAGGTACACGTAACGCCATGCCATGCAGACGTCCTTTTAATTCAGGTAACACTTCGTTAATCGCTTTTGCGGCACCAGTTGATGTTGGAATAATCGATTGTGTTAATCCACGAGCACGTCGCAAATCTTTGTGTGGATTATCTAAGTTCTTTTGATCATTGGTAAATGAATGAACAGTTGTCATAAGTCCTTCTTGAATTCCAAATTGATCATTTAATACTTTTACGACTGGTGCAAGACAGTTTGTGGTACATGAAGCATTCGAGATGACTTCATCTGTTTCTGGATTAAAATCTTTTTCGTTAACTCCCATAACAATGGTACGGTCAACTTCTTTACCAGGAGCTGAAATAATAACGCGTTTTGCACCTGCTGTAATATGTTGAGAAGCCGACTCTTTTGTTTTAAATTTACCAGTTGCTTCTATAACAAGATCAATATTTAAATCTGCCCATGGCAATTCTAACGGATTACGGTTGGATACTTTTAATACACGGTGACCGTCTACTATAATTTCTTCTTCATTATAAGTGACGTCTCCATCAAAGTGTCCATGTACAGAATCATATTTAATTAAGTGTGCTAATGTTTCTGTTGGGTAACTAGCGTTTATAGCAATTACTTCAAGTTCTTTATCTTTAATTGCTTTGCGAAAAACCATACGACCAATTCGACCAAAACCATTAATAGCAATGCGTGTTGTCATTATCATAACCTCCCAAAACTATATGTGTTACACTTTAAATTATTTTTAACGACATTAGTATAACACATTTGTTATATTATAGGGGAGTATAATTAAAAAATGTTACTATTTTTATAGATATTTATGTTCAATACCCCAATTTAGAAGAATTTCTTTTAATTGTTCTTTACTATTTTCAATCGTACCAGTGTTATCCACGATTGCATCTGCTCGTTCCTTCTTCTCAGTGATTGGAATTTGGGATTGTATCCGACTTAATGCTTCTTCTTTGTCTGAACCATCGCGCTCCATGAGTCGTTCAAGCTGAATTTCTGGATCTACATAAACAACTAAGACCTTGTCCACATAATCAAAAAGCTTACTTTCAAACAAAAGAGGGATGTCCAACACGACAGCCGATTCTCCGGCTGATACATATTCTTCCCTTTGTCTAACCATTTCCTTGCGTATTTCTGGATGAATAAAGCTGTTTAACTTCTTTCTCTCTTCATCATTACCAAATACAATTTCTCCAAGTTTTTTCCGATTTAATGTTCCATTATCGTATAACACTTTTTTTCCAAAGTGTTCAACTATTTTTTGATATGCTGGCTTACCGGGCTCAACAACCTCTCGAGCTATTTGATCAGCATCTACGACAGGAATCTCCCATGCTTTAAACATATTTGAGACGGTTGACTTACCTGTTGCAATACTACCTGTTAATCCAATAATTAATGACATAACATCACCTACTTCGTAATATTCCAGATTCCTAACATAATAAATATAATCCCTGGCAAAAAGGATAACTGGTGCATCCACTTATACTTTGTTAAAACTCTCCCTGTTAATGAACCTAACCCTAAGAAAATCATTGAGCAAACTCCAATAAGACCCGCAGTTAAAAAATAAGGTAGCATGGTAAAAGCTGAGCCTACCCCGCTTCCAAATGAATCTAATGACAAAGCTAATGCAACAATAAAAGATTCCTTACCAGAAATGGTTCCAGAATGGTCTATATCTGCCATTTGGGGCTTTTTCAAAACAAGCCATAAAGTTTTTAGATTAAAACGGACCGTTTCTTGTTGATAGTACTGTCGTATTTTCTCTCGTTGTTCATCAACCCATTGCCAAACGATATAACAGCCTATCAGTACAAAAACCAATCCCCCTAGATATTCAGCCATCTTAGGAATCATTAATTCCAGTAAATCTCCTAACAAATAACCAGTTAAAAAACTTCCAGATGTTACAAGAGATATAATGATATAAGTCGTTTTCTTTACTTTAATGGATTTTAAACTATAAGTAAATCCAAAAAAATAACTATCAAAACTTACTGCAAAACTTAGTAAGAGCATGACAATCCATAGGTGATTCAAAATAAAAAGCTCCTTCCATAAGGATTCAACCTATCTTATGAAAGAAGCTTAAAACGTGTGTTAATTAGGGGCTGGCTGGCATTTAGGACAAAAATGTGTCCCTCTTCCCCCGACTTTAATCTTTTCTATTGTTGTATCACATGATGGGCATGACTCGCCTTCTTTTCCATAAACAGATATTCTTAGCTGAAATAATCCGACTTCTCCTAAACTATTCAAATAGGAACGAATCGATGAACCACCATGTTCAACGGCTTCTTGTAATACTTGAACAGTATGTTGCTGTAACATCTTAGCTTCTTCAAATGTAATGGTATTCGCAATCCGTTCAGGGTGAATATGACTCTTATAAAGCACTTCATCAACATATATATTACCTAACCCTGTTACGATCGCTTGATCAAGTAACGCCGGCTTTATTCTCCGTGTTGTTCTCCTTAATTTCTGGAATAAATATTCCGACGTAAAATGCTCACTAAATGGCTCAACACCTAATTTATTTAAAGGTGGTGTAGATAATAAATGACTAGGTTCTTTTAGATGCATCGTTCCAAATTTTCGGACATCACGATACCTTAGTTCCTTCCCATCATCTAATTGAAAAATGATATGTGTATGAGGCTCTAATGGTTCACTATGCTCATAAACTCCATATTTTCCTTCCATTCTTAAGTGGGAAACTAAACGATCATCTGATAAATGAAAGATTAAAAATTTACCCAAACGATCGACTTGTGTAAACTTTTGACCAATAATGCGATGTTTAAAAGCCAGTGAATCATTAGGTTCTTTAATGATTCCCGCGTAATGAATAATGACATCTTTAATTTTTTTCCCCTTAATAATCGGTTCTAAAGTTCTTCTTACGGTTTCAACCTCAGGTAATTCTGGCATCACAATAACCTTCCCTTATTTGGCATCATACCATGTTGTTCCATATTCAGCTTCAACAAGTAATGGCACTTTTAACTTAACAGTATTTTCCATAGCTTCTTTAACTAATTCAGTTAAGGCATCTATATCACTTTTGGCCACTTCAAAAATCAGTTCGTCATGAACTTGAAGTAATAAACTAGCTTGTAAATCTGAAGACTCTAATTTCTCTTTTACATCAAGCATTGCTTTTTTAATAATATCAGCCGCACTTCCTTGAATCGGAGTATTCATAGCCGTACGTTCAGCAAAACTACGTTTATTAAAATTCCTGCTTGTGATATCAGGCAAGTAACGGCGACGTTTCATAATCGTTTCAACATAGCCTTCATGCTTAGCTTGTTGCACAATATCGTCCATATAGGCTTTAACACCAGGAAAACTTTCAAAGTATTTTTTAATGAATTGATCGGCTTCTTTTCGAGTAATCCCTAAGCTCTGACTTAAACCATAATCGCTAATTCCATATACAATTCCAAAGTTAACCGCCTTCGCGTGACGTCTCATCAACGAGTCTACTTCATCTTCTTTAACATTGAACACATCCATCGCCGTTTGAGTATGAATATCTTTTCCTTCATTAAAAGCAGATATTAACTTTTCATCGTTAGCGATATGAGCCAAAACGCGGAGTTCAATCTGTGAATAATCAGCAGCCATCATGACGTAATCATCTTTAGAAGGTATGAAAGCTTGTCTAATTTTCCTACCTTCTTCAAGTCGAATCGGAATGTTTTGCAAGTTCGGATCAATCGAACTTAACCGTCCTGTTTGAGTTAATACTTGATTAAATCGAGTATGAATTTTATGAGTGTTGTCATGAACAACTTTTAATAACCCTTCAATATAAGTCGATTGTAACTTTCCAAGCTGACGATAGTGTAATATCTGTTCTACAATTTCATGTTCGTGCTGGAGTTTTTCTAATACATCTGCTGACGTAGAATAACCAGTCTTAGTCTTCTTAATGACAGGTAAGCCTAATTCTTCAAATAGAATCTTTCCTAATTGTTTAGGAGAATTAATATTAAAAGATTGTCCTGCTAATTCATAAATGTCATCTTCAATCTTATCAAGTCGCTCACTTAAATCTTGTTGCATTTGTTCTAAACGATCAACATCAACATGAACTCCCTTATATTCCATCTCAGCTAAAATGAGAGAAAGTGGCATCTCAAGTTCATAAAAAAGCTTTTCTTGTTCGTTTTTCTCCAGTTCTTCCTTTAAGGTAGGGTATAGTTTTCTGGCAGCAATCCCTTTTCGAACAATATGTTCTGACAAGGGATCCTCTTCAGGAATCGTTTGCTTAGCTCCTTTACCATAAACTTCTTCATCATAAGATACATCCGTTAAACCATAACCTTGAGCAATAGAAGGGATGTCATGGTTACTGTTAGATGGATTCACAATATATGAAGCTAATATTAAATCAAATTGAACACCTTTCAAATCCAGACCGCGCCACATTAAAGCAACCTTTAAGCGTTTAGTATCAGCGACAATCTTAGGGCTTTTTTCATTCTCTAGCCATGATTTAAACGCCTTTGAATTCAAGGCAACATCAGTTGGGATAAAATAATTTCCATGATCATTAATTAATGAAAAACCTAAAATTTCACCGTTATGATAGTTTTCGACTAACATTTCCATAATCAAATAATTCTCATGAGGACTAACCATTTCTTCAGAAAACTCATCTACTTTTTCAAAACTTACATCCTCACGTTCAACTTCTTCCTCTTCACCTTCAATTCGGCCCATTAAAGACTTAAATCCATATTGTTTAAAAAGCTCAATGACATCTCTTGATTGATACCCATCATAAGCTAAATCATTCACTTTAACATCTATTGGAGATTGACGGTTGATCGTGACAAGTTCTTTACTCATGAATGCATCTTCTTTATGGTTAATTAAATTCTCTTTTAACTTTTTACCGCTCACTTCTTCAATGTTGTCATAAAGGTTTTCAAGCGTACCAAACTGATTGAGCAATTTTACAGCTGTCTTCTCACCTACGCCTGGAACACCAGGGATATTATCAGATTTATCTCCCATAAGTGCTTTCAAATCAATAATTTGATCAATCGTCACACCCATCTTTTCTTTAACTTGATCTGGTGTGTATTCATCAATATCAGTAATACCTTTTCGAGTCACCCCTACTGTGACATGTTCAGATGCTAATTGTAGTAAATCTTTATCACCTGAATAAATAAACGTACGTTTTTGATCTTCTTGTGCTTGCTTAGAAATCGTGCCGATAATATCATCCGCTTCGTATTGCGGTAACTCATAATGTTTAACTCCTAATGCGTCCAATATCTCGCGCATAACTGGAAATTGTTCTGAAAGTTCAGGGGGAGTCTTTTGTCGACCGCCTTTATAATCTTGATAAGTTTCATGACGAAATGTTGTTTTACCTGCATCAAATGCCACTAAAATATGGCTTGGGTCTTTATCCTCTAAGATTTTTAATAACATATTAGTAAATCCATAGACGGCATTGGTATGTACACCACTATCATTACTCAATAACGGAAGAGCAAAAAAGGCTCGATATAACACACTATTTCCATCTATAAGTACAATTTCTTCTTTAGACAACGAAAAACACCTCTTTAATTGGCTTTTAATCTATTATAACAAATTAAATATGCTGAGGAATGGAAACGGTTATAGTTGTCCCTTGGCCTTCTTCACTTTCTAAGTCAATCATACCTTCATGAGCTTCCACAATATGTTTGACGATAGAAAGCCCAAGTCCTGTCCCTCCAGTTTGGCGACTACGATCTTGATCGACTCGGTAAAATCGTTCAAAAATTCGGCCTTGGCTTCTCTTAGGTATTCCAATCCCTGTATCACTAATTTGTAACCTCACATACCCGTCTTGTAATGACACTTTCCATCGAATCTGACCTCCTTCAGGTGTATACTGAATCGCATTGGAATATAAATTTAAAACAAGTTGATATATTCGGTTATAATCAGCGTAAACTTGTAACCCGTCTTCTACTTCTATGTCTGCTGAAAGTTCTTTATCTTGAAGACTTTTCTCTACTACTTGATGAATTTCATTCATTAATTCTGACGCAGCAAAATGGGTTCTCGTTAACGTAAAATCATCTTTTTCAATGGTCGATAAATCTAATAAATCCTGAATTAATTTATTTAACCGTTTGGTTTCTTTATCCATTATCCGTAAAAACTTCTTCACAATCTCCTCATCATGTTGGTTACCATCTAATAATGTCTCAACAAAACCTTGAATAGACGTAATCGGAGTTCGAAGTTCGTGAGAAACATTGGCTACAAAATCCTTACGAATGTTTTCCAACTGTTTGATCTTAGTAATGTCGTGACAAACAACGACGACACCTTTCCAAGTTTCCTCGTTATTACGAATGGGAGCTAAATACACCTCAAAATAATTACCTTGTTCTGTTTCTACTGTCAACTGCTTCTTTCGTTCCATAAAGATGACTTCTTGTAAAGCATCATTTAACACTTTATTTTCAATAACATCATAATAAATTTCACCTACAATAGAAGTTTGATTCGTAAAATTTTTCACAAATGGTTCATTAGCAAGTCTTGTTAACCCTTTTTCGTTAATTAAAAGTAACCCACTTTCCATATTGTTGACAACCGTCTTTAATCGATCATTTTGATTTCTATATTTTGACGTAATAGATTCAAGGTTACGAGCTAATCTATTGATCGATTGGCTCAATTCAGACACAATCCCATAAGGTGCATCATGAATTCTAGCCTTATAATTACCATCTGCTAATTCTTTCGCTGTATCAGATGCTTTCCGTATAGGTGTGACATAATTTTCATATAAACGATTTCCAAATCCCCAAACAAAAAAGCCAACTAATAAAGAGAGAATAACCACGATTGACCATAAAGTCGTTTCTAAGTATCGAATCGGTAGCTCATCAGAAATCACCACTAATCGCAATTCATCATTTAAATTTCTTGATTCAACTAACCGAGAGTTAAGAAGAGTTGTCTCCTCTGTTTCAAATTGTCGATTAATAATTTCATTCAACGTGATCGTTTCGTTACGGTTAAAAGTATGTAAATATTCTTGAGATTGACGTTGATACAACACTAAATCAATTGGAAAGGAGTCTGAATATCTCTCCAATTGTTGTTGCCTTTCTAAAGTCGTATGTATGTTAAGGTCGAGATCGTCAGCCACGAAATCAGTATCATACTTTAATTGTTCTTCATATGCATTAATGACGTAATGCTTAGCGACTTGAACAAATAATACACCTAAAACTAATATAAATATGACACCAATTAATGTATAGACGATTAACGCCTTTCGATCACTTATTCCTTTCATGCCGACCCCTCTAATTTATATCCGATTCCACGAACCGTTTTAATTAACTTAGGTCTTTTCGGTTCATCTTCAAGCTTTTCCCTAAGATGACTAATATGAACATCAACAATTCTAGTATCGCCAATAAAATCAAAGTCCCAAACATCTTGAAGTAAGACTTCCCTTTTTACTGGTTTATTAATACGTTTGGCTAAGTATAAAAGTAGTTCAAATTCCTTTTTAGTAAATTCTACTGGTCTCCCATTTTTAAATACTTCATATGTTTCTACATTAATCTCAATATCATTAAACATAATCAATGACTTTTGGTCTTCATGTTGTCCTGACCTTCTTAAAACTGCTCTAATTCTTGCATTCAATTCTTTGGGACTAAATGGCTTAGTAATATAATCATCCGCTCCAACATCTAGCCCTGTAATCTTATCATCTTCCTCACTTTTAGCTGTTAACATAATAATCGGAACTTTATGACCTAAATCGCGAAGGCGTTGACACACTTCTATTCCGCTCATATTCGGCAACATTAAGTCTAATAAGATTAAATTAAAATTCTCTTTTTCAGCAAGTTTTAATGCCGTTTCCCCATCATGTGCTACTGCCGTTTGATAGCCTTCTTGATTCAAATTATAATCAATTAAAGTCGTAATAGATTCCTCATCATCAACAATTAAAATACGCAAATCCAAGGTTTCCCCACCCCTAATAAAAATGTTTGTCTTAATCATAACTAAAAATGTACAAGTTATCTACTATTGAGTCGATAGCTGCTCGATTACTTCGTCAACAATAGTAGTAGGTTGTTGACAAGTAAAATGTTCACATATATACACAGTTGTTTGATCATTTATACTATTGTAACTTTCCACAAATGGAGCAACCTCAGCCAATTCTCCGTCATCATCTGTCTTTAACCAAGTAGTGTTCGGTAAATAATGGCTAGACTTAAAATGTTTTAGCCTATCCCAATCTGGATCTCCATCTCTTGAGATCACGACAATTTCCTTAGATGGATACTCAGTTAACATTAAACTGATTAAATAATAAGTACTTCCTTGAGGGATTCTCGATAAAGCAGGGTAAAAAACACGATATTGATCTTCAACAATATCCGAATATTGAGGCTCTCCTGTTAATGAAGACAATCGAGCCATCACATTGGTTGCCACACTATTCCCTGATGGAGTCGCGCCATCGTGTATATCTTTATCATTAGAAATAAGCCTTTCACTATCTTCCCCATTAAAGTAAAAACCTCCATGCTCCGAATCCCAGAACAAATGATACATCTGATCAGCTAATTCTTTAGCTCGCCTTAAATCCATAACTTGAAATTCAGCATCATATAACTCCAAGTAGGCCCAAGCTAGATAAGCGTAATCATCTAAATATCCTTTAAATTTCACCTCTCCATCCCTGTAACGTGCCATCAGACGATTATTTTCTATGAGCTGATTTTCAATAAAATTGACAGCTTTTCGAGCCATATTGACATATTCTTCATTTTGATAAACTTGTCCTGCTTTTGCTAATGCTGCGATCATCATGGCATTCCAAGACGTTAATACTTTATCATCTAAGTGAGGATAGACACGTTTCTCACGAGTTTCTAACAACTTAAGTCTTGCTTGGTCAAGTTTTTCTTCCAACTGTTCAATAGTCAAATTAAATTCCTTAGCCACTTCTTCTAAATTCGTATCAATTAAATTAGGGATATTCTTGCCATGAAAATTTCCCTCCGTTGTGATGTTATAGGCTTTTGTATATAGGTTACCTAAATCATTACTTAACACTTCATAAATTTCTCTTCTACCCCAAATATAATATAAGCCTTCTTTCCCTTCTGAATCTGCATCAATAGCTGAGTAAAAAGCTCCATCAGAACTCGTCATTTCTCTTTGAACAAATTCAATTACCTGTTCACTAATATTTTTGTAATATTCATTCCCTGTTAACTGATAAGCCTCCGTATAAGTTATTAACAATAGAGCTTGATCGTAAAGCATTTTTTCAAAATGAGGAACTAACCATTCCTCGTCTGTTGAATACCTTGTAAATCCAAAACCAATATGGTCGTATAAGCCACCTCTGGCCATCGATTGTAATGTTTTTTCAACCATTTCACGAGCTAATGTTTTTCCTGTTTGTTGATAATATCTCATTAAAAACATTAAATTATGAGGGGATGGAAATTTGGGTGCTCCTTCAAACCCGCCATATCTAGTATCAAATGTTTTACTAAGCTCATGGAAAGCTTGATCCGTTGCTTCTTTAGAAATCCGTTCCTCACCTTTTGAAAAAATTACTTGGTTAAGCGACTTTCTAACACTTTCAGTCACGTCTTCGATTTGTTGAGGATCGTTATGGTATGTATCCGATAAATATCCTAGCACTTGTTTTATTCCAGGATACCCGTACTTGCTTTCTTTAGGGAAGTAAGTCCCAGCATAAAACGGAACTTGATCAGGTGTCATAAAAATGCTAAGTGGCCAACCACCATGACCATTCATCCGTTGACACACCTTCATATAAACCGCATCAATATCTGGACGTTCTTCACGGTCAACTTTAATTGCAATAAATTTGCTGTTTATCACTTCCGCAACGTCTTCATCTTCAAATGATTCATGAGCCATGACATGACACCAATGACATGTCGAATAACCAATACTTAAAAAGATAGGCTTGTTTTCATTCTTAGCTTTTTTGAACGCTTCTTCTCCCCAAGGATACCAATCAACAGGGTTATCTTTATGTTGCAGTAAATAAGGAGATTTTTCATATTGTAAACGATTCATACCGATTCACTTCCTTTCCCTTTTAATATAAACGAAAATTAATGAACTAAACAGAAAATCGCATTTGTACAATAATCCTCTAACATAAAAAATGTCTTGAAGGACAGATTAACCTTCAAGACATTAAGTTTATTATTAGTTAAAAGCTTTCCAAATTATCTAAGTTATTTGATGGATCCCCGTCAGCATTTCCTCTTATGACAGGTTTGCCATTCCTAGCTTGTCCAATATTAACACCGTCAATTGTGCCATTTTCTACCTCTTGTAATGCCTGGTCATAATCTAGCTCTCGACCACTTGAAGTTTTAAAATGAGTGATATCACCATCGCCATTTTTTCTTACAGCGACAAAAGTTTCTTGGTCCATTCCATCACCCTCCTTTTATTTATAAAATGTGAATTTTTTTCATTCCTTATGCATCACTCAACATGAAATAGTTGAGTAGTATAAACTAACACCTAAATTAAAATAGGAGAGCTTAATAATGATTAGAATTGGTCGAGGAGAAATTAACAATGTAAATTATGTCCCCTCTCACAGCACTGAAAGAATCATTTTAAAGAGCTTAATGGATGACCCATTAATTTATTCTTATCAGTCGGTTGGAGAATTAGAATTTGAAATAACATTAAGAAAAAATATCATTGAGAGTTCAAAAGCAATGGATCAAGGGCAAGCAGAGTTTGAAGTATTTGCTCATTCACGTTGTAATCCAAAATATTGGAACCGTACGATCACAGGGGGTTTTAGTTTAAGAGGGGATGTCTTGCCTTCAGAAGCTATTCAGGATATTTACTTAAACAGTTCGTTATATGGATTTGAATGTGCTACAGCTATGTTAATTGTTTACTATCATGCTGTATTAAACACGATCGGTGACCAACATTTTAACCGTTTATTTAGAGGATTGTACTTATATAGCTGGCACTCCGATTCAGACTTAAGACTTCAAACTGTTGATACAGATCACTTAATCCCTGGCGATGTCGTTTATTTTAGAAATCCAGATGTGAGCCCTGAAACTAGATGGTGGCAAGGTGAAAACGCTGTCGTATTAGAAGATGGGAGATTTTTTGGGCATGGCATTGGCATTACATCAGCGGAACAAATCATTGAATCATTAAACAGACATAGAAGACCTGGTAGCCGGCGGTCTGCATTTATGATTCGAACCATTACCAGACCACATTTCAAATATTTAGCTAGAGTAACATCAATGAGAGAAGATAACGTTCATAAACCACAAAACCCTGTCATTCATCACGATGATCCTTCAATTCCTACTGATAAGTATCAATACTTTCTAATAATGCATTTATTAAATAAGTAAACCTTACTAAAACGAGCTCGAACAACACGCACTGAGGGACACAGGAGACGGGTCTGTCCAGAGCCGCAACATAGTTGTTACGTAATTAGTCGAACATCCTTAAGTCCTCAACGAAAATAAATTTGGGGAATTTGAAATCGTGACTACAGAATGTGAAGTATTTTGACTCAGCTAAAAAATTGAAGCCAAATGTTAGGCTGAATTTAACTCCTAACATTTGGCTTTTTTAGGTTTAAAAAATATTTTATCTCTTTTTTCATATCATAACTATCAAAAACCTAACGTTCAACATCATTTCAATGGTCATGCGCAATTAGACAATTTTATTTATTAGGTGACAGTATTAATTTTCTTACAATGGAAGTCATTAAATATTCTTGTTCATCTACTTCTAAATTAGCTTGATAAATATTAGAAATGGTCTTTCGGTTAATGTTTTCCCCTAAGATCCCCTCGCTTACAGGATTAAAGAAATCTAATACTTTACCGATTATTTCATTTTCACTGCGCATATGTTCCAACATCACTATTTTTCCACTCGGTTTAACTACTCTTCTTAATTCTTTAAAACCTTTGACTGGGTTTGGAACTGAACAAAACACACAAGTTGATACCACATAATCAAATTGATTATCCTCAAAGTCTAAGTTCTCAATATTCATTTCATAAAGTTGAACAGTCGCCGCAGCTTCTTCTACTTTAACATGTGCTTTTTCAAGCATCTTTGGGCTAAAATCTATTCCCGTTACGTGAACATCTTGAGGATAATATTTAAAATTAGTACCAGTTCCGACTCCAACTTCTAATATTTCACCCCGTACATCTGCCAATAATTCTTTTCTCCATTCTTCTTTAACCAATCGATCAGCAAGATCAAATGTACTAGAAATTCGGTCAATACGTTTCTTTATTACATTAGTACGATCTGACATGATTGAGCACTCCTTCAGAATCTTATATTTAATAAGTTACGCAACTTTTTCATTGATAAACAAAAAAGATAAGCCTAGCATAGCCACTAGACCTACCTCTCTTCAATTTCATTCACCTTAATCCAACCTCTAACACTATTAATAAACCATAGGTCATCAACAGTATTAAGGTCTGCTTTTAATAATGAACGTTCCTCGATTTTATTTTCATTTAACAACTTCTCCCTAAACGTCCCAGCTAATAATCCATCCGACACTGGAGGAGTAAATAATTCGTCATTTAGTCTATAGACTACATTCCCTCTTGTAAATTCTGTTATATATCCATGTTCATTCCACAACAGCGTATCAAATACGTCTTTGTGATGAAATGCCTCATAAATATCTCTATAGGTAGTTTTATGGTAAAAGAATATATTTTGTTGATCAATCGGTTTTTTGGTAATGGCTACTTTCAGGCTCACGGGAGGTGCTTCATAAGGCAAAGCTTCATACGTAAATTCGCCCACTCGATTCAATAATAACCGAATGACATAAGTTCCAAAATTATATTGTTGTTGAATCGATTCAATTAAATTTGATAATCTGCGTTCATCTAGATGAAATTGAAAGAATTTCGCTGAATAGGTCACTCTATTTAAATGTTCAGTAAGATAGTCAATTTGCCCGTTGTTAATCTTCATCGTTTCTAATAATTCAAAATTGTTGCCTTGTCTTCTAAGCACATGAGATTTGGCGATTGTTTCTTCATATTCCCCTTCAGGTGTTGACTCCCAAGTAATACCTCCTCCAACACCATAAATCGCTTTTTGATCACGGTGATCGACTAAAACGGTTCGAATCGGAACATTAAAAACGACTTTTTGATCAGGAGTCACCAATCCAATCGCACCACAATATACTTCTCTTGAGGTCTTTTCCAATTCTTGGATAATATTCATCGTACTAATCTTAGGTGCTCCAGTTATCGATCCACATGGGAAGATAGATTCAAAAATCGAACAAAGATTAACATCTTCTCGAGTTTTAGCCTTCACAGTTGAAGTCATTTGATAAACAGTCGGGTAAGATTCAATTTCAAATAGCCCAGGTACATGCACAGTTCCCTTTTTAGCTACTCGAGATAAATCATTTCTCAGAAGATCGACAATCATAACATTTTCAGCACGGTCTTTTTCTGAGTTAATTAATTGTTTTTTTAATTGTAAATCTTCTTCAGTTGAGTTCCCCCTCTTGATCGTCCCTTTCATTGGCTTTGTTTCAATCGTTTGCCCATCCCAAGCGAAAAAAAGCTCAGGAGACACGGATATAATCTCAAAATCGTTAAATTGTAGATGACATGAGTAATTAGCTTGTTGACTTTGCCGTAGTTGCTCATATAACTGACGGGTATTAAGCTGTTCATATTCAGCAATTAAGCGGATGGTATAATTGACTTGATAACTAATACCCTTTTTAATAGCCTCATGTATTTGTGAAATCGCATCATAATATTCCGAACGTTCCGTATCACTAATCCAATTAAGCTTTTGTAACTGGGATGAAGATACCTCATATAACTTCATGTAATCCTTATAAATTCCAAAATATAAATAAGGTAGTCTAACTTCTTGATGGGTCTTCATTTTTGAATCGAATGCTTGAGCAGCTTCATAGCTTAAATATCCTACTGCGTAATAACCTTCTTGTGAATATTGTTCAATCTTATTTAAAGCCGGTTTAACTTCTTCTAACCGGTTCGCTACAACATAATCGGTGGGATGTTCAAATATGTATGGGTGGTCCTCTAACCAATCATGCTTAAAATGAACGATTTGTTTAGTCACAAACTCCACTCCTGCTATATATGTTTAGAAAGTTTTGAAGCAGTTGTTTTCCATGTTTCGTTAAAATTGCTTCAGGGTGAAATTGAACTCCTTCAATAGGGTATTGATTATGCCTGCATGACATGATTTCACCTTGACTCGTCGATCCTGTAATAGTTAATTCCCTAGGAAATGACTTTGCATCCGCAATTAGTGAATGATAACGCGTCACTTGAACTGGGGATTCTAACTGACTATAAATAGTTTCCCCATCATGTAGAACGTGGTCTGTAAGTCCATGCATCGGTCGACTTGCTTCTCTAATAGTCCCACCAAAGTATTCTACGATAATCTGAAACCCTAAGCAAACACCTAAAATGGGTACTTGACCTTTAAGAGAATGTAATGCTCTTTTTGAGAAAGTCTGGTCTTTAGGATGACCAGGTCCAGGTGATAATATTACGGCACGAGGATTTAATTTTTTCATGTTCTCTATTGAGACTTCTGTCTGTTCAATCGTTAAAACTTCTTCTCCAATCTCCTCTAATATATGAACTAAATTGTATGTAAACGAATCTTCATGATCAATCATTACTATCAACTAACTTCATCCTTTGTTCATGAGCATAATAAACTATGATTTTACAATAAAAAAGCTCGAGGAAAAGTTCCTCGAGCTTCATTATAACTTGTTTATTCGTTATCAGCTAATACTTTCATGACATTTTTAACAGAATCAGCTGATTGATCTAATTGTGTTTTTTCTTCCTCGGTTAAGTCAAGCTCAATGACTTCTTCAAGGCCGTTTCCACCAAGAATGGTTGGTACCCCTAGATACATATCATGGTATCCATACTCACCCTCTAGGTAAGCGATGGCTGGTAAGATTCGACGTTGATTCTTAAGAATCGCTTCAACCATTTCCGTAATCGATGCAGCTGGTGCGTAGTATGCTGAGCCATTTCCTAATAAACCGACGATTTCACCACCGCCTTTACGGGTACGCTCAACAATCGCATCTAAGCGTTCTTTAGAAATTAATTTTTCTAATGGAATGCCACCTGCAAACGAGTAACGAAGCATTGGTACCATGTCATCTCCATGTCCACCAAGTACAAATCCAGTTACATCTTTAACTGAAACATTTAATTCTTGAGCCACAAATGTACGGAAACGAGCCGTATCAAGTACACCGGACTGTCCAATTACACGGTTTTTAGGAAAACCTGATTCTTGGAATACAGAGTACGTCATGGCGTCAACTGGATTAGTTAAAACAATAATGTAACAATCTGGAGAATATTTGACGATCTCTTTTGTAACTAACTTCATGATTTTGGAGTTTGTCGCAACTAAATCGTCACGGCTCATACCAGGTTTTCTTGCAATACCTGCTGTAATCACAACCACGTCTGAGTCTTTCGTTTCTTCATAGTTAGATGTACCAACAATATTCGCATCAAAGCCTTGAACAGGGCTTGCTTCTAACATATCTAACGCTTTACCTTTAGTTGGATCTTCCATATCCGGAATATCCACTAATACAACATCAGCTAACTCTTTTTGAGCTACCATTAATGCTGTTGTTGCACCCGTAAAACCAGCACCAATGACAGAAACTTTTCTACGCTTGATTGTCATGAGCTATTTCCTCCCAAAATGTTATTAGTCCATGTTCTTAATTAGCTCGTCACCAAACTCAGAACATTTAACTTCAGTTGCACCATCCATTAGACGTGCAAAGTCATAAGTTACTACTTTGCTTGCAATTGTTTTATCCATAGCTTTATGAATTAATTCACTAGCTTCTCTCCAGCCTAAGTGATCTAACATTAATGTGCCAGATAGGATGACTGAAGATGGGTTAACTTTATCTAAACCAGCGTATTTAGGTGCGGTACCATGAGTCGCTTCAAAAATTGCGTGACCAGTTTCATAGTTAATGTTGGCACCTGGCGCAATACCGATTCCACCAACTTGAGCCGCAAGTGCGTCTGAAATATAGTCACCGTTTAAGTTCATAGTTGCCACGACATCAAACTCTTTTGGACGAGTTAGGATTTGTTGTAAGAAGATATCAGCAATCGCATCTTTAACGATAATACGACCAGCCTCTTCAGCTTCTTTCTGTGCTTGATCAGCTGCTTCACGGCCTTTTTCTTCTACGATTTGATCGTATTCTTTCCAAGTGAATACCTTATCTCCATATTCACGTTCTGCAAGGTCGTAACCCCAAGCTTTGAAAGCACCCTCTGTAAACTTCATAATGTTACCTTTGTGTACTAATGTTACGCTTTTCTTACCTTCATTAAGAGCATATTCAATTGCAGAGCGTACTAGACGTTCAGTTCCTTCTTTAGAAACTGGCTTAATACCGATTCCAGACGTTTCAGGGAAACGGATTTTATGAACGCCCATTTCATTTTGAATAAAGTCAACCACTTTTTTAACTTCATCAGAACCTTCTTGCCATTCAATACCAGCATAGATGTCCTCTGTATTTTCACGGAAGATTTGCATATCTACATCTTCTGGATGTTTAACTGGAGATGGTACACCAGAGAAGTGTTTAACCGGACGTAGGCATGTGAATAGGTCAAGTTCTTGACGTAGTGCTACATTTAATGAACGGATTCCTCCACCAACAGGAGTTGTTAAAGGTCCTTTGATTGCAATTTTATACTCGCGAATTGTATCTAAAGTTTCTTCAGGTAACCATTCACCTGTTTGGTCATACGCTTTTTGACCAGCTAAAACTTCTTTCCATACAATACTTTTCTCACCATTGTAAGCTTTTTCTACTGCCGCTTCTAATACGCGTGAGGCAGCTGCCCAAATATCTGGTCCTGTACCATCACCTTCAATATAAGGAATAATTGCATTATTCGGTACATTCATTTTTCCATTTTCAACTGTAATTTTTTCACCTTTTGACAATGTCATAACCTCCTAGTACTCAATTCCATAAATTATTTAAAACATCACAAAAGCCGGTTCAACCGGCTTTTGGTTTTATCGTTGATCAATTGGGGTATAAGCTTGTTTATTTGGCCCCACATATTCAGCACGTGGACGAATTAATCGGTTGTTAGAATATTGTTCTAAGATATGTGCTAACCAACCAGATACACGACTCACAGCAAAGATTGGTGTAAATAAATCATGGTCTATGCCTAAACTGTGGTAAACAGATGCTGAGTAAAAGTCAACATTTGCCGGAAGACCTTTATTCTCTTTGATGTATTCTTCAATTTTTACAGACATGTCGTACCACTTAGTTTCACCCGTAATGCCTGTTAATTGTCTAGACATCTCTTTTAAGTGTTTAGCACGTGGATCACCATTTTGGTAAACACGGTGTCCCATACCCATGATTTTCTCTTTGTTTGCTAGTTTTTCTTCAATGTATTCAATAGCGCGATTTTCATCGCCAATTTCAGTAAGCATTTTCATTACTCGCTCGTTAGCTCCACCGTGTAAAGGTCCTTTTAGGGCACCAATCGCAGCAGTCACACCTGAATATACATCAGATAATGTTGCTACACATACACGTGCTGTGAAAGTTGAAGCGTTAAGCTCATGATCAGCATGTAGTACAAGAGCTTTATTAAATGCTTCTACTTCAATATCCTCAGGGTCTTTGCCTTTTAACATGTATAAGAAGTTAGCAGCAAAACCTAAATCTGATTTAGGTGCTATTGGCTCTTCACCGTTACGAATACGTGCAAAGGCAGTTACAATTGTGGGGATTTTAGCTTGTAAGCGAAGCGCTTTACGACGATTTGCATCCTCTTCCATTACATCAGCCTCTTCATCGTAAAGGCCTACCATGGATACAGCTGTTCTAAGAGCTGCCATCGGATGTACAGTTTTTAAATCATAAGATTTAAGGTGGTCAATCACTTCTTGAGGAATACTCATGTTGTCAGCTAATTCTTGTTTGAGTGAATCAAGTTCACTTTGCGTAGGTAATTTTTGGTTCCATAATAAGTAAATAACTTCTTCAAAGCTTGAGTTCTCAGCTAAATCATCGATATCATAACCGACATAAGTCAATTTGTCATCAATGATCGAACTAATTGAGGATTCAGTTGCGACGATTCCTTCAAGACCTTTCGGATTTGACATACTATCTCTCTCCTTTTCCACAATTTAATCATAGAGCATTAGTGTATGTATACACTTTCATCTATTATTCCTCTAGCATAATTGTCCCACAGACCATTATAAACAAAATTCTAATGAATGTGAAATCTTTCAACTTAAAAATAATATTATCTTTAATGTCTGCATAGCTATTAAATATATTCCCCTATATTAATGCAAGTAAACTTAAGAGAATAGTTTGATAAGGGAATCGACCGCCTGCATAGTGATATACGCAATACCCGCACCAATTAGTGGCCCAACTGCCACTCCTTGAAAAAATACAACAGCTAGAATCGTCCCGATGACTAATGCAGCCGTTAAGTGAGGATCATTAGCCAATAGGTCTAGTCCGTGCTTAGCTATATAAGCAACAAACACTCCTGAAATTAAGGCGATCCATGCATAATATGACTTCACACTTTGTACAAGCTGTTCAAAGCCAATATCACCTGTTGCAATTGGGACAAGCACAGCAACTGTAATGACAACGACACCCATAAACAAGCCTTTAGATTCTAAAAAAGGAAACACTTTATCATCTAGTTTTAATAATTTAATGCCTAATAAAATATAAACCGCTATTAAGATTGCCTGATTCTTTGCAATAAATCCGAGAAACAACAAAATTAATAAAAATAACGTAGATGATGATACCAAACAAAACCCCTTCTTTCTATGTTAACGACTGAAAGGAATAGGACGATGGCGATAAATTATATTAACCTTTTAAAATTAACAATGTGGATATGTATGGTAGGAATCACCATCTATATGATTTTTCAACATCTCTTTCCTTTTGCCGTTAGTCTAATCATTGCGGTTATGATTAATCCTCTTGTTCAATTACTAGTGGATAGATTTCATTTAAATCGAAAACTGGCCGTAGTAAGTGTTTTATTACTAATATTGTTTAGTTTTATTACAATCATAACCTTTAGTTTGATTGAGCTTGTCCATCTTTTTCAATATTTAATTCACATTATGCCACACAGTATTGAAGAAACCTTTCATGCAATAGAACGATGGAGTGAGCGAATCATCGATCGTTCTTATGAGCTTCTAACATCTTATATGAATTCGATTCAACCACAATCCCAAGTCATGCTAAAAGATATGATGAATGATATGGTAACCAGCATTAAAGAATATAGCCAACAACTACTTGTAGGATTTTTACAAAATACCATTAATAGCATTACAAATATACTGAAAGCAAGTTACGTTGTGCTATTTATACTTATTGGCACATTCTTTATCAGCTCTGATGGGCCTAAATGGATTAATGAGTTAAACAAAAATATGCCCCATAAAATGACAAATTACGTTCAAACCATAAAAGATAGTTTCGTATCGTTAATAAAAAAATATGCTCTAGCACAATTAATCATGGTACTCATTACAGGAGTGCTAGTCTACTTGGGATTAACATTTTTTAATGTCAATCATGCACTGGCCATTGCTTCAATCGCCGTCATTCTAGATTTAGTTCCGTTTATAGGAATTAGTGGTTTATTCATTCCTTGGTTACTATACCTTTTCTTTACAAGCCATTACACTTTAACGATTGAACTCAGTATTTTATTCATTTTGTTAATCTTAATTAGAAATATACTTGAACCAAAACTAGTCGGATCTTCTATTGGGATTCACCCGCTTCTTCTGATTATCATACTATTCATCTTTATGAAATTATTTGGTTTAATAGGTTTTTTACTTGGACCAATTGCCGCTGTTAGTATAAAAGCGTTGGTCCAAGCGGGGGCTTTCAAGGCTGTAAAGAACTATATTTTAGACACTAATAATGTCTAAATACCTTAATAGAACCATTACGGATTTTTTCTAATAATACTTTTTTAATATACAGTTTAACTGGTTTTCTAGTCTGAGGGATTAATAACAGGAATCCTATCGTATCTGTCACAAAGCCTGGTGTAAATAATAAGACAGATCCGATTAAAATAGCAAGCCCGTCTAGAATCTTTTCAGCAGGTGCTCGACCTCTTGAAAGCTCTAACCTTGCTCGATTCATCGTACCTAACCCTTGCTGTTTAGCTAAAAGAGCACCTAGAAGCCCAGTTAAAATGATTCCGAATAACACAAACCAAACATTAAAGACATTCCCCAACCATACAAATAAAGCAATCTCAACAGCCGAAACGACAATAATTAAAAAGAATAAGATACGAAACATTTTCAAGTCCCCTTCTTATATCACACTAGTACGCCCCTGATAAATGTTGCCATTTGAAGGGTCGATTGTTATTTCCTCTCCGTGTTCAATTTTGCTCATAGCTTGGTCAACCCCAACAACTACTGGAATTCCAACGTTTAAAGCAACGACAGCGGCATGACTTGTCAATCCACCTTCTTCTGTTATAATACCTGCTGCTTTTTCAATATAAGGCATCATGTCACGATCTGTTGCTGTCGTGACGAGAATATCGCCTTCTTGAAAATCATTTTCTAACTTATTTAAATCATTCGTCACAAAAGCTTTTCCAGCTGCACCTTGTTGCCCAATCCCTTGACCTTTAGCCACAACATGGCCAACTACGTGAACTTTAATGAGGTTGGTCGTGCCACTTTCGCCAACTGGTACACCTGCTGTAATAACAACTCGGTCTCCATGATTGAATAAGTTAGTTGTTAGACCTTGATCGATTGCGTGAGCTAACATTTCATCGGTTGTATTGACACGATCACCTTGTACAGCATATACCCCCCAAACAAGACTTAACTGACGGCTCACATATGAATGTGATGTAACCGCCACAATGGGTGCCTTTGGACGATATTTTGATACCATTCGAGCGGTATTCCCACTCTCTGTTGGTGTAATAATCGCCTTAACGGATAAATCTTCAGATAAGCTAGCAGCAGAATGACTAATGGCATCTGTGATAGTTAAATCCGTTTCAATTTCATTAGTTATGGCTTTGTTATCTAATGTTTTTTCTGTATAAACAGCAATGTTAAACATAGTCTTAACAGCATCTACCGGATAATCCCCTGCAGCCGTTTCACCACTTAGCATAATTGCATCTGTTCCATCGTATATGGCATTAGCAACATCACTTGCTTCTGCTCGTGTCGGACGCGGATTGCGCTGCATGGAATCTAACATTTGAGTTGCCGTAATCACTGGTTTACCCGCTACATTACATTTTCCGATCATAGTCTTTTGAATAAACGGCACTTCTTCCGCAGGGATTTCAACACCTAAGTCACCACGAGCCACCATAATTCCATCACTGACATTAATGATTTGATCTAAATTTTCAACACCTTCACGATTTTCAATCTTAGGGATAATTTTAATATGATCGGCGTTGTTATTTTCTAATAACTCTCTAATCTCTAATACGTCCGATGGTCTTCTGACAAATGAAGCGGCAATAAAGTCGACATTTTGTTCAATACCAAAAAGGATGTCATTCGCATCTTTTTCAGTAATGCCTGGTAAATTAACACGTACATTCGGTACGTTGACTCCTTTACGATCTTTGATGACACCAGTATTTAAAACCTTCGTCACGATTTCTTGTTGATCATGGTTAACATCAGTAACTTCTAATGCAATTAACCCGTCATCTAATAAAATTTGCTTTCCTACTTCAATATCATCGATTAACCCTTTGTAAGTAATAGTAAATCGATTTTGATTGCCCTTAACCTCTTCCATCGTTAATGTAACAGTTGAACCTTTTTCTAATTCAACTTCACCATTTTCAAATAAGCCTGTACGAATTTCAGGTCCTTTTGTGTCCAAAAGAATTGCAATGGATTTTCCCTTTTCGTTTGCAGCTTGTCGAATGTTTTCAATACGTTGCCTTTGTTCTTCATGATCTCCATGAGAAAAATTTAATCGAGCAACATTCATACCAGCATCAATTAATTCCTTTAAGGTTTCTACCGACTCGGAAGCTGGTCCAATCGTACAAACTATTTTTGTTTTATTCATAATTATCCTCCTCAAACAACTTTCTAGATCGACAACTGATTTGATAAATTATATAAATCATAAGATATGTCATTTTTTAGTTTTAAAACTTCGATAATGTCATGGTCAATTAAGTGATTCTTTTGCACGCCAACCATACGACCTTCTTTACCGTCTAGTAATAAATCAACTGCATAAGCTCCTAGACGACCTGCTAACACTCGATCATAGGCTGTTGGAGATCCTCCTCTTTGAGTATGCCCAAGTACGGTTACTCTAGTTTCAACTTGAAGGTGATCCTTAATTTCATCAGCTATTTTACTTGCACTGCCTACACCTTCAGCAACCATAATAATGCTATGACGTTTTCCTCTTTCGTGCCCTCTTTTAATTTTATCAATAACTTGCTCGAGCTCATAAGGAAATTCTGGAGTAAGGATACTTTCTGCACCGGCAGCGACCCCTGCCCAGAGTGCTAAATCCCCTGCATCGCGTCCCATTACTTCAATGACATAAATTCTCTCATGAGAAGTTGCTGTATCACGGATTTTGTCCACTGCTTGAATCACCGTATTTAACGCTGTATCAAAACCAATTGTATAATCAGTTCCTGGTATGTCATTATCAATAGTTCCTGGAATACCTATACACGGAAAGCCTTTTTCAGTTAATTTCTGAGCGCCTCTAAATGAACCATCACCGCCAATCACAATTAAGCCATCAATTTGATGCTTCTCTAACTGTTTAATAGCTTTCTGTTGTCCTTCTTCTGATTTAAACTCCTCTGATCGAGAAGAGTACAACATTGTTCCCCCGCGTTGAATGATGTCACCAACGGAACCAATATGTAAACGTTCAATATGACCTTCAATTAAGCCTTGATAACCATAATAAATACCAAATATCTCAAGGTCATGGTAAATGCTACTTCTTACGACGGAACGAATTGCTGCATTCATACCGGGTGCGTCTCCACCACTTGTTAATATTCCAATCCGTTTCAACAATATCACCTCATTTTCCGATCTTCATGTATCCATTTTAAAACATAAAAACTTTAAAAACCATGCAAATGACTAAAGAAGAGAAAAGTTAGAAAGTTAAAAATGTTACTAGAACAGCATTCCAAACATAATGCTCGCCATACAGAGACGAGCGAAAGTTTAGCAGAGAGTAGTAAAAAAGGAGCTGATTTTATTCAGCTCCGACTACGGACGTAACTGCTCCGATTTTTTGATATTTTTCCCATCTTGCTTCAAGTAATTCTTCATCTGACTGACCTTTTAATTCATTTAAAGCTTGACGTAATGTCATTTGAATAGCTTTGGATTGTTCTTCTATATCTCGGTGTGCTCCACCTTGAATCTCACTGATCACATCATCGATAACCCCAAGTTCTTTTAGATCATAGGATGTGATTTTCATGCTTTCTGCTGCTTTTTGAGCTAAGTTAGAATCTTTCCATAACAATGCTGCAGCACCTTCTGGAGAAATAACTGAATAAGTAGAGTTTTCAAGCATGTATAGACGGTCACCTACACTAATCCCTAATGCTCCACCACTTCCACCTTCTCCGATGACAATACAAATAATCGGTACGGTTAAGCCAGCCATTTCTCGTAAATTACGGGCAATCGCTTCACTTTGGCCACGTTCTTCTGCAGCACGACCAGGATAAGCTCCTTTTGTATCGATAAAAGTGATAATAGGTCTATTGAATTTTTCAGCTTGATACATTAAACGCAAAGCTTTTCGATATCCTTCTGGATGAGGCATACCAAAGTTACGACGAATATTTTCTTTTGTATCCTTACCTCTTTGATGCCCTATGACCGTCACAGGGATTCCATCAAACTTTGCAACTCCACCTACGATTGCTTCGTCGTCGCCATAATAACGATCTCCATGCAACTCTAAAAAGTCAGTAAATAGATAATCAATATAGTCAAGAGAGGTTGGACGATCTGGATGACGAGCCATTTGAACACGGTTCCATGGGCTCATATTCCCATAAATTTCTTTTTCTAGCTTTTCAAGTCGACCTTCTAGCTTATTAATTTCTTCAGATAAATCGATCTCACTATCACTCGTGAATTTTTTTAATTCCGCAATCTTCTCACGTAATTCAACGACTGGTTTTTCGAATGGTAATACATGTTTCATTTCATTCCACCTCCAGACTGGTAGACTGGTGTATATCAAGGATGTTCGTTAATACGTCTTTCATCTCTAGTCGGTGTACGACTTTATCTAATTGACCATGTTTAAATAAGAACTCTGCGGTTTGAAAGTCATCTGGAAGTTTTTCCCGTATCGTTTGTTCAATAATACGTCGACCAGCGAATCCAATTAACGCTCCTGGTTCTGCAAAATTATAATCTCCTAAAGAAGCAAAACTAGCTGAAACACCACCAGTCGTAGGGTGCGTCATATATGAAATAAATAAACCGCCAGAGCGAGAAAAACGTTCTAATGCGACTGACGTTTTACTCATTTGCATTAAGCTTAAAACACCTTCTTGCATTCTAGCGCCACCAGAGGCAGTAAAAATAATGAATGGAATTTGTTCTTCACGTGCGCGCTCAACAGCACGTGAAATTTTTTCTCCAACAACTGACCCCATACTACCCATTCTAAAACGGGAATCCATAACAGCAATTGCTGTCTCATAACCATTAATTGACCCTTTACCAGTTACAACAGCTTCATTGATACCTGTTTTTTCACGGTCTTTCTCTAGTTTTTCTAGGTAACCTGGGAACTCCAATGGATTTTCCGAAACCATATCTTCATCCCATTCAACAAAAGAAGATCCCATTAGATAGTCAATACGGTCCCGGGACGAAATTTGGTGATGGTAATCACAGTGAGGGCAAATCATCAAATTCTTTTCTATTTCTTTTCTATAAAATATTTGTCGGCAAGAAGGGCATTTAATCATAAGACCTTCAGGTACATCATCGCGCTCTTCTTGTTTCGATACCGTAGCATATTTTTTCTTTTTATTAAAAATATCTTTTAACACACGGATTCCTCCCTAATGAAACAAGCTTTCTAAACTATATAAAACTTTTCACAAAAAGTATGTCGGAATTCATCGTTCAAAGGCTAAATCTTTTAAATTAATCATGATCAAAGTATAAATGCTCCAATACAGATAAGGCATTAGGAATATCCTTATTTTTAATAAAGGACAATAAACGTACATATTCACTTTTGCTTTTAATAATGCGATATGAAGCCTGAGAAAAATTATTAATGAGATACCAAATTTTTGATAATAACTCATTTCCAACTATTGAGAATAATTGCTTAAAAATAAATTCATGTACTTCTTGTTCATCTATTGTAACTAATTGTTCTATTAGATCATCGATGTCTTCACTTGAAATATGATCCATCACACGAATGATACACTGTTGTTCAAGTATTTGTCTGACATCTAACAGTTCCTCTTTAGTCTTAGGTTGCCTCAGAACAAATGTAGCAAGTAATTCTACAGAATGGTAAGGGCGATAAGTTCTAAGAAATGTTCCTTCACCATGTTTCGTCTCAATTAAACCTAGTAGTTCAATAGCTCTTAATGCCTCACGAACTGAAGAACGACTGGCACCTAATTGATCAGCTAATTCCCTTTCTGAAGGAAGTCGATCTCCTTCAGAAAGTTCATGCTCTTCAATAAATAAACGAATTTGTTCTAAAACCTCTTGATAGACTTTTATTTTAGACGAATTAGTCATTACAGCACCTCAAGAGCTTTTATGAATCTTGTTGAATAGATGTGAGTTCTTGCGTACGTTTTTTTACTTGTTCAGGGTCTACTTGAATTCTTGCCACACCTGATTCCATTGCAGCCTTAGCTACTTCGCTTGCAACAGCTGGCGCAACACGAGGATCGAATGGGTTTGGTATGACATAATCTTCTGATAGGTCTTTTCCAACTAAGTCGGCAATAGCGTTTGCAGCCGCTACTTTCATTCGTTCATTAATACGAGTTGCACGAACGTCTAATGCACCTCTAAAAATACCCGGGAATGCAAGAACATTGTTTACTTGGTTTGGAAAGTCTGAACGGCCTGTCCCAATAACTTTAGCACCAGCAGCTTTTGCATCATTTGGCATAATTTCAGGATCTGGATTAGCCATAGCAAAAATTATGGGATCTTCATTCATACTTTCAAGCATTTCTTTAGTCAGAGCGCCACCAACAGAAACGCCAATGAAGACATCTGTCTCTTTAATAACTTCCTCTAAGGAACCCTCTACTTTATCTTTGTTTGTCATCTTAGCGATTTCATCTTTTACAGGGTTCATACCGTATGTACGGCCTTCAAAAATAGCCCCTTTGGAATCACACATAATAATATCTCTGACGCCAAAGTTATATAGGAGCTTTATAATAGCTATACCTGCAGCACCCGCACCATTAGCGACTACTTTAATTTCTGAGAATGATTTACCGTTAAGTCTTAGTGCATTAATTAATCCAGCTACCGTTACAATAGCTGTTCCATGTTGGTCATCGTGAAAGATTGGAATATTAGTTTCTTTCTTTAGGCGATCCTCAATAATGAAGCAGTTAGGTGCCGCAATGTCTTCTAAATTGACCCCACCAAATGTTGGCTCCATTAATTTAACCGTATTAACAATTTGATCAATGTCATTCGTGTTTAATGCGATTGGGAAAGAGTCGACTCCTGCAAATCCTTTGAATAAGGCTGACTTCCCTTCCATAACAGGTAGTGCTGCTTCTGGACCAATATTTCCCAAACCTAACACCGCAGACCCATCTGTAACAACTGCAACCATGTTTCCTTTCATAGTAAAGTCGTAAACAGATTCTTTATTGTCATATATAGCTTTACAAGGCTCCGCAACCCCAGGAGAATATGCTAAGCTTAAATCTTTTTCGTTACGAATTGGAATTTTAGAATGGGTAGCTAATTTCCCTTGATTGACTTTATGCAAATGAAGTGCTTCTTCTTTTAAGTTCGTCACGAGAACCTCTCCTTTTTATTGAACTTATCAGTGGTCAGACCACCACTTTAACTTAATTCATTATAACAAAACACCAAAATGTGTAAAGCAATTCAATTTAAATAAAAAGTAGCTATTCGTAATTTCATAAGCTTTATTTGATGCTTCATATTTTAATCAGTTATTGATTTAAGCTTTTTTAACTTTTACATTGTCAGGTGTAAATATTTCTTCCAGCTTATGAATTACTTCTTGTGATTCTGGTAAATCATATGCTTCCGATAATTGATAAGTTTTCTTTCTTAACGGTGAATAAATAACAACAGGTGTATTACCTAAATATTGTTGACTTATCTTTTTAATCTGTTCGAGTTGAGCTTCTTCATTTGTGCGATCGAATTTAATGTAAATTCTGGCTTGATTAGTTTTAGGAACTTGATTAATATCAAAAGGTTCAATCTCATCCAATATTAATTGGTTCTCACCATTACGTTGATCTTTTCTCCCTTTTATTCTAACGAATTGACCCTCCTCAATGTTTCGATGTACTTCTCGGTGAAGCTTAGGAAACATAACTGCATCAATTTCTGTTGTTTCATCCTGTAAGGTTAAAAAGGCCATTTGTTCCCCCCGTTTTGTACGAACTTGTTTGATTCTCTCAATATGAACGACCAAATTTGACGTGTATGATTTTTGAACACTTAAAATTTCTCGAATCGATTGAAAGCCTTGTCTTTTTAAGCCCCTTCTAATATAGGAAAGAGGATGGGGACTAATGACAAAACCTAAAGATTCCTTCTCCATTTTTAATTGTTCAATAATTGGAAATGGTTGTACATTTGGATATTCCACATCCATGTCAAATAATTCGTCAGACCAGTTAAGTTGCTCATCCATATCAGAGAATAATTCCCCCTGCTCCATCGCTGGCATAACGGCAGATAGTAATTGTGCTCTATGATGTTTTGTTTCATCAAAAGCACCAGCCATAATTAATGTCTCAATTATTGTCTGATTAACGACTTTTAAATTGACCTTTTTACAAAAATCAAATATATCTTTAAAACGGCCTTTTTTTCTTGCGTTTACAATCTCGTCATAAGCTTGTTTTCCAACATTTTTAATTGCTAATAAACCAAATCTGATTTCTTGAGATGACGTCACCGTAAATTTCCCAAAGCTATTATTTATGGATGGCGGCAAAACTTTAATCCCTTGAACTCTGGCTTCTTTAATGTATTTTTCTACTTTGTCATCATCATGCATAACAGACGAAATTAATTCAGAATAAAAATAGGCTGGATAATTGGCTTTAAAATAAGCTGTTTGATACGAAATCATCGAATAGGCAACAGCATGACTTTTATTAAATCCATAATCCGCAAATCGTTCAATCCAATCAAATAGCTCTCGTGCTGTTGACTCATCATATCCATTCTGTTTACTGCCTTCTAAAAACTTCTGCTTCATCTCATGGATGGCCTGACGATTCTTTTTACTAATCGCTCGGCGTAATAAGTCTGCCTGACCGTAAGAAAACCCCGCAAAACGATTAACGGCTTGCATGATTTGTTCTTGATAAACTAAAACACCGTAAGTCTCTTCAAGAATCGGTTTTAGAGACGCATGAATATATGACACTTGCTCTTGACGATGTTTACGCTTGGCAAATGTTTCAATAAATTGCATTGGACCTGGTCTAAATAAAGCATTGACCGCTACAATATCTTCTAATTGATTAGGTTTTATAGCACGCAATGCTTGCTTCATTCCGTTTGATTCCAATTGGAAGACGCCAGTTGTCATTCCTTTTTTTAATAGGTTATACGTTCTTTCATTATTAAGAGGTAAATGCTTAAGGTTGATCGTTTTACCTTCGATTTCTTGCACTTGCTTAACCATTCTCTCAAGTAACGTTAAGTTACGAAGTCCTAATAAATCCATTTTAAGTAAACCTACTGCTTCAAGTTGCTGCATAGGGTACTGGGTTAACATCACTAAATCTTGCCCTTCAACCACTGGCACATATTTAGTCAAAGGCTGATCACTTATGACAATTCCAGCGGCATGCGTGGAATAGTGTCTTGGTAACCCTTCAATTAAGACAGCTGCTTGAAACATTTGGCGTAATATAGAAGAAGATTTGATCGCCTCTTTTAATGATTCATTACTTTTAACGACATCTTTGAGCGATGACCCCTGATTCGGTAATTGCTTAAGCAAAAAGGTTAGTTGATCTTTTTCAACATCGAAAACTTTACTTAATTCTCTTATCGTTGAACGAGCTTGAAAAGTTCCAAACGTCATAATTTGAGCAACACGATCTTGACCATATTTTTTTGAAACGTATCGAATAACTTCATCTCGTCGATAATCAGAAAAGTCAATATCAATATCCGGCATATTCTTTCGTTCCGGATTTAAGAAACGTTCAAATAATAGTCCATATTTTAAAGGGTCGACTTCGATTATGCCTAATAAATAAGCTACCAGTGACCCTGCGGCCGATCCCCTTCCAGGTCCTACAAAAATATGCTCTCGTTTAGCATAATCCACCATGTCTTTTACAATCAAAAAGTAATCAGAAAATGACATGGATTTAATAACGTTTAATTCATGGTTTAATCTTTTTAAGGCTTGTTCTTGAAGATGTTCAGGATATAAACGAGTCAATTGCTTTTTACATAAATTCTCTAAATATTGATCAGAAGATTTTCCGTCTGTATCAGTAAATTTCGGTAATCCAAACCATTGATTAGGCATTTGAATATGACAAGAATTAACGACCTTACTCGTTCGTTCTTTTGCATGAATCCACTCCTGCCCTAAATGGTCATTAATTTCCTCTTCTGAAAGTAAGTGCGTCCCAATATTTGATTCTTGTCGAATGTTAGAAATCGTTGTGGATTGATGAATGGCATACAACGATTCAAAACCAATACGATCTTTCTCTTTTAAATATCGAACATCAGTCATGAGCACTAGTCGGTCTTGTAAACTCAATTGGTTAGATAGCCAGTCCGTCACAAGACTTCTAGTCGCTGAAATTGGATCTACTTTGACATAATAATTCTCAAGTTGATCTATTTCTTCTAGAATTTCTTTCAACTTAGGTTGATCATTTAAGTAAATAACTTCTTCTAAATATGTGTCATAAAATGAAATGATTGGAATGATCTGTTCACTTTCTTTGATATGTTGAAGTGTCATGCGCTCTTTATGTAACTGTTTAAGGTTTGATAAATGAACGAGTGATTGATAACCTTTAAAATCCTTAGCATATAAAAAACAAGTAATCGGTCTTTGATCATCATTTAAATACACATCTAAAGACATACCGATTACTGGCTTAACTCCTGCTTGCCTACAAGCTTGATAAAATTCATAAGCTCCGTGTAGCACTTGATGGTCAGTTATGACACATGTATTCATCCCCATTGATTTAATGAGTTGAACGTATTCTTGGATCTTTACAGTACTTTGTAAAAATGAGTAGCTAGATTTTACTTGTAAATGAACGAAAGCCATGTTCATCACCTTCTTTTTATGACCTATTTCAATTATATCGAACCTATATCAAACTTGAAATGTTCTACATATAATATTTAATCTTTTCATATTGTTTAATAAAGACAAGCAATAGAAAAGGTTGAGGAAAATATGGAAGAACGATTCTTTGCAGCACTTATTACATGTTTTTTTATATCATTTGGTGTATTAATTGGTGGATCACTATTTGGAAGTCTCAGTGCTTACATAACAGGACAACCACCTATTTCCGAAATGATGGTCTCCGCACAACGACTAAGAATCTGGGCCATTGTTGCCGCAATTGGTGGAACATTCGATGCCATCTCTAATTTTGAACGTGGAATATTTGATGGCTCCACTATGGATTTATTTAAACAAATTATGCTGATCATTTCCGCAATGGGCGGCGTTAAAGCTGGTGTTCTCATTATTTCATGGGTGACACAAGGGGACGTTTAACCATGCATATTCCACCGTACTACAAAAGACCAAAATGGCAAGCATTTTTTATTGGTGTTATTGTCGGAACAATGGTTGGATATTTATTTTTTCTATATATTTATGGGGAACATACGGAGCGTTGGATCGAAGAAAACTTAACGCTTCGTCAAGAATTGAAAGACCTTGAAAATGATTTTGAATTACTAAAAAAAGACAGCGATGACCAAAGTGAACAGTTACTTAGAATCCAGGATGTCGAAATTGAACTTTCCAATACTGAACAGGTTAAACTGGACCGTTTTACGACCATTCGACTCACTTCATTAATCGAAGACGAAATTGGAGAAGTTGTTGGTGACCATATTGAGTCTGTCAATGAACAACGTGATTTGTTGATAAGAACTATTGAAAACAAAAATTTTAGAGTCAACCAAATACAATACCAAGTAAAAGTTGTATTTCTATCAATTGGACCAACTCTCGATGTAACCTTAGAAGTTCGAGTACAATCTAGTTAATAAGATGAGATTTTGACTTTTTTTAGAAAGTTATGTCAAAAAAGCAATAATAATCAAATTTTAGGTTACAATAAAGTTATAGCACTATATAGTTAAGAGGTGAGGATGATGTTTGTCATGAATAAACGGCAAATGGCTGATGATAAGCTGAATGAATTGTTGAACGGAAATACCGTTTATGCTGAAACAGAAGAACTCATCCGACTAATGAATCGAAGAATTGAATCGCATGAATTAGATATAACAGTTGATGAAACGGACATCGGTTGTTGGTTTATTCCTAACAGTTAATAAAAGTTAGCCCCTTTTTTTAATGGGCTAACTTTTTTGTTTTCTTCAAGCTTGTTTTTTAAATTCCAAACATACTTTTTCCAAATCTTTAACTAGTTCATCTGCTTCATTCCAACTGTTAACTCTAGCACCAGAAGCCATTGGGTGCCCCCCACCATTATATTTAAAGGCTACTTCATTTACGACGGGGCCTTTAGAGCGTAATCTAACACGAATAACATCTTCTTCTTCAACGAAGAAGACCCAAGTTAAAATTTCTTGAATATCCCCTGCAATACCAACAAAAGCTTGCGTTTCCTCAGATGTGACCTCGTACTCTTGTAACATCTTTTGGTCAATTTTAAACACGGCTAATCCACTATCTCTAGGGTTTAAATCTGTTAGTAATCGCCCTCTCAATTTAGCCACTTTTAAAGGGGTTTGATACATTTGATCGTAAAGATCTGTCCGATCAAATTCATACTTAATTAATTCACTGGCAGCCTCAAATGTACGATTTGTAGTACTCGGAAAGAGAAACCTCCCCGTATCACCCACTATTCCTGCATAAAGGAGTCTTGCGGCTTTATCATTGAGCCTAAATCCGAGTGATTTTCCTGCATCATATAATTCGTAAATCATTTCACTAGTTGATGACGCCTCTGTATCGATCCACGTAACATCTCCATAAGGCTCACGATTAGGATGGTGATCAATTTTAATTAATTGATCACCTAGACGATAGCGTTGATCACAAATTCGTTCTTCATTGGCTGTATCACATACTATAACCAATGCACCTTGGAATTGTTTATCTTCTATTTGATCTAAGCGAGCTAAATAATTTAAAGAAGGATCCTCTTCTCCAGCTAATAAAACAGTCTTATTTGGAAATGAGTTTTTGATCATTTCACCTAATCCAACCTGTGAACCATATGCATCCGGATCGGGTCTCACATGGCGATGGATAATAATTTTGTCATATTCTTTAATCAACTTTAATATCTCATCTTTCATGAATTCGTCAACCTTTCTTATGATTTATACTAGAAATTTAGAACGACAGTCGATACAATTATTAAAGGTTTGTTGTAAAAGGAGGATTTATGATGCCAATATTTATTACATTAATTATCGTTTCATTTGTCTTATATATTTACTTTAAAGTTCAAATATTAAAATCAAAAGATCCACTATACATGCAATTCACTAACGCTAAGGCGCGAATGAGTTTAGGGGTCTTTATATCTACATTCGGAATGAATCAATATTATTTTTACCAAACACAATTAGCCTTATTTGTATGTATCATCTTCTTAGCACTTGGAATTGCGCAAATTGTTTATGGTTACAAACTTTATAAACATTACAAAGGTGAATTGATCAAAGCTAACGATTAATAAATTGGGTCATAATCATCGCTTTTCCAGCCAGTTCATCATTTGAAAGAACTTGGACATCAACTTTTGCAAATTTGCGACCCAACTCTAAAATTTGAGGTACAATTGTTAAATGACTGCCAATCTGAACAGGCTTCATGTAGTAAATCGATAAATTTTCGATGACCATGTCGCCTGTTTTTTGTTGCTTTAAAATCTGGTTACACACTTCAGTTATTAATGATGCAAATACCCCATATGAAAGGGAGCCTATATGATTCGTCATTTGTGGAGTGACCTCTGTTGTAAAAAATGAAGATTCGGCATCATAATGTAATTGTTTTTGAACAATATCATCAATCGTCTCACCGATCTGTGGTTGACGTTGATTATTTTGTAGTCCTTTTATAACATCTTGTCGTGTAATAACCCCTTGAAAAATATTTTGTTCATCAACAACCGGTAATAACTCAATACCTTGCCATACCATTGTATGTGCAGCACTTGCTAATGAAGTATTCGTTTGTACAGAAATAGGGTGCTTAGTCATGACTTTTTCAATCTTAAGATGTTCAGGTTTACCTATTATATCCTTAGACGTCACAATTCCAATAATACGTTGATCACGATCAATGACAGGGTATCGACTGTGCTTGGTCTCATTGTTTAAGGCATACCATTTCTCAATCGTATCCCCCTCTTTTAACACATATGTGTCATCTAATGGGGTATAGATATCATCTACTATGATAATCTCTTTCTTTATTAATTGATCATAAATGGCGCGGTTAATCATCGCGGCCACTGTAAATGTATCGTAAGAACAAGATATCACTGGTAATTCATACTGATCAGCCAGTTGTTTAACATGGTCTGTCGTATCAAAACCACCTGTAATTAAAATAGCAGCACCAGCATTTAAAGCTTTTTCTTGTGCTTTAACTCGGTTACCAACGATTAATAAAGACCCTTTATCTGTGTATCTCATCATCGCTTCTAATTTCATAGCACCGATGACGAATTTATTTAACGTTTTATGTAAACCACTTCTTCCACCTAAAACTTGTCCATCCACAATATTGACAACTTCGGCAAAGGTTAACTTTTCGATGTTTTCTTTCTTTTTCTTTTCAATACGAATCGTACCTACACGTTCAATAGTACTAACGTATCCTATGTTTTCCGCTTCTTTAATGGCTCGATAAGCGGTCCCTTCACTTACATTTAAATCTTTTGCAATTAAACGGACTGATATTTTAGAACCGATCGGTAAGTCTTCTATGTAATTTAAGATTTGTTCATGTTTGGTTGCCATAAGTCATCACCGCTTCTATATATTAGTAACTTAATTATACCGATACTAAATACATAATTAAAGTGCCAGTCGTGTTAACTGGCACTTCTTCTGCTTATTCTAAAGTTAATTCATCTCCAGGGTTCATAACTTGCCCCATTCCCGATGGTAAGCTCTCAACGAACGCTTGTGGATCTTGTTCAATCACCGGGAATGTGTTGTAGTGAACAGGAACAACCTTTTTAGCTTGAATCCATTCACTAGCCAATTTAGCATCCTCAGGCCCCATTGTGAAATTATCCCCAATTGGAACGAATGCTAAGTCAATGTCATTTAGGTCACCGATTAATCGCAAGTCGGAAAATAGCGCTGTATCACCTAAATGGTAAATCGTTTTACCTTCAATTGTTAATAATAGCCCACCAGGCATGCCAGTGTATATGATCGTGCCATCTTCCTCAACATAACTAGAACCGTGGAAAGCTTGAGTGTATTTTACTTTTCCGAAGTCAAATTCATAAGCACCACCGATATGCATATTATGTGTATTTAATCCTTTTCCAGCTAAGTAATCCGCTAATTCATTTGGTGCCACAACTAATGAGTCATTACGTTTTGCAATTTCTACTGTGTCTCCGACGTGATCGTTATGGCCATGAGTAAGTAAAATAACATCGGCTTTCACTTCTTCAGCATTCAAATCACATAATCCATTCCCATTAATAAAAGGATCAATCAGAATTGTTTTCCCATTATGTTCTACCTTAACTACAGAATGTCCATGGTATGATACTTTCATGTTAATGACCTCCTAATAAATTTATCTAATTAAATTAATTCTCCACAGTTCATTTATTTCCCTTGTTTCGTTATGATAACACATATAACCAAAAATTTAGTAGAGGTGATCCTGATGGAAGGCAGATTAAATCAATTAGTTCAAAGCTTGAAAGAAAACAGTGTTGACAGTGTTTTTATCACTTCAAAGGAAAATGTTTTTTATTTTACGAACCTTTATGCTGAGGCGCATGAACGGTTAATCGGTGCGTATTTTGACCAAAAAGGAAATCAAGTATTAATTGTTCCCGCACTTGAAAAAGAAGATGTTAAAAATGCTGGATGGAAAGGTGATACGATTACATATTTTGACCATGAAGACCCGTGGGAAAAATTAACGTCGTATATTAAAGATGTTGGTCAACCAGAATCATTGGCAATCGAGAAAGAAAATTTAAACGTTATAAGGTTTGAAGCTATATCTAAACTGCTTCACGGAACCACAATTGTCGATGGACAACTCATGTTAAATCAATTAAGACTGATTAAAGATCAAAAAGAAATGGGCACTTTAAAAGAAGCTGCTCAATTTGCTGACTTCGCAATTGAAACAGCCCTGAAGCATATTCAAGAAGGTCAAA
>NZ_FOES01000025.1 GCF_900110685.1 Piscibacillus halophilus
GGATTTAGTAATATTAAACTCTTCTAAACCAGGGATGGAAATGTTAGAATACATAGTACACGCAACTCCTTTGTTTTTTGTTTATTGGTCTAAACAAATTCTAACAAATTAGGAGCTTGCGTGTTTTTATTTTTGCAAATTTCCCTGAAATCCAGGTAGGCCTGACACTCCTACGGGTGAAGCGAGCCAGGCGAGACCCCACAGAACGTAACGTTAGTGGAGTTCGAGGAGGCTCGCGGATCGCCCGTGGAAAGGGAAGGCCTAACCTGGAAGTTACTCTTAAAGACTTATAGTGAATTATCAGAAAATAACCTTTACCCCAACAAATATTATAGAGCCTAAAAATAAGGCAACCCCGAAATAGGGTTGCCTCTTTAATTTACCTTTTTCTTTTTTCAGGTACCGGATCAAATCCTCCAGGATGGAAAGGATGACATTTAAAGATTCGCTTTACCGTTAAGTAAAATCCTTTAAGAAAACCAAATCGTTTAAAAGACTCAAGTCCGTATTCAGAGCATGTAGGGTAGAAACGACAAGAAGGACCTCTTAACGGTGAAATATATTTTTGGTAAAAACGAATCAAATAAATAAATACATGTTTCATTTAAATCACTTTTCCTTACGTTTATCATACGTAATGGAAGCAATTGCATCATGTAAATGAATGGATTCTTCATTCACACATTTAACATGGAATTGCTTTACAAAATCTAACTCATATAAATCACTTGAAACCAGTCGAACCATATCTTCAACAAATCTAGGGTTTTCATACGCCTGTTCTGTAACCATCTTTTCATCTGGACGTTTGAGTACAGGGTGAATTCTAGCACTAGCATTTGACTCAGTTGCTTCTAATAATACTTCTTTCCAATCAATATTCGTCTCGTCATAATCAGGGTCTAGTGTAACTTCTATAATTACATTTCCACGCTGATTATGAGCACTGTATTCACTAATCTCTTTAGAGCAAGGACATAAAGTGGTGATTTTGCCTTTCAGACCAACTTTGACATCATAACCATTTTCATGGTGATAGTTTACTTTGATCCATGCCTCTGCATGGTTCATGCCAGATTTGCCTGTATAAGGAGCTTCTCTTTCAAAGAACCACGGAAATTCAACCGATAATTCCGCATCCTTTTGTTTTAATCTACCTTGTAATTCTTTTACAAATTGTTTCAACGTTTTGATGTCAACTTTAAATCCATTAGCATGATATACATTTAGCTGTTCAGTAAAACGACTCATATTAGTTCCTTTTGAATCCTGTGAAATGGTAGATGCAAAATAAAAATTACCAATAGTGGACTGTTCCTTAGGATTAAGTGTACTAGGAACGACAATCGGGTGTTTGACATTTTGAACACCTACCGCATCTAGTTCAAAAAGAAAATCTTTCTTTGTATTTTGTAAATCCGGCATTTTACTTTTTTCTTCAGGTTTCGTACGGGGACCTGGCTCAACTGAACCAAATAATTTATGTCGTTCTTCTTTACTAGGAAGTTGTTTCTTCGTCTTAATCTCGTTCATATCTATGACTCCTTTCAAATAGAGCAGCTCGCTAATCGATACAATTTAAGTATAAATAATCAGTTAATGTATATCAATTTATTAAACTTATTCTAAATAAGGAACTACTTCAATATTATCTGTGTATGTTTGAATGAGTTCTTTTTTATCTTCAAACCATTGTTGAGCGTTTGACAAACTATATTCATTAGCTTCAACCAAAGGAACAATTTTATAGTTTCTAAAGTTTTCATATTGGTTATATGTTGGCATCATTTTTGCATTTGATACTTTATATTGTTTTTCATTGTTACCTTGAATAGTTTTAGTTAATTCAATTTGCATAATCGCACCGATTAAACGATCTGTCCCTGTTTGACCAGATAAGAAGTTTCCGAGTGAATAAGCTACAAATTTATCTTCACCTTCATCAGTCGCAATCCAATCCACTGGTTGTAGGACGTGTGGGTGATGACCAATAATAACATCTGCTCCATTATTAGTTAATAACTCTGATAAATGAACCTGTTCATCATTCGGGAGCGGTTGATATTCTTCGCCAAAATGCATGCTAACAACAATAAAGTCTGTGTTTGGTTTAAGTTCTTCGAGATCGTTTAAAATTTGTTCTTCATCAATTAAATTAACCAAGTGTTCTTTGCCTTCAGGTACTGGGATACCATTTGTCCCATACGTATAAGATAAAAATCCAACTGCAATCCCTTTTCTATGAATGATTCGTTGAGTGTTTTTGTCTTCTTCACTTTGATAAGCGCCTACATATTCAACACCAATGTTTTGTAAATAATTAGTCGCGCTAATTACTGCTTCTTCACCACGATCTAAGGTATGGTTATTAGCCATTGATACGATATCTACACCAGATTCTTTTAACGTATCTCCTAATTGTTGAGGAGAGTTAAATTGTGGGTAAGTAGATAACCCTATCTTAGCTCCTCCAAGAACAGTTTCTTGGTTTGCAATCGTAATATCTGCATTTCTTAGATAATATTTGATGTCTTTGAACATTGGATTAAAATCAAACCCTGCACCCGTTCGAGCGTCATTATAAACCGTGCTGTGAATTAATAAATCTCCAATAGCATTTAAGGTAATCGAAGTTTCAAAATATTTATTTTCTGTATAGTGATCGACTGTTATAGCTGGGTTGTTAGCAACTTGAACAGCAGAAAGCTCATTGTGATCTGATAAGTTTATATATAAAACAATTCCTAATGTCATAAGGAAAATGATTGACCCCGTTATAATTTTTTTTCTCATGTAATGCACCTTTCTAAAAATTGTTATGGCTAAAAAATAAAAGAGTCCACCATATGTTGGGGACTCTCGTTTTACATCCAAGATATTTTGGGTTCAGTCTTATCTTTAATTCGTTTAATGTTTTCTCTGTGTCGGTATATAACAAAACTCGCTAATAAAACCGTCACGATTATTAGTCCAATATCTTTCATAATGAGTGATGTTATAACAGCAATAATACCCGCTAACATCGAAGATAAAGAGACATATTTAAACAACTTTAAAAACGTAAAGAAAGAAATGACTAGAATCAAAAATAATAACGGACTAACCCCTAATAAAACGCCCCCGGATGTTGCAACGGCTTTACCACCACGAAATCGTGCAAAAAGTGGATAAGTATGTCCAAGAACAGCAAATGCCCCAATTATAAGGGGTTCAACAGATGGCGCTAACCATATTGCAAGAACCACCGCAGCTGTCCCTTTTAGTATGTCCATTATTGAAACAATAAGTCCTGCTTTTACGCCTAACACGCGGAACGTATTGGTTCCACCAAGATTACCACTGCCATGTTCGCGAATGTCTATTTGATAAAACAGTTTTCCGATGATCAGTGCTGATGGAATGGAGCCTAATAAATAGGCTGAGATTGCAAATATAACATATTCCATGATGTATCCTCCACGAGTTTTTTAGCTTATTATATTCTATCAAATCTAGAGAAAATAAAGAAGTGGATTTTTAATTTTATTGTTACATGTTTGAAATAATATTTGAGAAATTAATTAAAAACGGCTATGCTAAAGACAAAAGCGTTTATTGGAGGGGATTGGAATTGAATAATCCGACTAATGCAGAATTAAGAGAAATCTTAGAAAACGCTAAAACAATTGCCGTTGTAGGTTTATCAGATAATCCGTCACGTACGAGTTATCGAGTTTCTAAAGTAATGCAAAAGCATGGATATCGTATTATTCCTGTTAACCCTAAAGTTGATGAAGTTCTAGGGGAAAAAGCATATAATACACTTGAAGATATAAAGGAACCAATTGATATTATTAATGTCTTTAGACGATCTGAATATTTAGTAGATGTTGCGGAAGAGGCGATCAAGACGGATTGTAAAGTTTTTTGGGCTCAATTGGGCATTTCTAATGAAAAAGCCCGTGAACTGTTGAAAGAACACGACTTTACCGTCATAATGGATTTATGTATTAAGGTCGTCCATTCCAAGGTGATAGGGAATTGAAACGGTTAGCTAAGGAAATCTCTGTTCGTAAACAGGGATTTTTCTAGCTTTTACCGAATGAATAACAAAGACATAACCTTAAAGTTAAGAAAGGGGTCGTACCGATTGTCTCAATTAAATCAAGCTTATAATGATGATTCAATACAAGTATTAGAAGGATTAGATGCCGTTAGAAAACGACCTGGTATGTATATCGGTAGTACAGACCATCGTGGTTTACATCATTTAGTATATGAAATTGTAGATAATGCAGTTGATGAAGCCTTAGCTGGATTTGGTGAAAAGATTCATGTAACGATTCACAAAGATGAGTCGATTACAGTTAAAGATGAAGGGCGAGGCATGCCTACAGGATTACATAAAACAGGAAAACCCACTCCAGAAGTTATTTTCACAGTGTTACACGCAGGAGGTAAATTTGGACAAGGTGGCTATAAAACAAGTGGAGGCCTTCACGGTGTAGGAGCTTCAGTTGTAAATGCTCTCTCAGAATGGTTAGAAGTCACGATCTGTCGTGACGGAACAAAACATTATCAACGCTTTGAAAATGGCGGAAAACCCGTAACCGGTCTCGAGGTACAAGGTAATACGAATAAATCGGGGACCACTATTCGATTCAAACCAGATCCGACTATATTTTCAACTGTTCATTACCAATTCGATATTCTATCTGAACGACTAAGGGAAGCAGCATTCTTATTAAAAGGTATCGAAATCATTCTTAAAGATGAACGACATGATGCAGAAGAATCTTATAAATACCCTGATGGGTTGGAATCTTTTGTCGATTATCTTAATGAAGACAAAGATGGTTTACATCCAGTAATTTCATTTGAAGGTGAACAAAAAAATATCGAGATTGATTTTGCCTTCCAATATAATGATGGTTACTCAGAAAACATTCTTTCATTTGTCAATAATGTAAGAACTAAAGACGGTGGAACACACGAATCTGGAGCTAAAACGGCCATCACTAGAGCATTTAATGATTATGCTAGAAAAATGCAATTGTTAAAAGAAAAGGATAAAAACTTAGATGGTAATGATATTAGAGAAGGGTTTACAGCCGTAATTTCGACAAGAATACCGGAACAATTGCTACAGTTTGAAGGTCAAACTAAAAGCAAACTAGGGTCTCCTGAAGCTCGTAGTGTTACTGAAAGCATTGTTTCAGAGCAATTATCTTACTTTTTAGAAGAAAATCCAGATGTCTCTAAAATGCTCATTAAGAAGGCAATCAAAGCAAGAGAGGCAAGAGAAGCTGCGAGAAAAGCTAGAGAAGACGCCCGTAACGGTAAAAAGCGTAAACGGAAAGATTCATTATTAAGTGGTAAGCTAACACCTGCTCAGTCAAAAAACCCTAAGAAAAATGAATTGTTCTTAGTAGAGGGGGACTCGGCAGGGGGATCTGCTAAACAAGGACGCGACAGACGATTTCAAGCTGTTTTACCGCTCCGTGGTAAAGTAATAAATACGGAAAAAGCAAAAATAGATGATATTTTCAAAAATGAAGAAATCGCGACTATTGTACACACCATAAACGCTGGTGTTGGTGCCGATTTTAATATTGAAGATTCACAATACGATAAAGTCATCATTATGACCGATGCTGATACAGATGGAGCACATATTCAAGTTTTATTACTTACATTCTTTTATCGATACATGCGACCTTTAATAGAACAAGGAAAGGTCTATATTGCATTACCACCTCTATTTAAAGTTTCTAAAGGTAAGGGTAAGAACCTAAAAGAAGCATACGCATGGGATGAAGGTGAGATGCAAAAGTTAATCAAAGAATTCAAAAATGGTTACACCATACAACGATATAAGGGTCTTGGTGAAATGAACGCAGATCAATTATGGGAAACGACCATGGATCCTGAAACCCGTACATTAATTCGAGTTACGATTGAAGATGTTGCCAGAGCTGAACGTCGTGTAGCAACTTTAATGGGTGATAAAGTAGAGCCAAGGCGTAAATGGATTGAAACCAACGTCGCCTTTGGTATGGAAGACGATGACACAATATTAGATAATGAAAGATTGCATAGCTAGGAGGAAGAACGTTGGCAGAACAAGCGAAGTATTTAGATTTACCATTAGAAGAAGTCATTGGCGACCGTTTTGGTCGTTATAGTAAATATATTATTCAAGATCGTGCCCTGCCTGATGCTCGTGATGGATTAAAACCCGTTCAACGACGTATTCTGTATGCCATGCATCAAGAGCGTAATACACATGATAAACCTTTCCGTAAATCAGCCAAAACAGTTGGTACGGTTATTGGTAATTACCATCCTCACGGAGATACGTCGGTGTATGATGCGTTAGTACGATTAAGTCAATCTTGGAAGGTCCGTCAAGAACTAGTGGAAATGCACGGTAACAACGGTAGTATTGATGGTGACCCTCCAGCGGCGATGCGTTATACCGAAGCAAGGTTATCGGGTATATCATCTGAACTATTAAGAGATATTGAAAAAGATACAGTTGATTTTATTCCAAACTTTGACGATACAGATTTTGAACCTGTTGTTCTACCAGCAAAGTTTCCAAATCTATTAGTTAATGGTTCAACTGGTATATCTTCCGGTTATGCAACTGACATACCTCCTCATAATTTAGTAGAAGTAATAGACACTGTGATTAAAAGAATTGAAAAGCCCGAATCATCAGTCGATGAACTAATGAAAACGTTACCTGGACCTGATTTTCCAACGGGTGGAATTATTCAAGGTGTAGATGGGATTAGAAAAGCTTATGAAACTGGTAAAGGCAAAATTGTGGTTCGTGGCTTGGCTGAAATTCAGCCTGTAAGAGGTGGAAAGGAACAAATTGTTATAACTGAGTTACCATATGAAGTCAATAAAGCAACTCTCGTGAAAAAAATGGACGAGCTTAGAATTGAGCGTAAGGTAGAGGGTATCTCTGAAGTACGTGATGAAACGGACCGTACGGGTTTAAGAATCGTTATTGAACTTAAGAAAGATGCAGATAGTGAAGGCGTCCTAAACTACTTATATAAAAATACTGATTTACAGATTTCGTATAACTTTAATATGGTTGCCATCGCTAATAAAACACCAAAAGTTATGACGCTTCCACAACTGTTAGATGCTTATGTCCATCACCAAAGAGAAGTGGTAGAGCGTCAAACGAAATTTGATCTTAAAAAAGCGAAGGACAGAGCCCATATTTTAGAAGGATTGATTTATGCGATTTCGATTTTAGACGATGTAATCGCAACTATTCGTTCTTCCGAAAATAAAAAAGATGCTAAGGAACGACTTATATCTCAATATAACTTCAGCGAAGAACAAGCTGAAGCTATTGTTATGCTCCAACTCTACCGCTTAACGAACACGGATATTACAGATCTAGAGAAAGAAGCAGAAGAACTAAAAAAGAAAATTATTGAACTGACAGCCATACTAGAAGATGAAAATAAACTTCTTCAAGTTATTAAACAAGACTTAAAGGCAGTTAAGAAAAACTATAAATCTGATAGACGTACAAAAATTGAGTCAGAAATTGAAGATATCAAAATTAACTTAGAAGTAATGGTTCCTTCAGAGGATGTAGTGGTATCGGTTACCAAAGAGGGCTATATTAAGCGAACCAGTACTCGCTCATATGCTGCTTCAAATGTAGAAGATTTACAAATGAAAGACAATGACCATCTCCTTCATATGATGGAAATTAATACAACTGATACTCTGCTTCTTTTTACTAATAAAGGGCAATATTTATATATTCCGGTACATGAGCTACCTGATATCAAATGGAAAGACATGGGCCAGCATATAGCTAATATTATTCCAATTGAACGAGATGAAACGATTATTAAAGCGATCCCAGTACGAGGTTTTGATGAAGATCAATATATTCTAACCGTTTCTAAAAACGGAATGATTAAAAAATCCGAATTGAAAGCTCACAAAGTACAGCGTTATTCCAAACCAATAACTGCAATGAAGCTTAAAGGTGACGATGAATTGGTCAATGTTCATTTAACCAATGGACATCAAGATGTCTTTTTAGCTTCCAATACAGGTTATGGTCTTTGGTTCCATGAAGATGAGTTGAAGCCAGTTGGAGTGAAAACTGCTGGTGTTAAATCAATGACATTAAAAGATGGAGAATATGTTGTAAGTGGTGAAGTTTTTGATGACTTAGAATCGCCATCACTATTTGTGATCACCCATAGAGGGGCATGTAAACGAATGAATTTTTCAGAATTTGAAAAGAGTAGTAGAGCAAAACGTGGCTTAATTATGTTACGTGAATTAAAACGCCACCCTCATCGAATTGTTGGATTCCATTTAGTAAGTGATGATACAGTCATCACACTAGAAACAGAAAAAGGCGAGATTAAACAAGTTACACCATTAGAATTTAGAGAAAGTGATCGTTACAGCAATGGTTCATTTGTGATTGATACGGATCAACACGGTGATGTGATTGATACACAAATTAATCCAGAGTACCAAAAAGTTTTTGATGATGAAGAACAAGAATAGTTTAAAAAATACATCTGCAATGTTATTACACGTGAAATCGTTTAATGGTTTCACGTGTTTTTTATTGAGGATAAAGAAATGATAAAAAATAGGACTTATTATAATCCATTTTATTGAAACTCGGCGAGTTTATTTGACATTATATATAAAACGTTTAAAATGTATTATATAAATTAGACAAAAAGGAGGGTAACCCTAATTGAGTAATCACTTAGAATCTCTACAAGAGTCACAGGATGTAATAGTTAGTGCCATAGCACAATCCATGGTGATTTATGGAGTCACGCCATCAGTAGGACGTATTTATGGTGTCCTATATTTTTCGGATGAACCTTTAACATTAGATGACATAAAAGATCAAGTGGCAATGAGTAAAGCAAGTGTCAGTAATGGAATTCGAGAACTAATGGAAACTGAGATGGTAACTAAAGTTTGGAAAAAAGGGGAAAGAAAAGACCATTTCATAGCTGAAAAAGATTTCTTAAAGAATTTCCTGAACTTTTTTGTGAAGATGATTAGGCTTGAGCGTAGTTTACTCACTAAAGCTATAGACCAGACAGAACCTGTTATTGAAGACATCGCCAATAATCCTGATAGCAAGGAAGCTGAACACATTGCTACTAGAGACCTTGAATTAATCGCTGATGCCAAGAATTATTTAAATTGGATTATGCGACTTGCAAATTCTCTTGAATCTAGAGAGATTTTTAACCACCTTCCTACAGAACATCATAAGGAGTAATACAGATGAAAAGTAAAACAGCATTAGTATTGATTGACTTACAGAAAGAATCGAATTTTGGAATTAACAATATGGATCGTGTTATTCAAAATACAAAAGAGATAATTAAAACAAGTAAAGCGTCTAATATCCCCGTTATATATACACGACAAATTAATCGTTTCGATGGTATTGGTCTTTCAATTGGTGAACCATTAAACGTAGATGGGACACCTTATTACTATAACTCCGACACAGAACAAGTTGATATTTTCGATGAGATTAAGCCAGATAAAGATGATATCGTAATCGATAAATATCGTTGGAGTGCTTTCCATGAGACGAGTTTAGATTTAATTCTTAGAAATTTAGGTGTGACAGACATAATAATTGGTGGCGTGGTGACAGATGGATGTCTTATGACATCAACTTTTGATGCCTATTTTAGAGATTATAAGATTCATTTGATTGAAGATATGTGTGGTGCCTCAAATGAAGGTGCACACATGTCAGCCATGATTACAATGGCTAACTGGATTTATAACCTCAAAATTTACAACACTAATAACATGAAGAAAAAGATTAATGGGGAACAACACAATTTCTGGGAAGCAAATAAAGTGGATTCCTTAAAATTCACTCCCGAAACTTTTAGAGAGCAATATAAAAAGATTAAAACATAAAGAGAAAGGGAGAATTTATCATTTATGAGAAATATCCTAGCAACAATATTGCTGTTTATAGCTTTAATATTAGTAGCTTGTGGAGGGGATTCAAATAGTGAAAGCAAAGGAGAAATCGTTTTTGGTCAAACCTCTTGGACAAGTACTAAGGCTCCAACACAAATAGCAAAACAAATTTTAGAAGAAGCTGGATACGAGGTTGAGGTTATGCTATTGGATCAACCCGTCATTTGGGAAAGTATGAAACATGAAGAAGTCGATTTTTTCATGGATGCTTGGTTACCTTACACTGAAGCAACCCTTTGGGAAGATTATAAAAATGACCTGCAAAAAGTAGCAACAAGCTACGAAGAGGTCCCTTTAGGTTGGGTGGTTCCAGAGTATGTCGAAGAAGAAACAATTGATGATTTAGCCGGTCAAGCTGAAAAATTTGACGGTGAGATTGTGACAATCGGTGAAGGTGCAGGTATTGTTGATATCTCTAAGGAAGTCATGAATGATCCAAACTATGACTTAGAAGGGTATGAATTGGTACCTTCAAGTGAAGCAGCTATGATGTCTGTTATTGATGATAAAATCAAAAATGAGGAGCCCTTTATTATTACAGGGTGGAGGCCTCATTCTATGTTTTCTAAATATGATTTGAAGTTTTTAGAAGATACTCAAGAACATTTTAAATATGATAATGTCTATGTTTTATCATACAATGGAATTGAAGATCAATATCTTGAAGCATATGACATTCTTTCGCAGTGGAACATTGAAGTAACGGAATTAGAAGATATGATGAGAGCTTATGAAGAGGAAGATATATCCTTTGAAGAGTCAGCATCTGAGTGGATTGAAGAAAATCGTGATACCGTTGATCAATGGATTAATGATTAATGAATAAAAGGGCTTGGTGATTCCAAGTCTTTTTTTTACTAGATTTTATTTTTATCAGATAGTATACAAATTATATTTTGATATTTATAAAAATTGTGATAATATAAAATTAAAGTAAGGAGGGGGTTATGTCGGAATTACGTGAAAAAATCATACAATCTTCATTACAGTTATTCTCTGAAAAAGGATTTCATGGAGTGACTGTTAGAGACATTGTTGAACATTGTCAAACATCAAAAGGTGGCTTTTATCACCACTTCAAATCAAAAGATGAACTATTGTATGTCATTCATGATACGTTTGTTTCTTATGTATTAAATGAAGCAAATCAGGCCAAAAAGCGTTATCACCAACCCGTTCATCAACTCCATGAAATGCTGAAATCGTTAGTTCGAGTTTATGATCTTTACAATCAACATATTGTCGTTTTTAATCAAGAATACAATTATTTGAAGCAAGAGTATTATCAATTAATCAAGGAGAAAAGAGATTCATACGAAGAAATACTCAAAGGAGTTATCCGAGAAGGACAACGAGATGGTGATATTCGAATCGAATTACCTACGACGGTTACCACTATGTCGATTTTAGGAATGGTTAACTGGACGTATCAATGGTATAAAAAAGATGGACCCAAAACCATTGACCAAATTGCATCTACTTACATAGACATTATATTTAAAGGGCTATTAACAGAAAAAGCGATAAAAGAATATCAACTGTCTAAGCTTTCAAAGGAGTTAAAGTTTTAGGCTTTTATTTAAGCGCTTAACGTAAGCGTTTTCATTAAGACTCACACAGACCAACTAGTCGGTCTTAAAATTAAGGGGGATGACAATATTGAATTTTGAGTTAACAAAAGAACAAGAAATGATTAGAAAGATGGTTCGTGATTTCGCCCAAGAAAAGATTGCACCTCGTGCAGTTGAGATTGATGTTAATGCTGAATTCCCAGAGGATATTTTCAAAGAAATGGGAGAGTTAGGTTTATTAGGAATTCCATTTCCTGAAGAGTACGGAGGCTCTGGAGGCGATACCGTATCTTACGCGTTGGCTGCTGAAGAAATTGCACGTGTATGTGGGAGTACAGGGTTAAGTTACGCTGCCGCTGTTTCACTTGGTTCTAGTCCTGTTTACTATTTCGGTACTGAAGAACAAAAAGAAAAATTCTTGAAACCGCTTGCATCTGGTAAAGCGTTAGGATCTTTTGGATTAACTGAGCCAAATGCTGGATCGGATGCAGGAGGAACGAAAACAACGGCGAAATTAGAAGGTAACGAGTATATTATTAATGGTGAAAAATGTTTCATCACCAATGCATCATATGCTCAACAAATTATCGTAACCGCTGTCACTGGTAAGGATGATCGAGGTAAAAACATCATTTCGGCTATTATTGTTCCTACAGATACACCCGGACTAACGATTAATGACAACTACGATAAGATGGGAGTTCGTGGGTCAAATACAGCTGAAATTGTTTTAGAAGAAGTTCGTGTTCCTAAAGACAACTTATTAGGCGATCCGCAAAAAGGGTTTAAACAGTTTTTATACACATTAGATGGCGGTAGAATTTCGATTGCAGCATTAGGAGTGGGGATTGCACAAGCTTCTTTAGATCGAGCGTTAGCTTATGCTAAAGAGCGTAAGCAGTTTGGCCAATCCATTTCTAACTTCCAAGCGATTCAATTTAAATTAGCTGATATGGCAATGGAAGTCGAACTAGCCAGAAACATGGTTTTAAAAGCGGCATGGTTAAAAGACCAAGATAAGAACTTTACAAAAGAAGCAGCATATGCAAAGTTGTTTGCAACAGAAACGGCCTTCCGTTCGGCCAACCAAGCGATTCAAATTCACGGTGGATATGGGTATATGCGTGAATATGAAGTTGAGCGTTATTTAAGAGATGCGAAATTACTAGAAATTGGCGAAGGGACATCTGAGGTACAGCGTTTAGTTATAGCACGACAATTAGGTTGTTAATCATTAAGGAGGTATGAATCTATGTCATTACTCGAATTAACGATTGGTGAGTTGTTAGAAAGGAAAGTGGATGAACACCCTGATCATGAAGCTGTGGTCTACCCTGAAAGAAATATTCGTTGGACCTATGAAGAATTTAACCAAAAAGTTAACAAAGTCGCTAAAGGTCTAATGGCACTAGATGTTGAGAAAGGTGAACATATCGCCATTTGGGCAGATAATAAACCAGAATGGGTCACCACACAATTTGCTTCTGGAAAAATGGGGGCAGTATTAGTTACCGTCAACACGAGCTATCGCGCACAAGAGTTAGAATATCTCCTACAACAGTCTGATACAACAACTTTAATTTTAACAGAAGAATTTAAAGGGTCTTCTTATCTCGATATTTTAAAAGAGGTTGTTCCAGAGTTAGAAACGAGTGAAAAAGGAAACATCCAATCTAGTAAACTACCAAAGTTAAAAAACATCATTGTTTTAAGTGATCAACGTTACCCAGGTTGTTATAACTTTGACGATTTAATTCAGCTTGGTGAACGTGTAACAGATTCTGAACTCAACAAACGAAAACATGACCTAAATTATAAAGATGTTATTAATATGCAATATACTTCTGGTACAACTGGCTTTCCTAAAGGAGTCATGTTGTCTCATTACAATATTGTTAATAATGGTAAGCAAGTGGCAGAATGTATTGAGCTTTCAAAAGAAAGTCGTCTATGCATACCCGTACCATTTTTCCATTGTTTCGGATGTGTCATGGGAACGTTAGCTACCGTTTCGCAAGGTGCAACGATGGTTGTGATTGAACAGTTTGATCCAGAAAAAGTTCTCAACGCAATTGAACAGGAAAAATGTACAGCTGTCCATGGTGTTCCAACAATGTTCATTGCTGAGTTAAACCATCCGAATTTTGAACAATATGATTTGTCCTCCTTAAGGACAGGAATTATGGCAGGGTCCAATTGTCCGATGGAAGTAATGAAAGATGTCATGAATAAAATGGGGGCATCTGATATTACAATCGCGTATGGTCAAACAGAGTCTTCACCAGTTATTACACAAACTCGAACCAATGATTCTATCGAACGACGTGTACGTACAGTTGGAAGAGCTCATCCAAATGTAGAGGTTAAAATCGTTCATCCTGGTACTAACGATGAAGTTCCTCCTAACACACCTGGTGAATTATGTACACGCGGTTATTTAGTGATGGAAGGTTATTATAATAACGAAGAAGCCACTTTAGCAGCGATTGACTCTGAAGGCTGGCTGCACACAGGTGATATTGGGATTATGGATGAAGAAGGTTATGTTGAAATTACCGGACGTATTAAAGACATGGTCATTCGCGGCGGAGAAAACATTTATCCACGTGAAATAGAAGAGTTTCTATATAAGCACCCAGATATTGTTGATGTTCAAGTCATCGGTGTACCTGATCCAAAGTACGGCGAAGAGTTAATGGCATGGATTATCACTAAAGAAGGTAAAGAATTAACAGCTGAAGAAGTTCGAGAATTCTGTAGTGGTAAGATTTCACATCATAAAATCCCTAAATACATTGAATTTACAGATGAATATCCTATGACGGCAAGTGGTAAGATTCAAAAGTTTAAACTAAGAGAACAAGCAAAAGAAGTCATTATGCAAAAATAAATAATAGGGGAGATCTTATGTTTGAATCTGTTTTAATTGCAAATCGTGGAGAAATTGCAAAAAGAATTATTAAAACATGTAAACGATTAAATATCAGAACCATTGCAGTATATTCAGAGGCGGATGAAGCTTCACCACATGTAAAAGAAGCGGATGAAGCCTATCTCATTGGACCAGCCAGAGTTAATGAAAGCTACTTAAATGTAGACCGAATAATTGAAGTTGCTAAAGAGGCCAATGCTGAAGCTATACATCCTGGATACGGACTATTGAGCGAAAACACTGATTTTGCGAAACGCATTCAAGATGAAGGCATTGTTTTTGTTGGCCCTGATTCTTATGCAATTAATCAAATGGGTAGTAAATTAACAGCAAGAAAAACAATGGAAAAAGCAGGTGTACCCATTATCCCTGGAACAAATGATCCGATTAGTACAACTGAAGAAGCAAAAGAATTTGCTAACAAAATCGGCTATCCTGTCATGCTAAAAGCATCCCACGGTGGTGGGGGAATCGGCATGCAAATTGTTCATAACGATCAAGAATTAGAAAAAGCATTTGAAAGTAATGCTAGACGTGCTGAACAATTCTTCGGTAATGGCACGATGTTTATTGAGAAGGTAATTGAAAACGCTCACCACATCGAAATCCAACTTTTAGCCGATCATCATGGAAATGTTCTTCATTTGTTTGATCGCGAATGTTCCATTCAACGTCGCCATCAAAAAGTTATTGAAGAAGCACCTTCACCTCTATTAAAAGAGGAAACAAGACAGAAGATGGCGGACGCAGCTATCAAAGCGGCAAAAGCCATTCAATATAAAAATGCTGGCACAATTGAATTTTTAGTTGATGAAGACCAAAACTTTTACTTTTTAGAAATGAATACCCGCTTACAGGTTGAACATCCCGTCACGGAACAAATCACAGGAATCGATTTAGTCGAACAACAGCTAAAAGTGGCCTTTGGTGATGAATTAACATTAAAACAAGAAGACATTCAGATTCAAGGCCATTCGATTGAAGCAAGAATCTATGCAGAAGATCCTAAAACGTTCTTCCCGTCTCCAGGTAAAATTACTAAACTTTCACTACCTGAGGCACCATTCATTCGTCATGATGTAGCGGTAGAAAACGAATATCAAGTTACACCATTCTATGATCCAATGATTGCCAAACTCATTGTAAGTGGAAGTACTAGAGAAGAAACCGTTAAAAATCTTAAAACTGTATTATCTAAATATGAAGTGGAAGGAATTAAAACGAATCTTCCATTATTAAAAGATATCGTTGAATTACAAGCATTTAAAGATGGCCATACCCGCACATCTTTTATTCAAGAATACATTTTAGTCAATCAATAGGAGGAATTTAACATGAATCAAGTAACAGCAAGCATGGCAGGAAACGTATGGAAAGTAGTCGTTAATGAAGGGGATCAAGTAGAAAGCGGTCAAGATGTTGTCATCTTAGAATCTATGAAAATGGAAATCCCAATTGCAGCGGAAACAACTGGAACGGTTAAAGAATTAAAAGTTAATGAAGGTGACTTTGTCAATGAGGGAGACGTAATAGCTGTAATCGAGTAAAGAACTTTTTTATAAAGGAGAGTCATTATGAGTCTTCCAGAAAGAGTAACGATTAAAGAAGTTGGACCACGAGATGGTTTACAAAACGAAAAAGAAGAGATTAAGACTGATGATAAAATTGAATGGATAAACCAGTTATCTGAGACTGGTTTATCCTATATAGAAATCACTTCCTTCGTTCATCCAAAATGGATTCCACAGCTAAAGGATGCGGTGGAAGTTGCTAAAGGTATTAAACGTAAAGAAGGCATTACTTATGCAGCTTTAGTTCCGAACATGAAGGGATTAGAACGCGCAATCGAAGCAAATGTTGATGAAGTATCCATATTTATGTCTGCAAGTGAATCCCATAACAAAAAGAATATTAATAAAACGATTGATGAGACTTATCCAGTGCTAAGAGAAGTAGTTGAAGAAGCAAAGCAAGAAGGAAAATCCGTTAGAGGTTATGTATCGACTGTTTTTGGCTGTCCATATGATGGTAAAGTCGATGAACAACAAGTGATTAATGTCTGTAAGAATTTATTTGATATGGGGATTGACGAATTATCTCTTGGGGATACGATTGGCGTGGCGAATCCTATTCAAGTCGGAAAATTCCTTGATTTAATAGGTACAGAATTTACTAAGGATCAAATAGCACTACACTTTCATGACACTAGGGGTATGGCCCTCGCCAATACACTTGTTTCATTAGAAAAAGGATACTATATCTTTGATGGGGCCCTTGGTGGACTTGGTGGATGCCCATATGCAAAAGGAGCATCAGGTAATGTTGCCACAGATGACCTTGTTCATATGTTACATGAAATGGGTATTCAAACAGGTGTGGATTTAGATCAGTTACTTCAAGCTGGTCAGTTGATCCAAGGTAAAATTGAAAAGTCACTTCCTAGTAAGCAAATGAACATTTGCAGACAGACTTCTATGATATAAGGAGGGGAGCCACATGAGTACAGTTTCATTCTCAATAAAAGATGAATATGTGGGCGTGATTACATTAAATCGGCCAGAGGCAGCTAATGCTTTTTCGCGACAATTATTGGCAGATTTTAATCAAGTCTTAGAAGAAGTGGAGAAAAATGAGACATTACGTGCTGTCATTATCACAGCAGAAGGTGGAAAAGCTTTTTGTGCCGGTGCTGATCTTAAAGAACGAGCAACAATGTCTCAAGACGAAGTAGTAGAAGCGGTTGGAGAAATTGGTAAAGTTATAACAAGAGTTGAATCCCTTAAAGTTCCGACCATCGCTGCCATTAATGGAGCAGCTTTTGGTGGTGGTTTAGAACTATCCTTAGCTTGTGATATTAGAATTGCAAGTGGAAATGCCAAAATGGGTCTGACAGAAACATCACTAGCGATTATTCCAGGAGCAGGTGGTACACAACGCCTAGCACGATTAATTGGTCTTGCAAAAGCAAAGTACTACATACTAACAGCGAAACGCTTTGATAGTTTAGAAGGTAAAGAGATTGGCCTTATTGAAGAAGTCGTACCTATTGATGATTTAGCTCAAAAAGCATTGGAAATAGCTACTCAAATAGCAAAAAACGGACCTGTTGGGGTTCAAATGGCAAAAAAAGCGATTGATCAAGGTTTTGATCATGATTTGAAAACTGGACTTAATATTGAACGAAATTGTTATATGAATACGATTCCAACTAATGATCGAATCGAAGCCTTACAAGCTTTTAAAGAGAAAAGACAACCAAGCTTCACAGGTAAATAACAGAAAGGGTGAGAATGATGGTAAAAACAGAAGTACATGAAGAACTAAGAGAACGAATTGAAAAAGGCGGTGCTGAAAAGTATCATCAGAAAAACGCAGAAAAAGGCAAAATGTTTGTTCGTGATCGATTAAAAATGCTTTTCGATGATGATATAGATATTGAAGATGCATTTTTTGCGAACTGCATGGATGAGAGTCTCCCAGCGGATGGTGTAGTGACTGGGATGGGTAAAATTAATGGTCAAACAGTATGTATGATGGCAAATGATTCAACTGTTAAAGCTGGATCTTGGGGTAAACGAACAGTTGAAAAGATTATCAGAATACAAGAAACAGCTATGAAACTAGAAGTTCCAATGCTTTATTTAGTAGATTCTGCAGGAGCACGTATTACTGACCAAATTGAAATGTTCCCTAACCGTCGTGGTGCGGGAAGAATTTTCTATAATCAAGTAAAAATGTCGGGACGCGTACCACAAGTTTGCTTGTTATTTGGTCCATCCGCAGCTGGGGGTGCCTACATACCAGCTTTTTGTGACATTGTGGTTATGGTCGATGGTAATGCATCAATGTATTTAGGATCGCCACGTATGGCAGAGAAAGTTATCGGGGAAAAAGTAACACTAGAAGAAATGGGTGGGGCACGTATGCACTGTTCGGTTTCTGGTGTTGGAGACGTCCTTGTATCTAGTGAACAAGAAGCTATTGAATATGCTCAAAAATATTTAACCTATTTTCCTGAGAACTTTAGAAGTAAGCCTCCCGTTAAAGATCCTATAGAACCGGAACAATTTGAAAAATCCATTCGTGAACTCATTCCAGAAAATCAGAATGCTCCGTTTGATATGTATGAGTTAATCAAACGTTTGATTGATCAAAATAGCTTTTGTGAAATTAAGCGTGAATTCGCCAAAGAATTGATTACAGGACTAGGCAGAATCAACGGTCAGGCGGTAGGAATCATTGCAAACCAACCGCGCATGAAAGGTGGCGTATTATTCCACGATTCAGCAGATAAAGCGGCTAAATTTATTCAATTATGTGATGCCTTTAATATTCCACTCGTATTCCTTGCAGACATTCCAGGATTTATGATTGGAACTAAAGTAGAACGTGCTGGTATTATTCGCCATGGTGCTAAAATGATTTCTGCCATGAGTGAAGCATCTGTACCGAAAATCTCTGTAATCGTCAGAAAAGCATATGGAGCGGGTTTATATGCGATGGCAGGACCAGCTTTTGAACCAGATGTGACGATTGCTTTACCTACAGCTCAAATTGCAGTCATGGGACCTGAAGCGGCTGTGAACGCAGTATACGCTAATAAAATTGCCGAGTTACCTGAAGAAGAACGCCCTGCATTTATAAAAGAAAAACAAGAAGAATATAAAGAAAATATCGATATTTATCGATTAGCATCTGAAATGGTCATCGACGACATCGTTCAACCTAATGATTTAAGAGATCATTTAACTAAACGTTTAGAAGCTTATCAATCTAAAAATCTAACATTTACAGAACGTAAACATGGAGTCTATCCAGTTTAAGTATGACATCTAGACCTCGCTTAAAATTAGCGAGGTCTTTTTTAGTAGGGAGGAATAATTTATGGAGTATGACGTAATCGTTGTAGGTGCTGGCCTTGCGGGTTTAGTCGCCACAGCTGAGATTGCAGATGGTGGAAAGAAAGTTTTGTTACTTGACCAAGAGTCTGAGTCATCACTTGGAGGACAGGCTTGGTGGTCATTCGGTGGGTTATTTTTAGTCGATTCACCTGAGCAACGAAAAATGAGAATTAAAGATTCTAAAGAATTAGCGTGGCAGGACTGGATGGGTTCTGCAGGATTTGATCGTTTAGAAGATGAGGATTATTGGGCAAAAAAGTGGGCCGAAGCTTACGTCGATTTTGCTGCTAATGAAAAACGAGAATGGCTGCAAAGTATGGGAATCAAATTTTTCCCGGTCGTAGGTTGGGCAGAGCGCGGAGGATATCTAGCAGATGGTCATGGTAACTCAGTTCCGCGTTTCCACATTGTGTGGGGAACAGGACCTGCCATAGTTAAAGCTTTTGAAAAGAGGGTTCGAAAACATATTGATAACGGATTAGTACACTATTTACCTAGACATCAAGTAGATAACTTAGTGGTAGAAGTTAATTCTATAACTGGTGTATCTGGTTCAATCTTAGAAAACAGTTCAGTTGAGCGAGGGGAAAAAAGTTCTCGAAAAGTGGTCGGTGAATTTACATATCATGCTCATTCAGTTGTCATATCAAGCGGTGGAATTGGCGCTAACTTTGAACTAATTCGAAAAAATTGGCCAGAAAGACTCGGTCAACCACCTAAAAATATGATTTCAGGAGTTCCTGATCATGTAGATGGTAGAATGTTAGAAATAAGTGAGAATGCTGGCGGTCGAATCGTTAATCGTGACCGAATGTGGCACTATACGGAAGGTATAAAAAATTACGCCCCTGTCTGGACGGATCATGGAATTCGTATATTACCAGGGCCTTCTTCGTTGTGGTTTGATGCAGAGGGTAACAGATTTCAAGCTCCTAATTTTCCTGGCTTTGATACTTTAGGTACACTCGAAACTATCATGAAAACGGGTTATGATTATTCATGGTTTATATTAACTCAAAGAATTATCGAAAAAGAGTTCGCCTTATCAGGATCGGAACAAAACCCAGATTTGACCGGAAAAAGTTATAGGAAATTATTAGAGCGATTAAAAAGTGGTGCACCTGGACCTGTACAAGCTTTTATGAACAAGGGGGAAGATTTTGTTATCGCCGATCACCTCTCAGATTTAGTTAATAAGATGAATCAATTAGTAGACTCTAATTTATTAGATGAAGATCACATACGTAATCAAATTCAGGCAAGAGATCGGGAAATGGATAATTTATTTACTAAGGACTTACAAATCACAGCCTTAAGAGGGTCACGTTTTTACAGAGGCGATAAATTAATACGAACAGCTAAACCACACAAAATATTAGACCCTAATACTGGACCATTAATAGCTGTACGACTAAATATTATTAGTCGTAAAACATTAGGTGGCCTTCAAACCAATTTATCCGGACAAGTTATGAATAAAGAAGGTAATCCAATCAACGGATTATATGCAGCAGGAGAAGTAACAGGATTTGGAGGCGGAGGAGTTCATGGTTATAGAGCATTGGAAGGAACCTTTTTAGGTGGGTGTTTATTCTCTGGAAAAATCGTAGGTGAAACCTTAAAGAATCACTAGTTTATTATAATAATATTATGTAAACTAATAAGGCTTTATTAAAATAGAAAGGTGGTCATTGAATGGTTATAGGGTTATTGATGATGGGATTCATTGTAGTGTTTTTAAGTTTTTTTATTGATGTCATTGGTACTTCAAATGCTTTGCTGATTTCTACAGTTCTTTTTGTTTTAGCAATTGTTCTGTTAATTATTAAATCAAAAAAAGTTACAAAGTAAATCCATTTGATATAATGATCACTATGTAGAAAATTTTTAATACATAGGAGAATGGAATATGGAAAATAACGTTTTTGAGCAATTGGCCAAAAAATATGATACAGAAGATAGAGTTGAATTAGCTAAAGTTATAGTTGATGAAGTAAGGCTTGAATTAAATAACAGTCAATCAAAATCTTTAATCGATTATGGAAGTGGTACAGGTCTAATTAGTCTAGAACTATCAGATTTAGTGGATCATATAATGTTAATCGATTCATCCAAGCAAATGACAGAGGTTGCGGAATCTAAAATTTCACAACGAGGAATTACCAATGCAAAAGTACTTTATTCTGATTTTACTCAAGAAACTCCTGAACATAAGGCAGATATAGTTTTAATGTCACTTGTCCTTCTTCATATTCCGGATACTAAAAAAATTCTAGAGGAAATGTTCAATATATTAAATCATGGTGGCAAACTAATCATTGTTGATTTTGACAAAAATGATCAAATAAATCATCCGAAAGTTCATAACGGTTTTTCACATGAGGAACTGAGAAAAATATTATCTGAAGTTGGATTTAAATCAATTGAAATAAAGACTTTCCATTATGGAAATCGTATTTTTATGAATCAAGATGCTTCAATGTTTATATCCAGTAGTATAAAGTGATTTTTCGTTCTAGATTTGGTAGAACAAGACTATAGAAAAACGCTTGGATTTTAAATATCCAAGCGTTTTCTATGATTATTCGTGTTATTAACTTATAACACCTTTTCCTAATTCTCTAATCTTCTCAACGACATATGGATTTTCTAAAGCAGATAAATCGCCAGCATCTTTATTTAAATACGCTGCTTTAATCGCACGTCTCATAACTTTAGCATTTCTTGTTTTAGGTAAGTCTTCAACTATATGAACGGTTTTTGGTGCAATGGCTTTACCAAGGCGTTGGATAGCATGATCGACCAATACGTCTTTTAATTCTTCTTCACTGAGTGGTTGATTTTTAACAACTACAAAAGCGATTGGTTTTTCGCCTTTTACTTTATCTGGAACACCGATTACACCAGCTTCAACCACATCATCATGTTCAACAAAAATAGACTCTATTTCAGCTGGACCTAATCGTTTACCAGCCACATTTAGGGTATCATCTGAGCGACCTGTAATAGTATAGAATCCTTCATCGTCCCAAATCACCCAATCTCCATGGACCCATGTATCTTGGTAACGACTCCAGTAAGTGTTTTCATAGCGATCATTTTCCTTATAAAACCCATTTGTCATTCCGACCCAAGGTTGCTTTAATACTAATTCACCAACTTCATTTTTTACTGATTGGCCATCTTCATCGTAAACATCAACGTCCATACCAGGTAAGGCAGCATTAAACGCTACTGGAGCAATTGGTTTGACTAAGACATTACCAAAAATTCCGCCAGAGATCTCAGTTCCACCAGAATAGTTAAAAATCGGCACTTTCTGCTTGCAAATTTTATCAAACAACCACAACCAAGGTTCTTCATTCCATGGTTCACCAGTAGAACCAACCATTTTCAATGACGATAAGTCGTGATTAGTGACATAACGTTCATCTAAATTCATAATTGAGCGAATCAAAGTAGGAGAAATACCTAAATGCGTTACTTGATGACGATCAACAATTTCCCAGATTCGACTAGGTGTTGGGTAATCTGGAGTACCTTCGAACATTAATATTGAAGCTCCATTTAACAGGCCACCGTATACTAGGAAAGGGCCCATCATCCAACCCATGTCCGTGTACCAGAACAGTGTATCTTTTTTGCACACGTCCATACAAATACCAGCATCAAACGCTGCTTTTAGAGGGAAACCATTGTGAGTATGTAACGCACCTTTAGGTTTACCAGTTGTTCCGGAAGTGTAAATGATCATAAAAGGATCATTACCATTGGTTTGTTTTGTGTCAAATGAAGTTTGATCTGTTCTAATCTCATTCCAGGATACGTCCTGATTAGTCCAATTAACATCTTCATTTGTACGATTGACTACTATTACATGTTCAATAGAAGGAGAGGAGGCAACGGCTAAATCAGCTTCCTCTTTAAGGTTAATGACCTTTCCACGACGATAAAAACCGTCAGCCGTTAATAAATATTTAGCATTTGCAGCGTTAATTCGTTTTGCAACAGCTTCAGATTTATATCCAGAGAAAGCAGGAGAGAAGATGGCACCTACTTTAGAAATAGCAAGCATCGCAATCACTGTCTCTGGAATCATCGGCATATATATGGTTACGATATCTTTTTCTTGAACACCTAAATTAACCAATCCATTAGCAATCCGATTCACTTCATCTTGAAGCTCTTTAAACGTATATCGAATAATGGAGCCGTCATCAGACTCCCAAATTAAAGCGTTTTCATTTTTCATAGAAGAATCTAAAGCCCATTTATCCAATGCATTATGAGCAACATTCATTTTTCCGTTAACAAACCATTCAGGGTACATAATCCCTTGATCTAAATTAATGACATTGGTATATGGTTGATACCACTCAATATCTAAAGCATTGACTGCTAGATCCCAAAAGGAACCAATATCTTCAATAGAGTGTTTGTAAAAGTCTTCGTAAGAGGTAAAACCTGATTCCTGCATAAGCTCATATAATCTTGTATTCTTTATATAATCTGTAGTTGGATTCCAAACTGCTTTAGACAAAACACAAAACCTCCTGAGAGAATATTCTTAATTTTATAATACTATATATACTAAAATGATTAAATAGAAAATGGAGATTTTAAGAGTGATAAACATTGGTTTTATTTGGATTCACTTTAATAATGGCATATAAATTCATTAGAATTTAAGTTGATTTCTGAATAAGCTTTTTAAACTAACTTCCTATAATATATATTATGTAAACCTAGATAAAAAACATCATTAAATTCCTACTAGATCTCCTTCCTATAATAATGGTTATCATAAATTTCCTGGATTACAATTACCACTTATAAACCCCACAATAGACCCTTCATAGTTTTCGGCTACAAAAGTATAACTGTTTTCTTCGGATAAATTTCTAACCCACAAATCGTTTCTCTTTTGATAAGACAAATTTTCTAAGAAATTATTAGGGATTATACCTTTGTATGTGGTACGCCATGAGTCTACGTGAACTTTTGCGATTCCTTCTGTATCTGAATAGTTAGCTTTTCTGATTTTCATAAACATATCCCCTTCTGTTACCTAACCATCAATTAATATTTACAAGACCGCTTTCCATTGACATTAAAAAATCCCATTCTCATTAGGGGAATTCTCTGGCACAGGTTGTCCTAGGTCCCACAATTCTACAATACGACCGTCTTGATAACGGAAGATATGTACAACTGCCGCTCCAAGGTCTTCTGGATTTTGTTTTACGTGGGAATGGACTGCAACGTAATCTCCTTCTTCAATTGCAAGTTTAACTTCAAATGACTTATCAGGGTTTTGGGATGCATTCTCTTCCATTGCAAACATGAGTGAATCTGCATCCCCACGAAAATAAGGATTGTGGTGAAGAAAATTTGAACTCACGTAATTGGTGTAAGCTTCTCTAACTTGCCCTGAAGCAACCTGTTTTAGAAAAGAAACTGCTTTTTCTTTATTGGAGATTTTATCACGATCTTGTTGTTTTTGATTCATTGAAAACATCCCTTCATATCGATCTTATAATTTGTATTAACTCTACTGGTTGTTTGTATTACAGTTCGACAAAAACAGCATTAACCCTTCTTGAAGTTACCTATTACTCTAAATTTAACAGTTGTTATAACGGATCATCATGTATTTGATTTTCAATAAATCACATACTAATTTTGTATCAACGTTTTAATTTAGCTAACTATTAGGATGATTCTATGCTTTTGTTTATTGGAAAGGTTAGTATTCTGTTTATTATTTATGTAATGGCGGTCCGACTTTTAGGAAAGTCAGCATTAGCCCAACTAACCGCCCATGACTTTGGCGCCCTTTTCTTTATAGCTTATTTACTTTTTGGTTCTATTGAAGTGAATGGAATGTTACAAGCCATTATTGGAGGGGCGACCATTTTATTACTTTATTTAGCCATAACGAAATTGACTCTTTGGAATAAGTTGAATAAGTATCTAATTGGGGAACCAACTTTTTTTATTAAACATGGAAAGATTATGTCACATAATCTTAAGAAGAGTCGCTATACATTATCGGAGTTAATGTCGATTATTCGTACTAATGGCTATTTTGATATTAATGATGTTGATTATGCATTATTAGAACCTAATGGTGAAATCAGTGTTCTGCCTAAAAAAGATAAAGGCTTCATTACACCTAGTCATTTGGATTTAAATATTGATGATAATGGACTTCCCATCGTCGTCATTGTTGAGGGTGAAATTCAACGCCATAACTTAAAATCCATTAATAAAAACGAAGATTGGTTAATAAATGAGTTAGATTCACTAGGGTATAGTCAGCTAAACAAAATATTTTTAGCTACTGTTAGAGATAAGGATCTATTGCTTAAAGTCTATACAGAACATTAACACCACTTTATTGGAATCATTCTACTATTCCACAAGCATCTGTAGAAAGGATTAAGCTCATGAAAAAGGTATTAATCATACCGTTCTTAAATATGCAAACAGGACATCATCAAGTTGCAGATACTTTAATAGACTGGCTAAAAATCTTAAACCCATTAATAAAGGCTGATAAGGTCGACATTTTAGAATATGCTTACGGAAATGTTGAATTATTGGTTTCACATTTTTATATTAAATCGATTGGCACGATCCCATCAGTTTATAGTTGGTTATATAAGAAAAATGCTGTTAACAATGGGAATAAAGAACGTTTTCTAATATATGATCTTTTGTTTCAGCGAGCAATGTTAAAGCTAATAAAGGAAAAGCAACCTGACATTATTATTTGCACTCATTGTTTACCTTCGTACATATTAAGTCAACTAAAATTAACAAATGCTATTTCTATTCCTATTGTTAATGTCTACACTGATTATTTTATTAATACCATTTGGGGAATTAAAGGAGTGGATTTGCATTTAGCGCCAGATGCTCACTATTAAACAACAATTAATTGAAAAAGGAGTAGATCATCATAAGATTTTTGTTACTGGAATTCCTATTCATCCTCTACTCCAACAATCTAAAACAATCAAAAATCTATCTAATGAAAAATTGAACATATTAGTATCAGGTGGAAGTTTAGGAATTGGACCAATTATGCAACTTACTAAAAAGTTAAATCCTAATAAAACAAATTATTATATCCTTTGTGGAAAGAATGAAACTTTGTATTGTAAAATAAAACAGTTAAAGGTTCCTAACTTGATACCTCTACCTTATATCAATTCTAGACAGGAGATGGACGAACTTTATCAACAGTCTCACGGTATTTTAACGAAGCCCGGTGGAGTTACGATCAGTGAAGGCCTTTATAAAAAAATACCTATATTTATATTTAATACGTTACCGGGCCAGGAAGAAGTTAACTTAGAATATCTAAAATCAGAAGGTTTAGTATTCAAAATAATAGATCAGAGATCAGATGATTCCATTGATGATCAAATCTTATCTGGATTATATTCTTCACACAAAATGACTATATATCACAGCAGATTAAATGAGTACCATAAGAGAATCTCAGAAGACATCCCAACAACGCTCAATCATATGATGAAATTATATCATTAAGTCAATATTTGCTTGATAAGCCAGCGATTTAATTTGACTTATAAGTGACCTTATCAATCGATTCTATAGAATTCCTTATTCACCCCTATCAACTTCCTTGTAAGTTGATAACCTTTCTTCTAAAGTACCTGTATGTAATTCAAATAGATTGTGATCATAATCATAAAAATAAATTGAATATCCCTCGCCACTTATTCTTGGTCTAGGTGGTTTCATATCGAGGTTTATAAGTCTAATAAGTAATTCGGAAATGGACATTTATAGCATCCTCTACTTTTATGTAAACCATTATTTACTGATATTATGTCTAATGTTTTTAGTTTAATGTAGTGTTATCATGATAAATTTTCAAAATTTAATTAAATGGTATAAAAATAACGTCCCATTCTATATACGAAAGGGACGTTATTTTTTATTATGTTAGTTTGTTACCTTTTGGAAATAGTCATTGAGGAAGTTTGTCACTTCATCAGGTGTTTTGGCATTTGCACTGTGTAAATGGCCAATTTTTTCTCCATCTTTAAATACTAATAAACTTGGGATTCCCATCACTTGATATGTTTCAGCGATTTCAGGAAATTGGTCACGATCCATTTCATAAAACGGAAATTCATCAAATTGTTCTAGTACGCTACCTATAAAAAAGTCCATACGTTTACAATCTGGACACCAATCAGCAACAAATTTAATGACGACTGGTTCTTCACTATTGATCAGTTTTTCGAATTGATTTTGGTTTTCAACGTTTTGTGTCATATATTTCAGCCCCTTTAATCTATAAAAACTTCAATTTAATTCTACCTAGGTAGGAAGCTATTTTCAAATTATAGAAACTTTTAAACCTCAACTTGTTTTTAATCAATTAGCAAAGGGTATGTATTTTACAACTAAAGAGATAGTTCATTTTTTGTCTCAATACAAAATTAAAGGAGTGTTCAGCAATGTCCGAGGTTGAGAAAATAACCGCTAGTACGATTGGAAGACAGACTGTAGGTTACTCTAAGGATCATAAAATTATAATTGATGAACCACCTTCCATGGGAGGGAATGATGAAGGTCCAAACCCATTAGGGACTTTACTCATTTCTTTAGTTGGTTGTGAAAATGTGATAGCTAATATGGTTGCAAAAGAAATAGATTTCGATCTTCAAGAAATTTCATTTGAAGTCACTGGTGAATTGGATCTTGATGGAATGATGGGAAAGGCGGATGTAAGACCTTATTTTCAAAAGGTCACGATAAATGCTAAAGTTAAAACAGATGAAACTGAAGATCGCATAGATGAACTTCAAAAAATCGTCGATTCGAGATGTCCCATTTTTACTGCTTTGGAAGCGGCTGATATAGAGATGCTTCCTAATTGGGTGAAAGAACCTTAAATTGTAATTTATATTCAAAAGGTAGCAACTATTTAATAGGCTACCTTTTTACTTGGATTTATATAATCTATGAATTATATTTATTGCAATTCTTCTTACCATTAATCCCATCAGGATACCTATTATAGCAAACAGTATTGTCATGTATAATGGCCCTAATATCCTCCCAAATACTTCTAAAGTTGAGGAAAAAAATTAAACCCACTACTGCAAAGTAAGCCGTCATAACAAATGGTATATATCCAAGAACAGATACTTCCCCTTCCGCTTCTTTGTAAGCATCCCATATCGCAAACATATAAAGACATGGACAAAACAAGAGCCATTGATAATCCGTCATCAATATTGCTTTAGATAATTCTCCATTAAATGAACTGAAAATCACTAAATTTAATTTCGATTTATAATTAACGATGATGACGAGTATAACAAGTACAAATCCTTTAACCAATTTTTGATTGAGTATTTGGCCCAATCCAGGTAAGAAAATGCTCCATAATAATACTTCAAATTTATTAGGTTTTTGTTCCATAGCATACCCTACTTCGTTCCTTGTGATTAAGTCTTAAAATTGAATTTAATAAATCGCCAACTATAGCTGGAGTTATCTTAAATGTTGCTCCGCATTGCTTATCGTCCATCTCATGACCTCCAAACTCATGATATTACTAGTTTGATTTAAAATGAATATTTTAAACGACTTATATATAAGTCTTTATAGTTTATTTCTAATACATTTAAGTAATTTTTATACAGTTTTAAAAATTAATACTCGTGGTATTATACCTTTACCAAACTTTGAAAAAGGAGAATATATGATGACTCCAGATCAGATAGGTTTTGCGCTATTGTATTTAGGAGTTTTTTTATTAATAGGTAAATGGATAAGAATTAATTCAAAGTGGCTTCAAAATTTATTTTTACCCTCCTCCGTCATAGCTGGATTTTTAGCTTTAATATTAGGACCACAAGTATTAGGACAGTTTTTTGATGAAGGAACTTTTTGGAGTACAGGTGTTATGACACCTGAGATTTCGGCAGTATGGGAAGCACTACCGGGCTTATTAATAAACGTAGTATTTGCAACACTATTTTTAGGAACTATTTTACCTAACTTAAAGAAGGTTTGGAATATTGGTGGTCCTCAACTTGCATTTGGTTGGACTTTAGGTTGGGGACAATATGTATTTGGTATTCTTTTGACGCTTTTAGTGTTAACACCCTTCTTTGGTCTACCCCCAATGGTTGGAGCATTGATTGAAGTTGGTTTTGAAGGAGGTCACGGAACCGCAGCTGGTCTACAAGGAACATTTGAAGAAATGGACTTTGCTGAAGCTTATGATTTAGCAATCGGACTTGCAACCGTTGGAATTTTATCTGGTGTGATCATAGGAATCATTATGATTAATTGGGGCATTAGAAAAGGTAAGACAGAAGTTATAAAAGGTGCTGATGAGGCTTCCGCAACACAGCGACAAGGTATTATCGAATTTGAGAATCGGGAACCTGCGGCCAAAATGACTGTAAGACCGGAATCGATTGAACCCTTATCACTACATTTCGCAATTATCGGATTAGCGATATTAGTCGGATATCTTATATTACAAGGATTAATCTGGGTAGAAGCAGTTATATTTGGAACTGATTTAATGACTTATGTACCTCTCTTCCCATTAGCCATGATTGGGGGTATTCTGGTACAACTATTCTTTACGAAGCTTGATCATGCGAGCATACTAGACCGACATATGGTGATGAGAATTCAAGGTCTTGCTCTAGATATTTTAATACTGGCGGCAATAGGTACCGTATCCCTCGAAGTTATTGGAGAAAATATTATTCCGTTCTTACTCTTAGCAATCGTGGGTATTGGATGGAACGTATTCGGCTTTTTTGTTTTAGCACCACGGATGATTCCATCTTATTGGTTAGAGAGAGCCATTGGAGACTTTGGTCAATCCATGGGTATTACAGCTACGGGTTTATTATTGATGCGTGTAGCTGACCCTGAGGCTAAATCTCCTTCATTTGAAGGTTTTGGTTATAAACAATTAGTTTTTGAGCCTTTTTTAGGTGGTGGGTTAGTTACTGCACTATCCGTCCCGCTTATATTTCAGTTTGGTGCTGTTCCGTTTTTAATCTTTTCTTTCGTTATGTTGTTATTAGGTTTCGGAGTTGGATTATTTCATTTCGGAAAGAAATAGGCATAAAATTACCCGTTGAAAGAATATACTTCAACGGGTTTTAATGCTTTATATTAATTAATTTTAGTTCTAAACAATGTAGGGTGTAACTTTTTTTCTTCTTGTTCATTTCCCATTTCCCGAATCAATTTACCGAGCTCTTCTTTCATTTGTTGCTCAATCCAAGGGATCCTATTGAGTTCATCAATTTTTAAATCAATATCTCCTTTATGATCAACATAAAACTCGTGATCATATTCGCGACCTCTTTTCAACTTGACAAACCCAATATGTTGACACTTTTTATGTTTAATATGAGTCGATTTAGCAATGACTGTTTGCTTATCAATCATTTCCGTCATTTGTGTAACTCGGTCATGATCCTCATTCGTGTAATGCTGAATGTTTAATTTATTCATATTAGCCTCCGTCATTGTGACTGACCTTTAACAGGTCCATTAATTCTATTATAACCTTTTTAGCGTCACAATGCTTGAATTAACTCTTATTCTATTTTTCTTCACAGAACATGATGCGATTTCCTTCACTATCTTCAATGGTAAAAAACTTGACTCCACCATCTCCTTCGATTGGTGACAAAATATTAACCCCTTTACTCTCCATAGCTTGATACGTCTCTTCAATATTATCTGTATCAAAAAAGAATAAGTGATTCTCACTTGGCTTAATTTCTTCTCGATGCATACTATCTAAAAGTAATTCAGTATTCTCCAATGAAATTGGATAAATTGTTTTAATATGCGGGTCCGTGTTGTTAACGAATTCATCGTCATTTGGTAAATCCAATAACTCTCGATACCATTTGACGGCTCGAGGCATATTGTTCACGATCACAAATACTGCTCCTATTCGATTCTTCACAGAATTTTTCACTGTTTCTCCCATAAATAGTCACTCCATTCTATATCAATCCAATTATTTAATGTTATATATTCAGTAAAAATATGGTTATTCCTTTTCATTTTATAGCAAAACCCAGAGATTCCAAAATACTCCCTTTATATTTTGAGCAATAATCACTAAAAAAGCATTCCTATAATTGAAGGGAATGCTTTTAAAGTATTTCATTAGCAAGTAATTCGTATGACTTTAATTTGGCATTGAAATCGTAAATATTAGTTATAATCAAAAACTCGTCAGTCTGATATTCTTCAGACAGTTCTTCTAACCGTTCTTTCACAAAAGATGGAGTCCCAATAATGGCCCGTCTTCTATTTTTATTTATTTCTTCAATTTCTTCTTGGTTAAAAATACGATTTTTAGCTTCATTAATAGTCGGTACAATGGTACTTCTACCTTTTCCTACATTTAATAACCATAAATCTTGGCTGAGAGCTAATTCTTCAGCTTTCTCTTGTGTTTCTGCACAAACGACAAATATACAACAATTCGTCTTAGGTTTTGTTAGACTTGGGGAAGGTTTAAAATGTTCTCTGTAAAGACCTAATGCTTCTTTTCCGTTCTCAGAATTTATAAAATGCCCATATGTAAAGCCTACTCCAGCATTTGCGGCATGTTTAGCTCCTCTTTCTGAGACACCAAGAACCCATATTTCTGGATGATGTTCAATTTTTGGTCCGGCTTTGATTTTTCGATAATCATGATCTTTCGGAAATGATTGATGAATAAAACCTTGAAGGTCTTTTACTTGTCGAGGGAAAGAGCTAAGGCTTTTCTTTTGCCCATCGGTTAACGCAAGTCTAACTGATTCTGGACCTCCAGGTGAGCGACCAACCCCTAAATCGATTCGACTTGGGTAAAAGGCAGCTAACATATTAAAATTTTCAGCCACTTTAAGTGGGCTATATTGTGGTAATAGAACTCCCCCAGATCCTACACGAATTCTGTTAGTTTGGGATGCTATTTGACCAATCATTATTTCAGGTGAAGTACATGCTAGTCCGTTCGTACTGTGATGTTCGGCAACCCAATACCGATGATAGCCTAATTTCTCTGCTTCTTTTGCTAATTGAATAGAGTTATGTATAGCATCTTCTGGAGATTGCCCTTTTGAAATCGGTGATTGATCTAATACACTTAATTTCATGATGATTAATCCTTTCGTTACACGGTTAAATAACCTTTTAGTATTCCTTGTAATATCGCAAAGCATAATTCTGAATCATCGATGGTACCCTCTTCAATAAGGGAATAAATTTCATCAACCTTTACTCTTCTAACTTCAATCTTCTCATGTTCTTCAAGTGCTTGTCCAACATACTTAAGCACCTCATTAGTATAAAAAACGTGTGTTATTTCGTCAGAAATCCAAGAAGCTGGACGTAGTCCTAGATGGTCAACAGTCCCACATTGATAACCTGTTTCTTCAAGGAATTCACGTTTGGCTGCTTCTTTAATATCCTCGTTTGGATTTACTCCTCCACCCGGTAATTGGATCGTATAATCATTAATTGGTTTTCTAAATTGGTTAATTAAAATAAAGTGTTCGTCATGTTTAGCTAACACGACTACAGATTCTTCTGGTTTTGTCATTTAATCTCCCCCCTTCCTCTATTATATTCCATTAATTTTGACAAACTCCTTTATTTTTCAATCAAACGTTTGATTGAATATTTTAAATCATAATATTGACGGTTAAACACAAACTAAGCTTGACTTTATTTATTGGAGGTTTTAATGATGGAAGAACATCGCGACCGAATTACGATAAAAGATGAGCAAGGAGCTGAACGCGAATTAATTGTGGAGGCACTCTTCGATATGGAAGAAGACTCATATGCTTTATTAAAAGACCAAGATGAGACGTTGTTAATGAAGATTGAACAGCAAGGGGAAGAACAATTTTTAGTTCCTATTGAAGATCCTCATATTAGAAATTCTATATTAGATGCCTACGAAATTGCATTAGATGCAGCACCAGGAGACAATGAGGACTTCTAAAGAAATGAGGGTTTTGGTTTGCGCCTTATATTTTTATTGATTGTAATGTCTTCCTTATCACCTTCTATGGTTAATGCAGAAGAAATTAATGTTGAAATTTTTGATGTCGAAACGGAACAAGTGGTTAAGACTGTTTCAAAAACAGACGATATGCAACATGAGGTAGAACGTTACATCGAAAGTATCGATGATATTTTTAAAGGCATTGACCCAGTACCTGAAGATGGTTTTATGATTAAAATACCATTAGATCCTGTGGTGAAAATTGATAATGAATGGCTTCAATCTGAAGTTGATACAGTCATTATAATCAAACCTGAAAATGAAAAACCGTACCTCCTATTGTTCGATGAAGAAAATCGACCTTGGGTTTTCCTGTTTGAAACACCCATAGATGAATTATTAAGTTTAGTGGATTATCCATAAAAAAGCACTCTAACTATTAATTTGCATCTAACAGTTAGGTGCTTATTCCCATAAGTTAAACCAGTCTTGCTAAATAGCCAAATATTAACCCAATAATCATACTCATCAATGTTCCAATGAGGTAGTATTCCGCAAATCGTTTATCATCAAACTGTTTAAATCGGGTTATTGATTTAATGGCCAATATAATCGTAATTCCCATCACCTGACCACTATATACAAACATCATAATCAGGACACGTTCAAGCATCCCTATATAACGCCCTATTTTATGGTGACTCTCAGGATATGATGTTTTACTTTTGGTAATGACCGTATGAATTTGAGGTTCTTGACCATCTTCTTTCCGATCGATCTCTTCTTCTATAGTTTGTTCAATCGAGTTGGGAGGTGCAATTTTGTTTAGAACAATATGAAGAAAGTGCGATGCGACAACTGTATTAAGGTAAAGTAAGATGATTAATGCAATCACATCTTCAAAAATATAAACTTGTCCAACCGAGTATTTCTCTATTAAGTAAATAAACGGTAAAACGATAATGGTTATATGCAATGCTTGATCAACTAGAAAAAGAACTACCTTCATTTTTTGTGATGTGATTTTCTGATCTAAGTAATATTTAGCACTATCAATCGCATAATGTGTCACGGAAGTTAGGATGATGACAATTAATAACATAAGCACTAATAGTAGATTCATAGATTGAGAGATAAGCATTCCAATAAAAACAAACCCCACTGAAATGATAAAATGAATCCCTACATGTTTAACGATAGCATTCTCTCTTCTTTTTTTATCAGGGTGGTGACGTTCTTGAATCAGTTGATCACTTTGAAAGGTGAAATCCGCTAAAAAGTGCGCGAGTATAAGCAATAATAAATAAGTCATCTAAAACATCCTCACTTATTTTGTTCGAGTTGATTCTGGTGGAAATCCAATAATTGAAGTAAGCTTTTTTCTGATTCTGCCACAAGTTCAAAATTTGCGGCATATAAGTGATTACTAACACTTGTTTTTGGAGATTTATAACCAAACTTGTTTCCAATCTCTTCGTACGTCATGTCTGGATTTTCTCTCACTGCTTGAACAATGGCCTTCTGTTTTTCACTTCGTTTGTTGATGAGTTGACTGATCATATAATACAAGGCATTGATCGATGAATAAGGAAAGTCCTTTGTATAAAAATAGATCTTATGTTGTTTTGGGAACTCCCATATTTTAGCTTCTCTATCACCTTGTTTAATTAATTCATCTCGAGCATATAAAGCATTAATGATTGCGCTGCCATTTGCGATGTGGATACTTTCTTTATTCTTCGTATCAATCGTACCAAATCCACAGCCAATATAAAATGTGAAGTTTGGTTTATTTTCGGTAAATTTTTCAATAGCTCTTAATATTCGATAAGCATCAGAAAAACGAGATAACACTCCAATGAGTTCATCCCCTTTTCTTATATCAAAATAGATGGTTAATCTCTCCGAAAACTTTCGATTTAAATATTCCTTTAAATCGGTTAAATATGCCTCTACTTGATCTAATTTTTGGTCTTGCGATTTAACCACATCGACTGCGATACATGTATAATAATGTGACATATATACACCTCCTACACATGTACTCAAATAAGTACATGTTTTTTATATGTACACATAATAAGTACACTTATTTATCATGTACTAATAAGTATAACATATTACAATCAAACGACAACTAATACGCAGTATAAAATGATAAAAAATAACAACAATAAATAAAGAAAGGAGGATTTAACATGAATCATACAAAATTATTAGCCATCAAATTTGCTTCATGTTTTGTCTTATTATTTTTAATCTTAGGATTCGGATATGATGTTTCATTTGGTAACGTATTAATGATCAGTGTGGTTTTAACCTTGGTTTCTTACATGGGAGATGCTTTTGTATTACCTAGAACAAGTAACACGGTTGCCACTGTAACTGATTTCGTCCTAGCGTATGTAGTGATCTATTTTATGCTAAGTATTTTAACGGTAGGAGGAAATTTATTTGCAGCATCATTAATATCCGCAGTAGCAGTTACAATATTTGAATATTTCTTCCATAAACAAGTTCAGTCAGAATACAATGAAGGTGAACGTGAAGAACATCGTGGAGGAGATTATCGACTCCAAACCGAATTCTCAGAAGAGCTGGAGCCTGATGAGATTGAAACAGATGAAAATGGTGACGGCCCTAGAAATAATAGGGATCTATAAAGACTAAGGCGGCTATTGATAGCCGTCTTATTTTGTTTTTAAGTAATCAACTAATTTGATTCCAACACCAACGAACGTTTCTAAAATAGACTGGGCACCCGCAATTGAAAAGATAAAAATAATTGGCAAAGCAATAGTTGGAATATACATGTAACCAATAGCCATAAATATGGCACTCCACACTCCTGCACACCAATAACAATTAAGTAAATAACCAAATTTTGAGGTTGGTACCTCTTTACTTTCTATATGCCCTTTTTTATCTTTTACAGTTTTCTTCTCTAAAAACGGTTTTCTTATAAATTCAGTAATTTTGTCAAATACAATAAGGTGTGTGAAACGATAACTCGCTAATATGATCATTAAATAAGTCAGCCAATTAATTTCTTCTATCATATATAACCCCTTCTTTAAAGCTCTTTGTTATAATCTTTGTTTAATAAAACTGTTCATGCATGTTTTAAATGAAAAATTATGTGGCAGGAGCTTCTAAATCTTTTAATTATAAAAACATTTTGTTGATTTTCAGGAGTAGATTGTTGATGTTAAAGCATCTCTGAAGAAAGCGAAACAATTTTGACGAACTTACAGCAATAAAAAAACCGAACCTTAGGTGCTAAATATACCCTAAAGTTCGGCTCTATTATATAAAAGTTATTTTGTTTTAACTCCTTGTTGATAATGGTGCTGATTAATAAAAGAAGCGGCGTCTGCGATGTTTTTTAATAATATTAACCATCATTAAGACCAGTAATAAACCTAAAACCCCTAAAACAATTCCCCAAACACTTATTTGGTGAGTTTTTGTCTCTGTATCTTCATCCAAGGTGTGATGTTCTTCCATCGTTGAAGCTTGTACTACTTCAGTTAATTCCCTAGTTTCAATTGTTTCGCCTTGTTCATTCTCAATTTCAAGCTTACCGTCTTCGGTAAAATCTTGATTCCAATCAATTCCCTTTTCGGCTGTAAAAACAAAATCTTCCTCTAATATATATTCTGAATTTCCTAAGTGCAAGGAATCGGGTGTTGCCTCGACAGTATAGGTTTCAAAATTTTCAAATCCATAATCTAAAAGTTTTTCCGTATCTTGATAAGCAAAATCAGCAGAATCCGCTTTTAATGTGACAACTATTAAATCAATGTGGTCCTGACTTGCTGAGGTAACGAGTGTAAAACCTGATTGACTTACAAAACCATTTTTTACCCCAGTTACATCATCTCTTTGACGAACTAATTGATGATGATTATAAAGAGTCGTGTCCCAACTCTCACCATCCCATTTCATTTCTTCAATAGCAGCAATTTCTCGAAATTCTTCATTCTTCATGGCATATTGAGTGATTTTGGCCATATCTTCCGCTGTTGTGACATGATCAGCATCATAAAGACCGTGAGGATTTTCAAAATGAGTGTTGTTAACACCTATCTTTTCTTTTACAAATCGATTCATTCGATCAGAAAAATCCTCAACACTTCCGTCAATATGTTCTGCAATAGCTACACCAGCGTCATTACCAGAATTAATCAATAAACCCTTGACAAGCTTTTCCATTTTAACTTTTTCTCCAGGCTCAAGATAAACTCTAGTTCCGGCCACATCCCTAGCATTCTCACTTATCGTTACAGTATCATCTAAATTACCTTCCTCAATCGCTATGATGGCAGTAACGATTTTAGTAATACTTGCTGGATACATGGATTGATCGCCATATTTATCGTATAAAACTTCTCCAGAATTAGCATCTATTAATATAGCAGCTTCACTATTTAATGATATATTTTCAATGTCCTCTCCCGATTCGTGTCCAGAAACGTGAAGAGGTAATATTAAAAGTAATATTGCGGTTATTAATAATAATCGGATTTTTGTCATGATGAAAACCCCTTAGTTTCATTATCATATACAGTATAATGCATGACATAACTGACAAGCAATAAAACTTTAAAGTTGTAACACGATTTTTAAATAAAAAATAAAGAGCCCTTCATCAGGCTCTTTGAGATTACGATTCATTTACACGTGTCTTTGATTCAAATCCAACCTTCTTATGTGATCCGTCACAAAATGGCTTGTTATCAGATGCACCACAACGACATAAAGAGAAAGCTGGTTTTGTTTCGTATTTATTTCCTTCTGCATCTAGTAACTCAACATCACCTTTAACTAGGATTGAACCGTTATCACGCACTTGAATTATTGGCTTTTCACTCATCAAATTACTCCCCCTCTATACATTTTTTATGTTTATATTATCATGACGTGTAAAGGAATTCTAGAAAATACCGATTAAAATGTTCTTTAAGCTATGTTTCAAACTACTCAATCTATAGTCATAATTGTATAATATTACTATACAAATTTATAAAAAGGATGTCGGCCATGTTTTTCGAATTAATCAAGAAACGAATCCGAGAAATTGATAACAAACTACTCTATGCTATATTACTGATTATTTTTATTTTCATTTCAGCCTTCATCATTCGTGGGATTGAGCCAGAAACCTTTGATTCATATTTCACGGCATTGTGGAGGATTATGACGACAGTGACAACAGTCGGCTTTGGAGATATTTCTCCAGTTACAACGGCTGGTCAATTATATGCCATGACCGCTGTATATATTGTTGGTATTGGATTAATGGGAGTTGTAATCGGGTATATTGTGGATTCCATCCATGAGTATCGAAGAAATAAGGAGGAAGGAAAATTGTCCTATAAAAAATCTAACCACTATATCATCATAAATTACACGAAACGTTCTAAAGAAACCATCGATGAACTACTAATTATGCATGAAGACAAAGAAATCGTTTAATTGATGAATCCTTGGACAAAACACCGATTCGAAGTGATCGGGTTCATTTTATTTCAGGAAATCCTGCACATGATAATACATTATATAAAGCCAATATTAAATAGAGTTTTGCGGTATTAATCTTTGCTTCAGATGATGTAAAGAACTATTCTTTAGCAGACGGTCAAACATTACTTATTGCGACAACTATTGAAAGCCTTGGTGAAAAAGAACATTTTGATGTTTATACTATAGCTGAGATATTATATGACCAACATATTAATGCTTTTAAACATTCTAAAGTTGATGAGTTTATAACGCCTTATCAGACAAGTGCTCACTTGATTGCTAAAAGCGCCACGTATAAAGGAGCAAGCGAAATGTTTAGACAGCTAACCTCAACCAATTATGGCCATGATATTTACTCAATTAAAAAGGATCCTTCCTGGGTGACTTACCGTGATGCCTATAACGCTTTATTAGATTATGGAGCGACCCTTTTATCAGAAGGAGAAAGATTAGGGATCGCTAAAAAAGCAGATGAAATGATACCAGAAAATGCGGAGTTAATGATTATATGTGATCAAGAAACTTATGAAAATATTTCAAATCAATTAGTGAGTTAAGACAAGGATTTTATTCCTTGTCTTTTTTCAATGTGTGCCCGGCATGGGCTATAACTTGGTGGTGAAAGTCCACTACAGGCCTGGCAGTAGGAACTGTTAGCTAATGGCAAGGGTGTCCACCGTGAGGTGGAATCTGAAGGAAGCCTAAGGCAAAATCCTGAACTGACGAACAGAAACTGTATATAAGGCTGAATTGGAACGGATGAGTTTGCATTACAAAACGAAGTCCTATACTGCACGAATTCCATACAGTAAATACAGCAGTTATATGGGAGGAAGGTTATAGCTCTTACCCGGGGAGGTCTTGCAAGGGTTCCCGACAAGAGGGAAGAAATTTTCCACAGGAACAATCACGGCAGTGATGCTGTGATGAATTG
>NZ_FOES01000033.1 GCF_900110685.1 Piscibacillus halophilus
TGATTCTCCACAATGAAATGTGTCAGACATTGAAAAAAGCAGATTCTTCCTTTAACGTTAAAGTTAACCACAACTCAACATAAGAAAGGAAGATCTGCTTTGTATAAACAGTTTACTACAGATATCCTTCAATTAACAAATTTCGTTTTAAATGATGAAGGTGAACCAGTCTCTGATGGTTGGATCTTAGGTGTTGAGCCTAAGGCTCAACAATGTTATGTATGCCCATACTGCTTTGAAAGAAGTACCAATCATGCTCGTGATAAATATCGTGTATTGAAACACGCCTGGGTATCTACTGAAGAAACAATTTACCTTAAGGTGCCAGTGCACCGGCAACGTTGTGAGGACTGTGGCATCACTTGGACAGTCCAATTTCCAGAAATACCTTGTCGTGGCACAGTTACGACACATTTTAAACAAATGATTTCAAGGAAGTGCATCAAGCAATCATTCGCAGATGTTTCACGTGATATGCAGGTACCTGAATCGACAGTAGCTCATTGGTTTTATCAATATGCAGAAGATGTTATGGCTGATCCTGAAAATTATGATGCTCCATCAGCTTTATGTTTGGATGAATTTGCTCATAAAAAAGGACATTCATATAGCATTGCATTAATGGATGCAAATACAGGCCATGTTTGGCAAACTTCACCTGGAAAAGACCGTGAAAAGATCCAGGAGGCTCTTAAGCAATACCCGTTTTCTGCACCAAACGTTGTTTCAACAGACCTTGCACCTGGCATGGCTAAGACAGTCCAGAAGGTTTGGCCTGAAACATCTATTGTGGCAGATAAGTTCCATGTCATTCAACTCTTCACGAAAGCTTTAGAATATGCTCGTAGATTAGATAAAAATTATGCTACGAACCACAAGAAAATTCGTCATCAACGCAGACTTCTTATGACAAAACCTGAAAAATTAAAAGAAGACGAAATTGAAACTTTAAATGATTGGCTATCAGCCAATCCTAAGTTAAGTAAACTCTATCAATTCCTACAAGATTTCAGAGAATTTTACGACCATACAGAATATGACTTGGCTAAACAATGTTTTGAAAATTACTGTCAACACTACTTATTTGATGGTACAGGTCACATCCAGAAGATTGTAAAAACCTTATTACAGTGGAAACAAGAAATATTAAATTACTTTAAATATTCTATAACTAATGCACCTTTAGAAGGCACAAATAATCTAATTAAAACGATTAAACGCCGAAGTTATGGATGCCCAAATTTAGACAACTTTAACTTGCGCATTCGAATGGAATGCAAGCAGCCAACGGCATAAGTAACAGAAATTGTACGTTAAAGGGAGCTATAAGCACATTTTATTGGGGAGATCCATAATATTCTTAAAAATACATAATTTGCTTTGGAGTATTTAAATAATCGAATTAGTTTTAACTTTTTATAATTAAATATAAAGGTGTTGATTTAGTATTTTTTCAATAACTGAAGATTTTAGGTCATTTATTAGAATTTATCCTATAACAATTTCCATAATTCTCATTTCTACTATTTTTGCATTGATTTGCATCATTTATTTTGATGGATATAACGAAAAGAATTTGCTTTTATTAGGAGCTTTGAGTAAGGATCATATTCGAGATGGTGAGGTTTGGCGGTTACTTACCTATGGATTTGGACACATGAGTTTTATTCATTTTTTATTAAACATGCCTATTCTTTTAATACTGTCACGCCCCTTGGAGAAATATTTTGGAAGCAAAATTTATGCTGTAATTTATTCATTTTTAATAGTAATTCCAGGAATATTTGTTGTCTTGTTTTATACCGGACAATATCCTTTAGCTGGTTCCTTAGGTGTAGGGTTCGGATTGTTAGGAATTTATTTATACATGCTTTTGAGATGGAAGTATCATTTAACAACGTATGATAAAAATTTCATCATATTCTTTTTGGTTTTTGCTATGATATTTACTTTCAGTGTACCAGACATAAGTGTTTCTGGACATATAGGTGGTTTGTTTACGGGTTTTATATTGATGTCAATTTATTCAGTAATTAAAAAATTTATACTGTAATGGCAAAATTAAACTATTAAGATTAGTAAATGATTTAACTCATTAATGATTGTCTCTTATACTACACATTAAAGCCAATGTTCCGTGAGACATACCTCTACTTTAATTGTTTTATATTATCTTTTAATATTTAACCAATCCCTTATATGTCTAAAATCAAATGCTTTTTCCACCTTGATTGGTTTGGTACATTATTATATACGAGTGCAAATATAACGATGCCGATAGAGGCTGCTGTTAATAGATGGCGAGGAGGGAAGTAATTAAATGTCTTCAGTAGTTTTTATTAGTATATTAATCGGATTAACTGTAATTGGAATATTTATATGGACATTTGGGAAGCGTTCTGCAAATTCTGATCATGAAACATTTAAATATGCAACTTATTTACTTTTAATAACTCTATTACAATTAGGTTTAGTAATCTATTCGGTTATTATTGAATAAGATATTTATAACCTCGATCACCGGCACTTTTAGCTTTATTGAATAAAATGAAAAATACTTTAAGCATCCATGAGCGTTGCTAATCAACGTTTGTGGGTGTTTTTTATTTGCTGTAAAAGTGTTTGTGTAAAGGGTATTTTCTGTTCATTAATTGTGTATTTATTTTAATAAGGAAAAATGGAGTATGTAAAAATATTTATAATTACGTTTTAAACTTTTTTGAAATGACTAAAGAAAAAGGATGTTCGGATATTCAATTATGGAAACATAATCATATTATTGTTAGTTATATATTTTAGACTTGTTAGGACAATTTCTTATTCTTGAATCTGTTATCTGTATTAACGTTTACGATTGCAAATATAACGATCCCCACAAATAAAACAAGGCCTATGATAAATAATCCGTTCATTTCATATGCCACACTAAGTACCCAAAACACCATACTAAAACTTAAGGCAAACATGATTTTTCCCATGAATTTGCAGAGAGCAATTGTGTCATATTCTTTCTTTTTTTCTGGTGACATTGTATTAAATCCCGCTATTAGTGAGGAACCTTTACCATTGATAAAAACGATTCCCAATATAACTAGCGGTAAAATGCAAGACGCTATTATAATCATTAGAACAATCTTATCTTCCATCACTTATTCCTCCATCCTAATAGTTACTTTTATAATCATTATTATAATATATATTGACATAGATGGGGAACTCAACATTCCACACGATCATCCAAATATCCGAAAAATGTAAAAATAGAAATGTTAGAACCATCCTCTATTACAAATCAACCCAAGTATTTCAAGAAACGTAGCATCCAGGAGTTGAAGAATTTGCGTTTATTCTCCATTTCAATCTAGAAATCTACTTCTAAATCAGAGGATTGGTGTGGTAAGCTCAGTAGGTACTTAAGCTTGAACTATGTTTGTGATTAAACATCTATTTCTAGAGTCGAAAAATTAGAACATATTGCTCATGAAAATAGTCAAATAATGACAAGGTTTTTATGTCGTTTCCTGTAATCTATTACTAATTTGATAGTTTAATAGAATCAAGCTATCTAATTTAATTTTAGATTCAGGGGGAGATTTTTTGTGAAACAGGGCTTACGAGGTATGTTATTTCTTGTTTCGACACTAATGTTAGTCTTAAACACTTTTTTACCACCTGTATCCGTAGCAGATACTTCAAAGAATAGCAATCAAAACAGTTTACAGCAAACATCGACAAACAAAGTTGACAGCAAAGTTAAAGAACAAATGGATACTAGCGAGACATTATCAGTCATCATTATTTTGAATGATCAAATCGACGCTACTAACATAATGAAGCAGGCAAATAACCATGCGAGTGAGAAAAGTGAATTAGGTCTAAACAAAAAACATATGGTGCGTTCTGAAATTTTAACCGAATTAAAGGCAAACGCACATCAAACGCAAGCGCCTTTACTAGAACTACTAGGCCAAGAAAAACAAAAAGGGAAAGTCAAAAATTACAAATCTTTTCATGTAATTAATGCCGTTTCATTCACCGGGGCAAAGGAAGTCGTTGAAAAGATTGCATCCTTTAAGGAAGTCAAACAAATTTATTTAGATGAAGAACGGCATTTGGTAACTGACACTAATGAAACAATACCTTCTAGCGATGGAAATGATGTACAGTGGAATGTCAATCAGGTATTGGCACCGCAAGCATGGGAGTTAGGAATTGATGGTGCGGGTGCCGTTATTGCAAGCATTGATTCAGGAGTACAATGGGATCATCCAGCTTTAAAGGAAAAGTATCGTGGTTATAATGCTGCGAAGGAAACAGTAGATCATCAATATAGCTTTTTTGACGCGGTAAGTGGACAAGCTGAAAGTTATGATGATAATGGACATGGAACCCATGTAACAGGAACAATGGTTGGAAGTGAGCCTGATGGAACGAACAAAATTGGTGTTGCACCTAGGGCAAAATGGATTGCTGCGAAGGCATTTGATGAAAATGGGAGTGGCTCAGATTCTGATATATTAGAAGCTGCAGAGTGGATTATGGCACCTGGGGGTAGAGTGGATATGGCTCCGGATGTCGTCAATAATTCATGGAGTGGTGGACCAGGTATCAATGAGTGGTTTTTAGAGGTTGTTCAGACATGGAGGTCATATGGCATATTCCCAGTATTTGCGGCAGGAAATGCATCGATATTAGATCCAAATGGACCTGGTACTATTGCAAGCCCAGCTAATTATCCAGAATCCTTTGCTGTGGGTGCAGTGGATGATGAAAATGAATTAGCTGATTTCTCGTTCCAAGGACCATCTCCATATGGAGAAATTAAGCCTGAATTAACCGCACCTGGGGTTAATATTCGCTCCACCTTACCAAATGGGGAGTATGGAGATAAGAGTGGGACCTCAATGGCGGCCCCACATATAGCTGGGGCAGTTGCTTTGCTACGCCAAGCTAATGCCAATGTAACAGTAAATGAAATTGAGCAAATATTAATCGAAACAGCTACTCCACTAACTGACCGAGACTTTCCAGAGACACCTAACAACGGCTATGGATATGGGCTTTTAAACGCCTATGATGCTGTGTTGTCTGAGACACAAGGAATGGGAACGATAAAAGGGAATGTAACGATTGAAGGTGAAGATACTGAAGATCCTGTTTATACGCATACTCCTATTTCAGAAATATCTGAGGGATTACCAATCGATTTAACAGTTCAAGCAAGTGATAATGTTAGTGTTGAATCTGTTGAATTAGCGTATAAATTGAATGATGGAGAGTGGAATCATGTTTCTGCTGAACGTATTTCTGGAAATTATTTAGATGGAGAATACCTTGCTACTATTCCGGCCGGTGTAACTGAATCGGGAACGCTAACCTATCAATGGACTATTACCGATTATGCTGGGAATACCGTCATGAGTGAAGAATATATAGTAACAGTATTAGAAAGTTTAACGATTGGATACTTTGAAGATTTTGAAACAGAACCCGCGAACTGGACCATAGTGGGTGAAAATCCTAATTGGGAATGGGGAACTCCAACTTCAGGTCCTAGTGGTGCAGCGTCTGGTGAAAAGGTATATGCAACTAATCTTTCAGGAGATTATTCGAGTGGAATGAGAGAGATGCTTGTTATGCCACCAATCGTTTTGCCTGATGGGGAAGCTTACTTACAATATAATCAATGGTATAGTTTTGAACAGTCGGAATATACAGGTACTGCTTATGATTATGGATATGTCATGGTGTCAACGAATGGGCAAGATTGGACGGAACTTTCAATGGTTAAAGGAGACTCCGAAACTTGGATTGATGCGCAAGTTGATCTTTCTGATTACGCCGGCCAAGGAATTTATATAGCGTTTTATACGTATTCAGATTTTAGTACAGAAAAACCGGGTTGGTATATAGACGATGTTGCTTTAAGCGCAACAAGTAAAGGGGAAAGCGAGAATACAAATTCAGAACCAGCAACAGTTGATACATCGGATTTTGCTAGTATAAATTCTGAATTGGAAGAGGAAAATAGCTTAACACTTTTACCAATTGAAGCACAAGTAAGTGTATTGGAAACAGGTAGATCAGTTGTCACAAACCCTCAAAATGGAAGTTACACTTTACGTCATCCTGCTGGGGAATTTAACGTTGTTGCAGAAAGTTATGGCTACCATTCCCAAACGGAAACGATTGAAATTGTAGATGACGAAGAGGTTACGACGAATTTCACTCTTGAAGAGAAAGCAAGAGGAGCCATCACTGGTGTCATTACAGATGAACTTACAGGAGAACCAGTTGAAGGTGCAAAAGTCTATCTAGTCGAGGATGCTAACATCGAACCAGTTGAAACAAATTCAGATGGTTCCTTTAGCTTAACTGCCTATGAAGGGACGTATACGTTAAAAGTATCAGATCCAATGCATTATCCGAATACGTCGGAAGTGACGGTCGAAGGCGATGAAGAATTTGTTCAAAATATAACTTTATCGCCAATTGTTGGTACATCAGAGACAATTGCTTATGACGATGGTACTGCGGAAGCCCTCAACTATATGTACACTGCTGGAAATGGTTGGGCAGTGAAAATGTCACTAGCAGATGGGAAAAATCGAGCAGTCTTAACAGGAGGATATTATAAATTTGATGGTGGGGATCGTCCGGATCCAGGTGGAACGGAATTTTTAGTCGAAGTATACGACTCAACTGGACCGAATGGTTTACCTGGAGAGAAAATTGCCGGTCCTTTTGAAGCCGAAGCCATCCGCTCAGATACAGATTGGACTTTTATAGATTTAAGTGGTGAGGAAATTATTGTTGAAGATGATTTTTATCTTGCTTATATTCAAAAAGAAGGCTATCCATATACACCTGCTATCAATAGGGATACAAGCTCTGAACCTTCAGAAAGAAACTATTCCTATGTAGATGGAGAATGGAAGCAGACTCCACCTTCAGATGGAAATTACATGATTCGTGCTGTGGTGGCATATGATGAAGCGGTACCGGATATTACTTCCCCTGTAAACAATTTGTACACAGCAGAGGACACGATTACTGTTGAAGGGAAGGCCGAGCCGAATACAGAAATACATCTATATAATAATGAATCAGAAATAGCTGTGGTATCATCTACGGATGATGGTATTTTTAGCGCTGAAATTTCTTTAACCGAAGGACTAAATGTTATTACAGCACGTGCTACACAAGGTAAGAATCTCACACGACCATCCAATCAGGTGGAGGTAATATTAGATACTTTATCTCCAAATGTATCCATTAGCTCACCGCAAGATGGAGAACAGTTTAATACAACATCGGTCACCGTCCAGGCTGAAGTAGAAGAAGAAAATCTGGAGGAAGTTACGATAAATGATTCAGAAGCAACCTTTGTTGACGGTAAGTATGAAGCTGATCTTACCCTTGAACAAGGTGAAAATACTGTTTCCGTCATCGCAAGAGATAAAGCTGGAAATGAAACTACTCAGACTATAACAGTTAATATTGACTCGGTTGCTCCTATCATCACGATAGAATCACCAGAAGATGGTGAAACGACTCACAAGAAATCGATAGAAATAAGAGGACAAGTCTCAGATGCTAATCTAGATTTTCTGCGTGTGAATGGAAAGAATACAAAGGTAAAAAATAATTCATTCCGTACAAATGTGAAACTGGAAGATGGTGAAAACATCATCATGATCCAATCGAAGGATACATTTGGGAATGAAACGTGGGAACAAATAAAAGTTAATTATGAAAATGGAAATAAATAAAGTTCAATTATTGTCGTACGTAAAATAGATACTTTAAAGGACCAATACTGTAAAAGATCTTACAGTAATCTTTGGATTCACGGAGATTTAACTGGTCGTAATTTGATGCCAATACTTGAAAGTACTCTTGAGTTGCTTGAAGTTACCTCAGCAGATGACCAGAGCATCGAAGAAGTACTAGGAGATGATATCAAAGGTTTTTGTGCAGCGCTTGTTGGTGACGAAGGAGCTAAACCTTATAGAGATAAATGGCGTGAGCAACTTAACAAGAATGTAGAAAGAAAATTAGGAGGGCTGAAATGAGTATTAAAAAAATAATCGAAGGTAAAAAAGAATGGAGAGCCCATGTTGCGCGTGTCAAAGAGCTTCCACAAGATTACCAAATCGTCTATAAAGAGATTCAAAAATATCTCTTCAAGGTTGGTCCTGTTGAGCTAAACGAAGGGGTCGGACTACTTTCAGAAATTCTCAGCTTCTTTGAAGAAGGTGTAGCTGCTGGGAAAGGTGTACTTGAAGTCACGGGAACAGACGTTGCAGCCTTCTGTGATGCATTGATTGAAGATTCAAAGACTTACGCAGATCTCTATCAAGAATCGGTCAATCAAAACGTCAATGAGGATCAGAAAAAATAGAAGTACTTTAGGGTGATTCAACAAAGGACTAAATTAACCTCCTGAGTATGAAACTATCATTCATATAAAAAGGAAATAAGAGAAAGAACCAAGTTTCATTTCTATTGCTTATAATTAATTAGGGACTCAATGAAGAGTCCCTTAAATTATGAAAGCTTCAAGTATTAATCTAAAGCATCCTTACCACCAACTATTGGTAAAGTTAAATGGCTTTTCGTTGGAGTGAGTGTTAGTTTTGTTTTTGTTAAAGGGCGTATGGTGTGGTCACGATCACTCGCCATGATGACAACACCTATAGATGAACCTTCATCGAATACATAGTCGTGTGCCTGTAGATCCCACTGAAAAGTATAATTTCTACCAGGTACTAAACTAACGGAGCGATCGGCACCCAAAATATTTTGAGCATCCATCCAACCTCGAGTGACTATAGTATAATCACCGTCTGCTTTATAATCCACTAGATAAGCTGTCAAATTAGAGACTGGTTGATCTAGGTTAGCACGAATACTTACTTCAGCATTACCACTTATTCGAACTGAAGAATCTAAGGTATTTGTTTTATACACAAGTCGATTTTCATGTGTTGTATTAGGGTTCGAGACAAGTGTAGCAGGATTTGTGTTTGGTGCATCAACTAATGATTGTGTGTCATGAGGTAAGTTACGAACAGGTGATGGATTTAATTTACCTGTGCCTTCTTGACCAAGCTGGAAATAAAGTTTCGTTGTTTTGGCCTCTTGGTGTGGCCATTCATTTTCTTTATCCCAAGAACCGTCTTCTCTTTGTATGTCTAAAGCTGGTTCATCCATGATGCCATTATCAATACCATATAACCAATAGTCATACCAACGATGAACAGTTTCCTGATACTCAGAAGTATTTGGGGCACCGTGTCCTCCTTGATGTAAATACAACTTTCTTGGTATATTTTGTTCTGAAAGTGCTTCCCACCATTGTGCGAATTGGTTTGTACGTACGTTCGTGTCATTCAGACCATGTACAACTAGTACACTAGATTGAACATTTTCCACATCGTTTAAATAGTTACGTTCGTCCCAAAAGTCATTATAATCTCCCGTCACTCGGTCTTGATGTTCCACGAGTTCATTAATAACAGGATCGCAAATATCAGCATCATTTCTTGTCATAACAGCGTCTGCTAGAACGCTAGCGTCCTCTCCTTGGTAACCACCTGGTGCTACGACAGCTCCATTAGCTCGATAGTAATCATACCAATTGCTAATAGAAACAACTGGAACAATGGTTTTGAGTCCTTCTACACCAGTTGTAGCTACAGCATTTGCTAATGTGCCGTTATATGATGCGCCAGTCATACCAACGTTTCCAGTTGACCAATCAGCAACAATTTCTTCGCCTTCCTCATTAAAGGCTTTAGCATCACCATTTAACCAATCAACAATTGCTTTTGCTCCTAAAGTTTCGTTTATATCACCAGTTGTCGCACAACCAGTTGAAAAGCCACTTCCTATACTTTCTCCCAAAATAACTGCATAACCTCTTGGAACATAATAGTCCCCTAAACTCCCTAGATTTTGAGTTGATGAAAGTGGTTTACCGTCATATGAACGGCCTTTCCCTTTGCCGTTGTGAGGAACTGGGGTAAGTTCATGATCGACATCAAAAAAAGTAAGTGATCTAAGGCCTGCTCGGTAAGGGCTAACTTCTAGTATAGTAGGGACCTTTATTCCTTCAGCAGTATCGGGTCGCATTACTTGAATCGACACTAGATCATTTTCTCCTGTACCATCACTATCAATCTCTGTTTCTACCCATAGTTGTTCTATGATGGTGTCTTCAATAGGGTAAATTGGAGATGTTTTCCCGTCTTCTAGTTCAATAAAAGTATCGTCAGAATCTGTTTCTGAAACTAAATTATTCAATGGTAAATCAATGTTAGCTGCTTTAGTAGGGAAGCCTGGAGTAATAAGGGTGTATACTAAAGTCAAGCATAGCATAAGACCTAATAGTCTCCTATTCATGACATGTGCCTCCTAATCATAAAAGTGTGAACGATCTTTGTATTAGATCAAATTTTAATAGACTAATAGAGGGAGAACGTCATTTCATACGTTCTCCCAAGTAAATAGTGGCTCTGTGATTATCTACCATTACCTTTTCCAGGGCCAACGCGAACAGAAGCAGTATCAACTTGATCCTCATCAGTTTCAGAGGAGGCTGTGAAAGTAAGTTCACTTGGTTTTAATTGCTTTCCTGGATCAGGTAGTTCTACATATACAGGAACATCCACTGTCTCTCCTGCATCTACTTCAACAAAGTTATTGAGGAGTTTAGTCTCTAAATCAGCTTCAGTAGCTATATCTAAACGGAAGATATCTGTTTCCTCTCCAGTATTTGTGACACTGAAGTTATATTCTGCTATTTTTCCAGGAGCAGCGTGCTTCACTGTGCTTTTTTCTACGCTAATACCTCGTTCATATGGTCCTGAACCATCTAAATGTCTAACAGCTACACGATAAGAAAGAGCACCATCTTCAGCCGTGATCTTATCAAGAATGTAGAAGTGAAGGCGATTATATATATCGACGTATTCATTAACGACTCCTTCAGCAGTACCAGCTTTAAATAGTGAATTAGATAACTGCTGGTAGTCACCTAGAGACATCAATTGTTCTGTTCCATCAGGACGTACGAAGTCGACTTCTTCAATGTCTTCGGGATGAGCATCAATTACCCAAATATTTGGTGAGGCTTCACTATTTTTTGTTTTGGCTAAGAGTACCCCAGCGTCTGTTTGGAAGGAGTCGTGACCTATACGATCGACTACTTCAATAGTATAGTTGTCGTACCAACGTTCTCCACGTTGCATGTCCGCACGGTAATCATCTTCTAAATAGTTTCGAGGGGTGTAATCAACCATTTCAATGTTAAGACCATAGATTCCCTCACGACCGAATTCTTCCCCTGAAGGAATAGAACGTGTCAGGATATCCGCAAAGACAGGTCCAGTATGTTCTAGTTCATCCCGGTCCACATTAATATATTGATCATCAGTTAAATACCCCTGTTTAATTTTGTTACGTAGCATGTGGTGGGAAGGAGAAGAGGCACCCTCATAAGATGGAATAGTCCAACGTGTATGGTTACCACCTGGTCCATTAAATGAGCCACGACTCATTAACTCCCAAGGTCCAGAGTACGTTCTAGAAACAGGGTCAGCATATGGATTATTGTAATTATCATATAGATTCATAATATGGCCAAATTCGTGAGCAAAAACAGCCATACCACTACTTTCTCCTTGCACAGAGATTCCGTCTCTAATGTTTGCTCTTGGCCAAGGTGCCGCAGCTGCCCACCAAGAAGTCCAAGGAACGTAGCGTGTGTTAGCCCAGTTTTCTAGCTCTGGGTGTTGTTCTTTTAAGTAAGCTGGTGGACCGAATTCATCTGGAATATCTTCTGGACGATCAAACATCATTTCACCAAATTGCTGCCATATATCTGATTCACCATAACCAGCGTGAACAATAAACGTAAAATCGTATTCTTCACCTGAAGCATCTAAATCTTCTTGGGCAGCTTCAATTGCGTGGTCCATAATACTATAAGTGTCGTATCCTTCTGGTATATTTTCTTGTTGGCCAAATTCATTCATACCGTATTGCCAGTAGTAATGGTCCATTTCATAGACGCCAAATGATGTGAGGTCAACAGACCATTTTCCGAATGAATTTTCTTTCCAATATCCATCAATTGTCGAGTAATTATTTATTTCTTGGGGTGTGTTTAAATAGTCCTCCCACCATTGGGGTAGATCATCACGAGGAATTTCACCAACACCGACTGGATTACCAGCTGGGTCTGAACCCTCTGGTTGGCTTAAAATAAACTTTTGGTCAGGGAAATCTACAAGAATGATAGCACCTTTAATCTCTAATTCAGGATCTATGAGATCAGAATTATTCCAATCAATTCCGGGGATGGGTCGGTAATCATCCCAGGTCATTTCTCTAGGTAAAACCCAAGACTCATCATCAATCGGATCAGGAAAATCAGTTAATCCTGGGGTGCCTTGGTCTGAGGTGTTCTGTGTTTCAGCAAAAGAAATAGTCGATGAAAAGATAAGAAGTAAACTTAGGAGCAAACTAACTGATATTTTTACAAGTTTCATAGCTTCTCCTCCAATTTTAAGAGTTATACTTTTAAAGAGTGATTCCTTTCTATTAATCTTTTTGAAGTTATGAATTGTACAGTAAGAGAAAGGAGAAAATAAACTGAAATAGTAGTGATTAGCATGAGGGATTTAAAGAGAGATTTCGATAATATTCTAAGTCGTAATAGTAAAGTAGTTTTTTATAGGTTTTTCACCTCCATATAATTTAAGAATAAAAATAAGCTAGGGTTGTTAGACATTTTCTAAGATTTTGTTCTTGAAATTTATAGTAACACAACATTTTATCGAAAATTCATAAAAATGATAATATATTGTAAAAATAAGTCGTTTGTTCTATGTGAACATAAATTTATAGGTAAGAAAGTACCTGTTAATTGAAAAGGTTTTTTCAAAAAATTACCTAATCGGAAAAATGAACTTTTAATGATTTATACAGGTGCTTATCCAATAAATAAGATAAAAAATACCTGATTCCTATATAATAGAAATCAGGTATATAAATTATTCTGTCTTACCAATCCATTCGTTGATTAGTTCTCGATTATCGTCTATCCATTTTTGAGCTCCAGCTTCTTCTGATTCGGCTTCATTTAGCTCTGCCATTAGGCTTCCAAGCTGTTCATCATTTAGCATAAAGTTATCAAACCATTCAACCACTTCAGGGTGGTCTTCTTCTAATCCGTGGCGTGCTGCGTAAGAGATGTTTTCAGAATCACCGTAGATATTTTTGGGTTCATCAAGAATTTTTAAATCCATTTCTGCGAACACCCAGTGTGGCTTCCACAGTGTCACCACAATAGGTTCTTCATTTTTGATGCTATTTTGTAATTCGGCAATCATACTTGGCTCAGCTGAACCGATCAATTCATAATCTAGATCATATTCGGAAATAACTTCTTCCGTTAATCCCATAATACTTGAACCCGGATCAATCCCTATAATTTTGGAATCGAATTTTTCTTGATTTGCTTTTAAATCCTCAATGCTATTTACATCTTCCATATATGAAGGGACAACAAGTGCTAAATCCGTTCCTTCATACCACGTTTCACGCCAATCAATTTCATCTTTATGTTTGTCGTAGAAAGGCTTGTCAGTATTCGGTAGCCAAATTTCCATACCGATGTCTAAGTCTCCATTAGATAATCCTTCATAAAGAATGGCTTTTTCTACTGGTTCTAGAGATACGTCATATCCTTCTTCCTCTAGAATAATTTTCCACATATTTGATACGGCTATATTCTCTGCCCAATTGTTCATACCTATAGAGATGGATCCTTTTTCTTGAGTGCTGCTTTCATCTTCTGAGCCAGATTCTTCGTCTCCACCGCAAGCAGCAAGTAATAATAACATCCCTAATAATAATACAGGGAATAATTTGTTAAAATACTTCATTAAAATCCTCCTAATATATTTTGTGTTAACAGCGCAACTAAGAGAAAAGCATGTTGTTGAAGGTCAAGAACCTGTAGAACATGCGATCATTTTATGTATGGTTCAACTCGAATAATAGTTGCGTTGTATTCTTACGAGGTCTACCGAGCTTATTTTAACATGCTAGAAATAGATTGCAACCTGAAGGATCCGGTTGAGGATTGTGAATAGGGTAATAATACAATACTTTGACCTTAGGAAGAAGGTTCATTTTAGCTTTGTTTCAATCAATCCTAATAAGCCGAATTTTTGACATTTTGAGCCTGAAATAGTCTCGGGGAAAGCCCGGTATTTCGTTTAAAGGCATGATAAAAACTGGATATACTTTGATAACCGACTCGATAACCAACTTCCGTACAGTTTAAGGTAGTCGTTAAAAGAAGCTTTTTTGCTCTTTTAACCCTAACCATTTCCAAATACATACGCGGAGTATTTCCAGTTTTATTTTTGAAGATCCTATTTAAATGATAAGGACTGACTCCTACCATGGATGCTAATTCATCCAAAGATATTTTCTGACCATAATTATTTTCGATGATTTGCATCGTATCTTCTATTACTGATTCGAATGGGTCATAAGTTATGATTGATTTCAAATCGGGGCGACATCTCTTACAGGGACGATATCCCGCTTTTTGAGCTTCAGATGCACCTGAGTAAAAGGAAACATTTTCACGCTTAGGGATCCTAGACTTACAAGAAGGTCGACAAAAAATCCCCGTTGTCTTAACTGCATAAAAAAATAATCCATCGTATGCAGAATTACATGAAATTGCTGCTTTCCACATGACATTTTGAGACAGACTATGTTGGTCCCTCATTAGATTTTAACCCTCCATTATAAGAAAATACTTCTTACTAAAAAACATATAAATTGCATATAAAACCGCCACAATCAACGGAACGATAATATATAACCGAAAAAAAGGAAGCACGAGTAAACACAAAATGAAGGACACAAGTGATGCCCACCATGCCATTGTGTATTTCCTAAATAATTTTATGCCTGCTGCCATTGATAGAATATAAACTAGAATCCCAAGTGAAGTGGGTATAAATAAAATGTCGTCAAACGTTAATGAAAAAGCATTTGTCATTAAAACACCTGCAACCGAAAAACAAATAACAAACAAAACCATCAGTCTTGGGATTTGAGTGGTTTCATGCAGTCTCAAAAAGAGATTTGGAAAAGCTTCATCCCTACTCAATGAATATCCTAATTGCGTTAGACTGGCTACAAATGCATTCGATGTCCCTGTACAAATAATGAACGCTAAAGTAGCTGTGACGACTTTTGCACCTATACCAAATGTATCTCCCATTATAACACCAATAGGAGACAGGTTACTTTCTTGACTGCCATAAGTAGCTGTCCCAATAGTAACGAAGCTTAAGACTAAAAATAATAATCCAATGACAACGGCACTAATAATTGTTCCTTTGACTAGATCTTTTTCTGGTCTTTTAAATTGCAAAGCCAAATTACAAATGGCCTCCCAACCGAAAAAAGACCAAAAGATAACTGTCGCAGCACTTCCGAGAGAAAACCAGCCATTTGGGATAAAAGGAGTAAAATTACTCCATTGGACTCTTGGAAGTGACACCATTATAGTTACCAATAAAAGAACTAGTAATAAAGAACTTAAAATCAATGCAACTTTACCACTAATATTGACTCCGTAATAATTGGAAAGGCCTGCCATTACTAAAATAAAGACGGCAAAGACAGTTGTTTCAACATGAGAAAATCCAAATGCCTGACTGATGTAAAAAGCCCCGGTTAAGGATACAATTGTTTGACCGACTGCTGCTGTGACGAAGTAAAACCACCCAACAATATTGCCAAGGTGATATCCAAAAGAACTCCTAACAAAGGTTGCGGCTCCACCGGCATCCGGATATTTTCGTGCCAAACTAGCAAAGGAATAAGCAAGCGGAAAGCTGATTAATCCAACAATAAGCCAAGATATGATGGATGCAGGACCTGCTATTGAGGCCGTCACACCCGATAAAAACAAGACACCTGACCCTAGAATAGCTGCAATGTATAAAGCAATTCCTTGATATAACCCAATAGATTTATTATTCATGGTAACTCCCCCTTTTATAGGAAATAGTGTACTAGTGATGGCGGTGATAATTCTTCTTATTTTTTGCGGTTTAATTCGTTTTTTTCAATAGTTGAAGAAGGAGCAGTTTTGTTACGTTAGAACATCCAATAGTAATGGTCAACTACTTTTGGAAAAAGTTAGGGATATTGTATAATTAGGAAAATTCAAATATTATTTTATTGCACCATATATAAATTGAGGTAGTTTCATAGAAAATATACACAGTCGAAAGGAAGTTGGTTATGAAACGTCTGATCGAGTTGGTTGGACAAATCAAATGGAAGACAATTATCTTGTACATTGTGACCATAAGCTTATTATTTGTAATCATTGCAACGTTGTTATTCGGGGTATTATTGTTGATGGACAAATATGATGATAGATACATAGAAGAATCAGAGGAAATAGTAGGTTATCAATTAGTTAAACGCACCTCTTTCTAGACTACCTTCTCCAGTCGATATCATATAGGAAGTTAAATTTTTGCAATATTGACTCAATTACAAATACTACTTTATAATGACGTTACGTTATAGGTTTGTGAGGAGGGGGTTCCAATTCAAAAACTAATCAAACAAAAAGTCATGGTTTTATTAACGATCTCTATTCTATTAATTAGTTTTTATATATTTTTTCCTATTTTATTAGTTAGTGTTTTATCAGAAAATCATAGTTTATATTTACCATTAGCTTGGGTTTATGTGTTTTTAATATTTGTTTTAACGTGGGGGATTGGTTTGTTTTATGCCTATTACATGAGATCAATCGATCGGAAGGTAACCATGAGCAAACAAGCCAAAGATTAGGAGCGTCATTGTATGAATGTTACATATCTAGTATTCTTCGTTATTATACTGATTGGTACGTTAGTTATTACACATTGGGCGGCAGAGCGTAGTCGGACAACCCATCAATTTTATGTCGTGTCAGGTAGCCTGAGTGGTTTTCAAAATGGGTTGGCGATTGCTGGGGATTACATAAGTGCGGCATCGTTTTTAGGTATTACGGGATTAATCGCTTTTTACGGGTATGATGGCTTTTTATACGCAACAGGATTTCTCATATCTTATGTCATTTTGTTGTTGTGGGTCGCTGAACCTGTGCAACGATTAGGGACTTATTCGATAGCAGATGTCGTAACCGAACGATTTCCTAGGCGGGGAATTCGTTTAATGGTGGCGATCAGCGGTATTCTAATATCCGTTTTATACATGATTCCACAACTCGTAGCATCAGGGCTTCTCATTCGTTTGTTGTTAGGAGTAGACTATACGGCTTCGGTGTGGGTCATTGGTATATTAATGACGTTATACGTCGTGTTTGGTGGGATGGTCGCTACATCATGGGTCCAAATAATCAAAACGGTCTTATTAATGGGTGGAACATTACTCGTAGTTCTTATTTTAATCTCTTGGGTCAATTGGGATTGGTCAAAGTTAATGGTTGAAGCAAAAAATCAAAGTCCACACGGTGAAGCTTTCTTTTACCCAGGTCATTTATTTGAACATTCGATCGAAAAAATTTCCCTCACTTTATCCTTAATTTTAGGTACTTCAGGTTTACCACATATACTGCTTCGGTTTTTAACGGTAAAAAATGCAAAAGAAGCTCGCGTCTCCGCAATGTCAGCGACTTGGGTAATCGGGTTGTTTTATTTAATGGCACTCGTATTAGGAGTAGGAACGATAGCGATTGTTGGTTGGGATCGATTAGTAGGTGCTGATCCGAGTGGGAACTTGGCAGCGTTACTATTAGCGGAAGTCGTGGGCGGTGACTTTTTAGTTGCGTTTGTCATGGCGGTTGCATTTGCTACTATTATTGCTGTTGTGACGGGATTGGTGTTTGCTGCGACTTCGGCCTTTGCGTATGATATTTATCATCATATTTGGAAACGCCAACAAGCGAGTGAAAAACAACAGTTAACGGTTGCTCGAAGTGTGGCGGTCGTTATTGGGTTGATTTCGATTATTCTTTCGATTGGTATGGAAGGTGTCAACGTAGCATTTTTAGTATCGATGACCTTTGCGATTGCGGCGTCAAGTATTTTTCCTTTGTTGATGCTTACGTTTTATTGGAAACGTTTCAATCATGTTGGAGCCTACTCGACCCTTTTGACAGGTTTTCTTATGTCATTATTGTTTATCAGCATGGGTTCTGAAGGGTTGGGACTCATCTCTTTAAGTAATCCTGCTATTCTATCCATTCCTTCGGGTTTTTTAGGTGGAATTATCGGTACGTGGTTATCCAAACATAAACAATGTACCGAAGACAAAACGTACATGCTTCGTGTACATTTTGGAGAACGGGAGGTTCCGCCACATGATTGAGGTTACAGTGATTCTATTTGAACGAATCGGGATTCTTCTATTAGTAGCATTTATGTTAACACAAATTCCGGGTTTCCGTTCATTGTTGGATCGGGATATGGCATGGGATACGATCCTTTATCACGCTCTTGTATTTGGTGTGATGGGGATATTAGGAGCGCACACAGGCGTCATTATGGATCGTGGAACCTTAATGGTTGAATCATGGCTGTTAAATGTAGGAGACAACCAAGTACTGATTGGTTTTGGTATAGTTGTTGTTATGATCGCTGGCTTACTTGGCGGCCCCTATGTTGGACTTGGATCAGGGTTGATAGTGGGAGTTTATATGGCATTTATCGGCGGTGGAGCATGGTTTGCGAATAGTCTTATGAACCCGCTTGCTGGGCTAATCACGGGGTGGACTGGTCAGTTTTTCTCTGATGAGCGTGTAATTGCTCCTAATAAAGCGTTATTTATTGGGATGTTCCCACCAGTCTTGTACATGGGTTTGATTTTGATATTTATCCCAGATCAGCAAACGGGAGTTGAAATTGTTAATCAAATCGGAATCCCATTAGTGATCACGAATGCAATCGCCTTAGCTATAATTACGATGATGATTCGCTCGGCTTTAAATGAGAGTGAACGTGAAGCGGCATTAGAAACGAACCGGGCGTTATCTATTGCAGAAAAAGCTTTGCCTATTTTAAAAGATGCATCCTTAGATAAGAATGCGAAGGCTATGGCAGAACTATTATATGATGAACTGGATGTAGCGGCGATTGCGATTGCTGACAAAAGGAAGGTTCTCAGTTTTGTCGGAGAAGGTGAGGATCACCATCAAGTTGGGGAATCTATTAAAATGCGCTTATCACAAATTGCATTAGATACAGGAGAGTTACAAGTCGCGTATGACAAAAGTGAACTTCAATGTCTTCATGAATCCTGTCCGTTACAAACAGCTATTATGGTTCCAGTTTATCGGTCGCGAGAAGTGATAGGCTTGATTAATATATATTTTCGACACTCACAACAAATACGTGCTGTTGAAGTGGAGCTTGCTAGAGGGTTAGGAACGATTATTTCAAATCAAATTAGCGGGTTTGAAGCTGAAAGGATGAAAGAATTATTAAAAGAAGCGGAAATACGTAATTTACAAGCGCAAATCAATCCGCATTTCTTATTTAACACGTTTAATTTAATACATTCACTAATGCGTGTCGACCATGAACAAGCCCGACGTATGTTAGTGCGTTTTAGTCAATATATGCGTGCCAACCTTAACATAGCGAGTAAATCGCTCATCCCTTTAAAAGATGAAATTGAACATGTTAACGCTTATTTGGATATTGTGACGGCTCGTTTTCCAGATCAATTGGAGGTAAGAAAAGAAATTGATCAAAATGTGTTGGATGTATTGATTCCTTCTGCTACCTTACAACCTCTCGTTGAAAATAGTATTCAACACGGGTTGAAAGAAGTTCAGGCAAAGGGAATTGTTGAAATAAAGGTTGGTCGAACAGGCCATGCCATTTCAATTGAAGTTAGAGATAATGGAGTCGGTTTTCCAGAAGAACTGCTTCCGGTGATAGGGCAACAACCTTTTACCGATCGTCATGGGAATGGGACGGCTTTATACAATGTCAACGAACGTTTAAAAGGTATTTTTGATGAGGGGAGCGAGATGAAGTGTCGTAACCTTGATGGTGGGGGAAGTTCCGTTTCTATTACCATCCCTATTCAATGCGAAAATATGGAGTATGAAAGGAGTTGAATTTAATGAGTATTAACGTATTAATTGCAGAAGATGAACGGCTAGCTCGAGAGGAATTGATTTACCTTTTAGAGCAAGAACATGATGTTGTCTTGTGCCAAAGTGCCGAAAATGGAGAGCAACTCTTATCTTATTATAAAGAACATTTACCTGATGTAATGTTTTTGGATATTCGTATGCCCGGGATTAATGGTGTAGAAGTTGCTGAAATAATTCGCGAAGAAACCCCTTCTAAACAACCGTTGATAGTGTTTACAACAGCGTATGATCATTACGCTGTACAAGCTTTTAAACTTCATGCCATCGATTACCTTTTGAAACCTTTCGATCAAGAACGTTTTGATATGACGATGCAGAGAGTGAGGGGTGCCTTGCAGGACCGGCTTTCAAAATCGAAACACCGAATCGATAAATTAATCATCTCTACTGATGAAAAAATGGTCGTCTTGAATCCTGATGATATCGGTTATGTTGAAAAAATTGATCGTATCCTCAAAATCCATACTCTAACGAATGAAGTGATTAAAACGAAGATGACATTAAAAGAATTAGAGGAGAAGTTAAGTGCCTATCCTTTTTATCGTCCTCATCGTAGTTATTTAGTTAATTTAAATGCGATTGAAGAAATTACACCTTGGTTTAATGGAGCTTATAATATTGTGATTAGAGATTCGCTTAAGTCTCAAATTCCGGTTAGTCGTACAGCAGCAAAAGATTTTTTTGAAGTTCTCCAAAACATTTAAAACCACTTATTCTACATTTTAGACTTCGCTTACTACAATTTAGGATTATTTTAAATTGAATTCAAGATATTTTTAATATACTGGATGCAAGAGTTAGAGTATTCAGTATATTTTATTTTTTGAAAATGTAAGCGTTTTCTGTTGTGGATGCTTTAACAAATAATTTTGTGAAAGGGTGAGGTAGTTGGAAGAGAAGAAAACGTTAGACGAGAGACAAAAATGGTATTGGCGAAAGAACATTCGCTTCATATTAGGTTTGTTAGTTGTGTGGGCAGTTGTTGCTTACGGCGGTGCTATACTATTTGCCGAACCTCTGTCGAATATACAATTTTTTGGAGTATCCTTTTCTTTCTGGATTGCTCAACAAGGGTCTATATTGGTTTTTTTCATTTTGATTTTAACTTATGCGATTCGGATGGATCGTTTGGATAAGGAATACGCTCAGTTATTAAAAGAAGATAAGGAGGGATAGACATTGAGTGTTGAAGCGATTACGATTACTTTAGTTGTTATTACGTTTATCATATACACGGCGATTGGTTGGTGGTCTCGGGTTCGTGATACGTCAAGCTTCTATGTTGCAGGTCAAAACATTCCAGCTGTTGCCAACGGTGCTGCGATTGCGGCAGACTGGATGTCCGCAGCTTCATTTATTTCAATGGCGGGTCTAGTTGCATTCTTAGGTTATGATGGAACGATATACTTAATGGGATGGACAGGTGGTTACGTATTATTAGCATTGTTGCTAGCCCCTTACTTAAGGAAGTTTGGTAAATTTACCGTCCCAGACTTTATTGGAGATCGATTTTATTCAAGTAGTGCACGTACTGTAGCGGCAATTGCAACCATTTTCATATCCTTAACTTATATTTCTGGGCAAATGCGTGGTGTTGGAATTGTTTTTAGTCGTTATTTACAAGTAGATATTGTTATTGGTGTTTTAATCGGTATGGCAATCGTTGGATTCTTCGCCTTACTCGGTGGTATGAAAGGTGTTACTTGGACACAAGCAATTCAATACTTTGTTATCATCATTGCCTTTTTAATTCCAGCATTTGCGATTTCAGCTCAATTAACGGGGAATCCGATTCCTCAGTTGAGCTTTATTGGAAGCGATATTGTAGAGCGACTTAGCCAAATACAAATTGATCTTGGTATGACTGAATATATGGAGCCGTTCACCAATTTATCGATGTTGAACGTCTTTATGATGACTTTGGCTCTGATGGCGGGTACAGCAGGTTTGCCACACGTGATAGTCCGTTTCTACACAGTTAAGAGTGTACGTGCCGCAAGATGGTCGGCAGTATGGGCAATCATTTTCATTGGTTTACTTTACTTAACGGCACCAGCAGTTGGAGCATTTGCGAAATATAATTTAATTGATACGATTGCGGATCAGCCATTAGAAGAAGTTCAAAACATTGATTGGGTGAATAAGTGGGAAACGACAGGCTTATTAGAGTTTAATGATGAAAATGGGGATGGCGTTATTAATTATACGTCAGGTGATGACAACGAAGTGATGATTGATGGGGATATCATTGTTCTATCCACACCTGAGGTTGCCAATCTTGCTCCATTTATTATTGCCCTTGTAGCAGCAGGGGGGCTTGCTGCAGCGTTATCGACCGCATCAGGTTTATTGATTACGATGACGAGTGCTGTATCACATGATATTTATTATCGTATTTTCAATAAAAATGCCTCTGAAGCTCAAAGGTTACGTGTTGGTCGAATTACTTTATTTGTTGCCTTATTAGTTGCGGCTTATGTCGGAATTAACCCACCTGGATTTGCGGGTGAAGTGGTTGCGCTCGCCTTTGGATTAGGGGCGGCAAGTTTATTCCCGGTCATCTTGCTCGGTATATTTGATAAGCGCATGAATAAAGAAGGTGCGATCGCAGGTATTTTAACTGGTTTAATTTTTACTCTATTCATGATTGGTACTATCTTATCTGAATCTATTTTTGGAACGGATGGACCATTGATTGAAAGCTTCTTTGGTATTAATGCTCAAGGCGTTGGTGTGGTTGGAATGTTATTAAACTTTATCGTGAGCTTTATTGTTTCTCGTATGACTGCAGAACCACCGAAAGAAATTCAAGAACTTATTGAAAACGTTCGAGCACCTGAAATTGATGAAGATATCAAGTAAACGATAGGTTTTAGGAAAAGGAAAGGGGTAGCGTTATGAACTGGACACTCATTTTTGGTTGTTTGTCACTACTAATCTATTTACTAAGTCCATGGATGAATTTAAAAACTGTACAAAGGGCTATAGGAATTACGTTGTTTTTAGAAGTTTTCTATTTGTTAGGCCATTATATTATGGATTGGCCATTTCCAACGCCATTAGTTTTAATGCAACTATTGGTCGTTTCAAGTCTCGGAGTCGCTTTAGGTGTATGTTTTTCAAAGATTTGGCCATTACCATTAAATAAAGGGTTTGAACGGATTTTTCGAACATTCTTAGTCGTGATCCCATCTCTTGGCCTTGGTATGGGGCTTCAAATTCTCTTACAAGGAGCTTATGCGACACAAGCCATCTATCTAATCTTTGCGCTTGCCGCATGGATTGGATCTGGGCAATTTGTACGCACGGAAAATGGGAAGCAACCTGTTCAGAAGAAAGTGATGAATAGTGTGTCTTAATTAAATACGCTAACCCGATTTGAGTACTGCCCTAGAGTTGGCTCTTGCTGACTTTAGGGCAGTTTTTGTGTAATTTTACTAGAATAATAGCTACTCAATTTCATTTATTTTCGTAATGACAATTTCATCATGACTGTCATAAATATATTCTATTTGATACATCATGTTATGGCTATCCTCATCATATATTTCTATAACATTAGTGAAATTGAAATTATTATCACGGATATAAGTACTTAATTCAGAGATTTCGTTATTACTAATATCCTCATGGTACTTAATTTTATGTTCTCCTATTAAAAGATCTTCAAGTAGTTGACCTGATGTTTTAGTTTTTGCACTTTCTAACATAAATAAGGTTGCGAAGACAATTATGCCAATGGTTAGAATTGTTATTACAATTATATTTTTGGCTTTCATTGAACATCCATCTCCTTTAAAACGAAATGTGGTCATTTCTTCATATTATGACTTAAAAATTTCCAAACTGTAAATACCAGTATTCACTTAATATTATTTTAGAAGAATTTAAAACAGGCTAGTGCCTGTTTTTGTTTTAAAGGATTCTTAAAAGAACGGAAATATTGAAAGCTCTCTTGTTTCAGTAAATGCACCTTAATTATTTTACTGCACAATAATCGACATTTGTACGTATTATTTACAAGGAAGAATTATAAAAGGAGAGATAGTAGGTGAAGAGTAAGAATTCATCTTTGGCATTCCAAAATTCATGTACATACTAAAGGGACTTAGAATTTTCTAAGTCCCTATTTTGGGTTAGGATTGGAAGTGCTTAAAGCATGGTTTTAGCAATGTTATGTAATTACAAATTTTCTTATTCAACTAAGTTTTTATTATGAGATTCAGTTGCATCAAACCCCATTTGCCCTATTCGGTTAATAATTTGTTGAACTCCCGTAAGATTATTATCGAAGATTACGGAGCCACTTTCAGTATCGTAATCAACTTTTACTTGTTTGATACCTTCCATTTTTAACACTGACCTCTCCACTTTTGCAGGACAATTGGGACAATGCATGCCCTTTATATCTAATAAAACGACTTCTTTCATTTATCTACACCACCTTTTTGAAAATATTCGTTTCAATTAATCATACTTGGGATCAATGAATATTATGAAAAATATTTGGGTTAAAATTACTCCTTCTCAACTTTATCATGATATCTTAAAAGGAAAGTTAGCATGATTCCTAATTTGTGAACTCCTAACATTAAGGTCCCAGCTATCATTTGGTCATATTTTGTATTAAAAATTGAAGGAAGCAAATGAGACATAAATTGAGGTGAAACACATAGGTGTGCAATTGAATGATTTAAAAAAGGGTTTTGTGTTTCATCGATCAGGGCATATAGAATAAACATCAAACAGGCTGGGCTGATCAAGATAGCACTCAATAAGGCGTAACTTTTTTTCTCTTGTTTAGTGTAAAAAGTTGAGATGATGGGCCACCACATTCTAAGTGAGAATATGAGTAATAGGGTCATGTATATGTTTTGTACAGTGGAGTTTTGAGATAAGAAATATGAAGTGATTGGTAAATGGTAGACAAGGAACAATCCAGCAAAAATAACTAAAGAAGCCTTTGGTGCTAAAGGAAAGTTGTTGATTTTAATAATTTTAGACGTGTAAGATATGAGACTAAAACCTCCTAATAATAATAACGGAGGAATGATGAAATATTGAACACTCATTTGTAACATATGGGTACTAAAAGAAAGGTGGCTAAGTGTAGCTAAAGGACTTCCGGTCGACAGGTATAATAAACTTAGACCTATTAAAAATAGAATCGGTTGTTTAGGGTTGATCGTTATAGATTTAATTTTTGTTATAAAAAAGAGATACAATCCGAATAGGATTAAAAAGCAAATTAATAATGGTATATTCCACACATTTTCTTCAATAAGTAACATGACCTCAAATAACAATGCTCTCATTCCCTTATGTAAACTCCAAGACGATATTATAAAACTATGATAGAAATTCCGATGTAGAACCGTTATTTCTTTAAATATTCCTGAACGTAGGAAGGTTGAACCTAGCTTAATTAAAAGACAATCACTTTAATCCATTGATTCTCTCACCATGACGACCACTTCAAAACACTTTGCAATCTATTAATCTAGTACATTTACAAATTTCACAATGTTATGAAAATAATTAATTGGAGGAATTAAAATGAGTTATTTAAAAATCAGTGAAGAAGTTCAAAACGCGCTAGATTCAGGTAAGCCTATTGTTGCTCTTGAATCTACCATTATCTCACACGGGTTTCCGTACCCTAATAATGTGAAATTAGCGAATGAAGTAGAAGAAACGATCCGAAGCTTAGGTGTCGTTCCTGCTACGATTGCCATTTTAGATGGACAAATTCATGTTGGTTTAAGTAAGGATGAAATAGAATTATTAGGAAAAGCTCCAGACGCATATAAGACGAGCATTCATGATATACCGAGAGTTTTGTCTAGTAAAAAAAATAGGTGCCACTACAGTAGCCGCAACCATGTATGCAGCTCAATTAGCTGGCATAAGATTTTTTGCTACTGGAGGACTTGGTGGAGTGCACCATGGTGTGAACGAATCATTTGATATTTCTGCTGATTTGCCAACGTTGGCAAAAACTAAAGTGTGTATCGTAAGTGCTGGTGTTAAATCAATTTTAGATATTCCAAAAACAGTGGAGTACTTAGAAACATTAGGAGTTCCTATTTATGGTTACGAGACAGATCGGTACCCAAGTTTTTATACACGTGATGCGGGGCTGCCAGTTGAAAAAATTGATAAAACATCTTTAGTTCAACTTTTAAGAACACAAGATGAATTAGATTTAAATCATGCGGTATCTGTTGTCGTCCCAATTCCTGAAGAAGATGAACTGGACCCTGACTTAATAGAGGGAACGATTAACGATGCTTTAAAAGAAGCCAATGAAAATGGAATCACAGGGAAAAAAGTGACTCCTTTCTTATTAGCAAAAATTAGTGAGCAAACAAAGGGCGATAGTGTAAAAGCTAATATCTCATTAATGTTAAATAATGCAAAAACTGCAGCTTTAATTGCAAAGGAATATCATCAATGATAACGGTAATTGGTGATTTAGCCGTTGATATATTGGTGAATAAAGGGAGAACTAACTATGCAACAGATACAGACGGACAAATTAACTTTCGCCCTGGGGGACAAGCAAATAACGTAGCATCATTCATAGGACGTGAAAATGTTGCATGCCAATTGATTGGAAAGGTCGGAGATGACCCATTTGGAACTTATCTCATAGAAGAAAGCCGAAAACAAGGTGTCACTCCGATCGTCAAAAAAGAAAAGCAAGAAAAAACAGGTTCAATCGTTATTATGATCGATAATCATAATGGAGAGAGAACCATGATTACGGATAGAGGAGCTAATTTAAAGCTAACTGCAAAAGATATTCAAGATGTTGAAAATAGTGACATTTTATACTTATCCGGATATAGCTTATTTACTGAACATACGAAAGATGCTGCACAAAAAGCAAAAGACCAAGCCTTAAAATTAAACATACCTATAGCATTAGACCCGAGTTCAACATATTTTTTAAAAGATTATAAAGAAGAGTTTTTAGACTTTTTAAATGGTATTACATTTTTCTTTCCGAATTATGAAGAAGGTGTCCTCCTAACTGGGGAAAAGGAACCTCGAAAAATATTAGACCAACTTAAGCGTTATGTATCAGTACCTATTCTAACTTTAGGCCATGAGGGATGTTTATTGGATTATGAGAACGTTTATAAGCATTTGGCTGCTCCTAAAGTTGAAGCCATTGATACGACGGCTGCGGGTGATTCATTTGTTGGAGGTTTCTTAGCTACTTATAGGAAGACTCAAAATATACTTGAAGCTACCGAGCGTGCTATAGAGATATCCTCTAAGACAGTAACATACCATGGTGCTTTACCAAGCGTTACAAAATAAAAATGAAAGCGTTTTATATAGATAGAGTCTGATAGAACCCTGAAATAAAAAGGAGCTATTAATTCTATGAATATATTATGGGGAGTTATAGGTATTTTAGTTATTCTAGGTATTGCTTTGTTATTTTCAGTGAATCGACGTGCGATTAAATTAAGAACCGTTTTAATTGCGTTAGCTATTCAAATATTTTTTGCATTTACGGTTTTAAAATGGGAAACTGGAAGATAAATCCTAGATAATGCTACAGGAGTTGTAGGAAAAGTTATTGAATCTTCTAATGAAGGAATCGATTTTGTCTTTGGAGGCGTTTTAGAAGGTGAAGGTGTTGGATTCGTTTTCGCCTTTCAAGTCTTAACCGTCATTATCTTTTTTGCCTCGTTAATTGCGGTTTTATATCACTTAGGGATCATGCAAGTTTTAATCAAATGGTTAGGTGGAATACTCTCTCGGTTACTTAAAACGAGTAAAGCAGAGTCTATGTCCGCTGCTGCCAATATATTTGTTGGACAAACTGAAGCCCCTTTAGTCGTAAAACCTTATATTGGACGTATGACGAATTCCGAGTTGTTTGCCATCATGACTGGAGGTATGGCAACGGTCTCTGGTGCGAATCTAGCTGGATATTACGCACTAGGAATTCCACTAGAATATTTACTAGCAGCTAGTTTTATGGCAGCTCCAGCTGGTCTGTTGATGGCTAAAATAATTGTTCCAGAAACAGAAGTAAGTGAAACTACTGATAGTATTAATCTTGAGAATAATAGAGACTCTCAAAATGTCATTGATGCTGCTGCAAAAGGTGCTTCTGACGGTTTAAAACTAGCTTTAAACGTTGGAGGCATGTTAATCGTGTTTATTTCATTAATCGCGTTAATTAATTTAATTTTAGGAGGCGTTGGGGGAATATTTGGATTTGGTGAATTAACCCTTGAGTATATTTTTGGTATTATCTTTGCCCCAATCGCTTTTGTTATGGGAATTCCATGGGAAGATGCTTTACAAGCTGGATCTTTTATTGGACAAAAAGTTATTGTAAATGAGATGGTTTCGTATACTTCATTTGCTCCGGAAATGGTTAACTTAACGGATAAATCTAACATGATCATTAGCTTCGCTCTATGTGGATTTGCTAATATTGGATCTACCGCAATACTGTTAGGGACCCTTGGAGGGATTGCTCCTAATAAACGTTCAACAGTAGCTAAGTATGCGCTACGTGCTGTTTTAGCTGGAACATTGGCGAACTTATTAAGTGCTGCCATTGCCGGCATGTTCTTTTAATCATAACAACAATATCTAGAAAAAAACTCCATGATGAATATTCAAAAGATTAAAGAATACAGATCCTCACAATTAAAAAGAATCGAGTCGCACTTAACTGCTACGGGGAGTGTCAATAATTTTGTGTAAATGACACTAAGCCCTTTTGTAAGAATTAAGCTAGTTATTTATTATAAACGACCTTGCAGGTCGGACTGTGACTTTCTTCTTCAGTTACTAACCCCATAGCTGGTTCTCACCAAGGGTCAAGCGTATTTGGCTTGATGCTTGGTGAGAACCAGCTAAACTTCCAAAACTGAAGAAGATTAAGTTTCGATAGCTTCAAACATTTTAAGTAGTTCTGGTTTAGCTTTTTCAAACCCTCTATGACATCGCATACTATGTTTTTCAATATAATGATGGAATTGCGTGACT
>NZ_FOES01000019.1 GCF_900110685.1 Piscibacillus halophilus
GTTCCAATTCTCTCTCAGATCGAATCCCATAGAAATAACCTACAAACATCATCTTGAATAATACGAGTGGGTCGAGCGAAGGTCGACCATTATCTTCAGAGTAATATGAACGAACTTTTTCTGGAATGAAAGAAAAGTCTATGTATCGATCTATTTTTCTTAATAAATGATCATCAGGGACAAGCTCATCAATTGTAACCATTTCTATTTCCATTTGACGCTCTTTATTACTATTAAACATGGGAACACCGCCTTTTATTAATCTAACTATATTATAACAAATTAACGCGGTGAATTGTTAAAGTTTAGGCAAAAAATATAGGCTGTCGAGACTTTCTCGACAGCCTGAGGATCTGACGTTTAGTCAGATCCTTTATCCTTTTAAAACCCGTTTTCTGCATTATTTGGGAAGATAACCGGGCACTGAGGTGGAATTTCTGGAACTGGGCAAGGAGGTAACTCGAGCTGTTCACGTGGTTGACAGAAGTCCGCCACTAATTCTAGTGTGACATCGAATACAGATTGGATACTTTGACATAGACGTACTTGAAGCGCAATATCTAATGTTAAAGCATCCTCATCACAGTCAAGGCTAACAATTGTACATTCTTCTTCTGTGAATTCAACGTTAATGTCAGTTCCTTCTGGAGCACATAAGATCACTTGCTCTGTTCTGCTTAATACTTGAACAATGACTTCAACTCCATCTAGGACTGGGATTTCAATTTCAACTTCAAATGTCTTACGAATCGTTACCAATTGTAAAGTAATTTCTACACCGTCAATGACGAATTCACGATCTTCACGATCAAGAATTTCAACTGCTTGAGGTATAATATTACATGTAATCTCTAATTCGTCAATAAGATCACATGTTACACCAATTGGTAGAGTTAGTGCAGCAAGGTTGATCTCGAATGTTTCTTCATTAAAAATCCAGTCATAGACTTTTTCTGTATTAATACATAATAGTTCTTGCCCACCTGATATATGATTAGGTTTCATTAAAGCAAACACCTCTCTCTTTTCTTTGCAGTAGTTTTGTAAGTCCTTCTAAACTATTGAAGTTCTTACACTGATAGAATATGCTTTAGCCATGAAGTGATGTAGTGAGAGAGCATATTTTAATCATATTTTTTATATAATTATGATGAACGATTATATTAAAAAGGCTCTTTAGTATTTAACCATTATACTAAAGAGCCTCTATTATTTTATTTGCCACAACCACAATTCTTTTTCTTTTTGGTAGATTTTTTTTTCACATTTGTTGGAGTAGCTTTAAACTTTTTTCCCATTTTCATTCACTTCCTTTCCCGAACCATTGTCAATAATTAAAGGACATTCCTTATAATCAAGGTGGTTTAAAATTTCATAACATTTTACAGTTGGTTTTAAATGTTTTAAGGAAACGATGATCATTTTAACATCGGTATCCATATGATTTCTTAAATCAAGAGATGAAGGGACCGCACGTGTGGAAGGGTGTGAATGGTAAATAGCAACCACCTCTTGATTTATGAATGATACCGCTGATAAAACCCGTTCTAATTGCTTAGAAGTGATTTTAAACTGATTTTCATCTTTTGACTCATTAATCAAAGGTAAAAATGTTTGAATTTTCCTTTTCTGACCGATCAATAATCCGCAACCCTCAGACGGTAAAGAATATGTGGCGTGCTCTATCATTTCATTTAATACGTGGCGCTTGATTGTAATTGGATCAGCATGTGTCATTTTTTCTTCCTAAAGAAAGCAGAATTGAGTAGTTGTTCTAATGGTGATTTGGTCTCATTTTTCTTTGAGTTAATAAGAGAATTCCTGTTTTGGGAGGTTTGTTCTTTCGTTTCTGTTTTTTCTACATCAACCTGTTTATCGTTCTTTTGTTTTTGAGGTTGTTTTTCCTCTGATGGTTTAGGATTATTTTTAGCTTTAACATGATATCTATTTACCGTTTTTTTTTATATTGTTGAACAGATCTTGACGAGTTGAAAATTTGTTGTAACTGACTATATCCAGATGCTCTGCTAGGGCGATGTACTTGAGTGTTCATTGATCGGTTTTGGGGTACAGGCTGTTGTTGATTCATCGGCTGGGTAGTTGGTGGTGTTTGATTAACTTCATTTTGTTCTGAAAGTAATTGTTTTATATCACTAAGATCTTGTTGCATGGTTAAGAAAATAGATTTTAATTCTTTTAATTCTTGTTGAATGGAAGGTGACTGATTATCTACATTCTCTACACGCTCCTGTTGATCTTCATTCAATTTCTGTACAGCTCCTTCTATATGATTTATTTTTTTAATAAGTGACTTGAGGTCAGTCTTAATATCCGAATTAATTTGTTGATTGTTTTCTTCTTTTAACATCTTTAGCATTTGATAGGATTCACTTAATTTAGCCTTTAATTGTTCTACATCATTCTTTTCATGGAATTCATGTTTTCCCAACTAGACTCACCTCTTAACATTATTATCATATTGTACATTTAATAGATTGGTGCATTTATAATCTATAAATGTATTTTTGTCATAGATTACAGTCTATTTCATAAACAAATGCCATACGCATAAATATAAAGTAGCGCTTAATCTTAATCTATGAAGGAAGTGTCTTAATCATGAGTGATCATTCGGTTAAACGCTTGAAAAATCAATTAGATTTAGTTGAAAAACAGACGGATGAGTTAATCGGAATTTTAAAAGAAAAAAAGCAAGTACAGACAAAAGGTGTTCAACTCATTAGTTATTTTTCTTATTCGGTTAATATCATGTACGATGGTGGCGAACATCTTTTGCTAGGGAATTTTACTATTCAAAATCTTGGATCTGAGGACATAACCAATCCTTATATTTGTATAAAATTACCTGAAAATGGCTTATTTCAGTTAAATGGGAAAATAGTTAATCCTGAACATAAAAATAAAGCTCAAGTAGATGGTTGGGAACGGTTCACTGAAGAAGGGGAATCGCAAGATTATTGGTTAAGACCAATCAAACATCAAAGAATCACTCCAGAAGAAAACCTTGTATTTTCAAACTTTCAAATCAAATGGCAACCTGAAGCTTCTTACCAAGCAGCTGTTTTAGCTTACGTTTATAGTGACCAAACACCAAAAGGTATTCCCGCGCTTAATTCTATTAATATAAGCGGACAACTAAAAGGAGGAAGCTCATGACTCAAGATCGAAACCTTCTAATTAAGAAGTTGTTACATCAAACGTTAAGTGAACAGGTTGAGAAAATGAAGGAGAATGAGGATCCCGATCAAAGTTTTATTTACTTAGAAGGCGAAAGCATGCATTTATTATTGATGTATTTACTGCTTGGTTTGGAAGATAAAGTGAATGATCAAGGTGTAACCCCACAGTCGGCTCAAGAAATTGAAGAAGTCGAACCTCTTAACGAACAACTAAACCGAATCCATGAAAAAATAAATAAAGCGATTCAAGAACATACGAACCCTAACTAATTAAAGAACTTCTCCTTTGATCAGGGCATATACATAAGTAGCCAGGATGTCAGAAGGGGAGGATGTTTTTGTCTAGAAAAGTACAAGACCCTATTCAATTACAACAAAAACTCATCCATGTTCAATCAGAATTGAAAAAGCAACAAAAGCGATTAAATAATTATAAACAAACCTATAAATATCAGATGATTGAGCAATTAAAACAAGAAAATGCGATCCTTGAATCTGATAATGAGGAGTTAGAAGAGCATTTATATTCATTAGAGGAGAAATTAGATAAGTATAAAAGTCATTTGGATGTTGCGAATATAAAAGTCCATATGTATCAGCAGGCTTTAGAGAAAATGAATCACGAGTATAGTCAGTTAAAGGATGATTACCAAGATTTAAAAAATGACTATAAGAAGCTACAAGATCATTTATTTCATGCTCAATCCTCTAAGCAACAGATAAAAGAGGAATTAGTGAATAAGAATAAAGAAGTCGAACGGTATGTTCAATATAAAGTTCAATATGAACATCGAGTTGAACAATTAGAGACTCAGCATAACGTATTAAATAAAGAAAACGATCACTATCAAAATATGAATGTGATGTTAAAGAATCAAAATCGACGTTTAGAAGAGAACTATAAAAAGTTTTTAATTCGTTATTTGGTTAAACAGTTATTAGCGATCCGTGGTGCGAAACAAATCGCAACCCAACGTGAACCATCATCTAAAGAGCGTTTGATTTTTGAGCTTGAGAAAAAGTTAAATGACATATCGAATGAAATACAAGAACTTGAAAATTAGTACGAGAAAAGTGTAAATCTAAGGTAGTTAATTAAAAAAGTGCTGTCCCAATTCGTCACTTTATATGACTTTGGGATAGCACTTTTTAAATGGTTTTAAGAAACAACTTTTTCTTTGGTATGAAGTAAATCTTTTTCCACTTGGCCATCTTTAATAACATATTGAATTTGATCGTTGTCAGCTAATGAGTATATATTTTCAAGAGGGTTTCCTTTTACAACAACTACATCTGCCATTTTACCTTCTTCAATCGTTCCTATTTGATCTACCCATCCTAAACATTCAGCAGCTGTTTTCGTCGTCGCTACAATGGCATCCATTGGCGTCATGCCAGCATCGACCATTAAACCTAGTTCGCGTAAGTTGGTACCATGTTTCATGACACCTGCATCTGTGCCCATAGCAATTTTAACTCCTGCTTGATAAGCCTTGGTAAAACTAGCTTTGTGCTGTTCAATCACCTCTTTAGATTTATCGACGGCAGATTGTGGCATTCCTTTTTCATCTGCTGTTTCTAAAACGGATACCGGAGCTAGTAAGGTTGGAACAAGGTATGTTCCGTTTTCAAGCATAAGTTCAATTGCTTCATCATCAATAAAGATTCCGTGTTCAATCGAGTGAATCCCAGCTCGAACCGCATTTTTAATCCCTTCAGAACCTTGGGCATGGGCCATGACTTTAACCCCTTTACGGAACTTTCCTTCCTCGACAATGGCTTTTAATTCTTCAAGTGAGAACTGAGTGAATTCAGGGTGGTCTGTAGGGCTAAGGACTCCACCTGTGGCATGCACTTTAATGACTTCAGCACCAGCTCGTAGCATTTCGCGTGTCTTCTTTCGAACCTCAGCGACTCCATCACAACGTCCATCTGGCATGCCGCGATGTCCAGAAGGGAGGATGTCTAATACATCCCCGTTTAATTGTGTCCCATCCCCATGGCCGCCTGTAATGGTTAAGGCGTTAATACTTAGCTGCATTCTTGGACCTTTTATCAAACCTTCTTCTATTGCTTTTTTAACACCTAAATCCGTTCCAAGAGCATCACGGACCGTCGTTACACCAGCATTTAATGTGTTCTTTAAATATTTTTGAGCTTCAAAGTACATGTAAGAAAAAGGTTTAGTCAGACGTTCTGATAAAGGTGAATACTCCATCATCATGTGTACGTGCGTATCAATTAGTCCTGGAAGAATGGTTCCTCCTTGAGCATCCAGTACTTTTTCATTTCCTGTTGCATTATATTCAGATTCAGGACCTACGTAGACAATATGTTGATTTTCTATAACTACGACTTGATCGGATTGAGGGTCACCACCATTTCCATCGATTAATAAACCATTTTTAATTAATGTTTTTGCCATTTGTAAAACCTCCTCATAGAGTTTGAATTAAAATACCTGCAATGATGACTGAAGCCACTGTTACGGTGGTAAAGCCACCAATTAACATAGGTGTTAAAAGCTCATCAAAAATCATCTTTTCTTCTTTTTCATTACGAGCCACACTTCTACTTACTTCTTCACAAAGGATGTAATCTCCTGGAAATCCGAATAATGCTGTTAGTGCAACTGGCATTCCTTTGTATGGATGCCATTTAACTAATTTAGATCCGATAAATCCACCAAGAGCAATACCAAAAGTACCGAGTAATAAAATGGTTAAAATAGCCGGTAAATTATCTAAAACTTGTTGAGGCGTCACATCTGCCATCGTACCAATGACCACGAAGATAATCCCGATCATGGTTAAGGTAAAAGAATTTGCTTTGTTTAATGATTCATTTTCTAGTAAGCCAATTTTTACTGATAGAATTCCGAGACCTAAACACCATAAGCTATAATGAACACCTGTTATTTCACCTAAGATGACTCCAATTGCACCAACAACAAACACTAGGAAAAGTTTAATGGTAGGACTAGAACGTAAAGGACCTTGTTTCTGTTGATCTAGAGGTTGTTTTAGTGCATTTCCATTCATAGGAACAAAAGTCCCATCATCAATTCCCTTGATCATCTTAGCGGCATAGCGTCTCATAAAGTTTAACGCTAATGGCATCCCTAATACTCCTTGGAAAGCAACAATTAGAGCTGGAACCACAATAATGGTGAAAAGGCCAATTTCGGTTAGTTTCTCCTGTGTAATTAATAAAGCCACCACACCACCACTAATGGGGCCGATCCCAGCGACGGCTGTTTCATAATTAAATACAAATGTTACAACGGATAACACGAGGATTCCAGAAATTATAATTCCACTTAAACCAATAATGACAGCTTTATATTGACTTTTTAATACAGTTAATGGGATTAAAGTTCCCATATGAACAATAGCTGGACCAATTAGAATAGAACCCAATAAAGCGAATTGTGAGCGATCCATGATGTCTTCTGGGAAAATCCCAGTCCACGACAGGATTAGGAAGCCCACCATAGCAGTTAATAACATTGGAACTCTAGCTTTCGTTACAATCGATACCCATTCACCGAATGCGATTAAAGTGAAAATGAGTACGGTTGCAATCAATGGGTTATGAAGTAATTCTGTCATTCCTAATCCCTCCTTAGAAAATTTAATAATCACTATAGCACCGGGTTAATGTACTGTCTAGACCTAATTTCTGATTATTTTTTCAAGTTAGAATAATATTAATAATGTTATGGAAGCGATTTATTCATGAAGGTGTTCAAAAAGGAAACGGTTACAAGGGAAGAGGTTTGAACCGCTTACAAAATAATAAAATTTTTTTAATTTACATCTAAATCTAATGGTGTTTGATACCATTACTGTATAAATTAAGATAATAGTAGAAAATTAAGGTAAGAATAATGTTAAAGGAGACACCTAATTATGGCTCATAAACAAATGACACCTGATGAAGTAAGAAAACGATTAGAAAATAACGAAAATTTAAGTATTATTGATGTACGTGAAGATGATGAAGTGGCAGAAGGTATAATACCTGGAGCAGCACATATCCCTTTAGGAGAGCTACATTTACGTTTAAACGAAATCAATCAAGGTGAAGAACACATTATGGTTTGTCGTTCAGGTGGTCGCAGTGGTAAAGCAACCGATTTTTTATTGAGTAAAGGTTTTAAAGTAAAGAACATGCCAGGTGGAATGCTGGAATGGGACGGGAAAGTTGAAAGATAAGCCTAGCCACAATTAAGTAGTTGTTATTATAGTCAAAAACATCTATAAATCTATAAAAAAACGGATGAAGTTAGGTATATCGTATATATTTTAACTTCTAAATAAGGACAGACACCAATATAATAAAACAAATCTAGAAAAGGATGGTGTCTATGGCTAACCTGAATGAACAATCTAAAGTTTATTTAGAGATGTTTAAAGCAATGCCAGACTTGTCAACAATGGAGCCTAACGAGGTTCGAGCATTGTTTAAACAGATTCCAATTGTTGGTGAAAGGCCAGAAGATGTTAAAGAAGTAGACAATAGAACAATTCCTTCGAAAGATGCTTACGAGATTCCAATTCGAATTTATAAACCTGAAGGGCAAGGCCCCTTTCCAGTGTTTATTTATTATCATGGTGGAGGCTGGGTATTAGGTGATTTAGATTTAGTCGATGCAACCTGTCGGATTCTAACGAATGAAACCAAACGGATCGTAGTGTCAGTTGATTATCGTTTAGCTCCAGAATTCCGGTATCCAACTCCATTGGAAGATTGTTATAACGCTTTAGAATGGGTGTATGCTAATCCAATCGAAATTGACGGTGATGTGACGAATATGACGGTTGGAGGCGATAGTGCTGGTGGTAATTTAGCAGCAGCTGTCTCAATGTTGGCAAAGGATCGGGAAGGTCCCCCAATTAAGGCTCAAGTATTAGTTTATCCAGTGACCAATTTATCCTATGATACATCGTCATATCATGAGTTTGCTAAAGGGTATGGATTAGATCGTAGTTTAATGGAGTGGTTTGGTCAGCAATATATAAGAGATGAAGACGATTATTATAATCCCTATATAGCTCCTTTAACGTGTGAGGATTTAAGTGGTCTCCCTCCGGCAATTGTTTTTGTAGCTGAAAATGATGTGTTACGGGATGAAGGGTTAGCGTATGCTAGACGATTAAAAGAAGCTGGGGTTAAGATGGATGCTAAATTAGAATTAGGAATGGTTCATGGTTACTTCACGAATGTTGTCTTATTTGAAGATCGAATTCGTTCGACGATTAAAAAGATGAATCATTTTCTAGAAGAGGTTAGTGATAAAGCATTAGAGAAATAATTGGCATGCCCAGTATTTATGAACTGCTGGGCATTTTTTAGTATATTTAGTTTCCAGTTATTGGGTTATACAAAATGCTTATAGTTCGATTATTAATGTGATATAATACGAACAAACGTTCTTATTTGGAGGTTTACGATGGAACAGATCCTTCAGAGGGCACTAGAGCAAAAACAACGTCTAGAAATGATTTATATAAGTGAACAAGGCGAATATAGTCAACGGATTATTCTTTTAGTTAAAAATAATGAATATGACTTCTTAGCTTATTGTTATACAAAACAAGCAGTCAGGCGTTTTAAAAAAGATCATGTATTATCGATTTTACCTTATAAAAAGGGAAAACGTTTTGAAGCATAGAAAAGCATAACCAAGGTTGTTTATACCTAGGAGGTGCTTGAATGAGTTTTGATAATATTACGGATGTCCCAGGTGTAAAAGTAGGACATATAGAAGATTTAAATGCTCTAACAGGTTGTACGGTCATTTTGACTGAACAAGGCGCAGTAGCGGGAGTTGATGTTCGAGGAGCAGCACCTGGAACAAGAGAAACGGATTTACTTCATCCTGTTAATATGGTCCATGAAGTTCATGGAATTTGCTTAGCGGGAGGAAGTGCATTCGGTTTAGATGCAGCGAGTGGCGTGATGAAATTTTTAGAGGAGAATGAAATCGGACTAGATGTAGTTGTTGCGAACGTTCCAATAGTTCCATCTGCTATATTATTTGATTTAGCTGTTGGTGACTCTAAAGTGCGCCCAAACGCTGATATGGGTTACAAAGCGGCTGAAAAGGCTGCTAGAGGAATCTTCCAACAAGGAAATGTTGGAGCAGGGTGTGGGGCAACAGTAGGAAAAGTAATGGGATTTGAGCATTGCATGAAAGGTGGATTAGGCAGTACGGCGATTTCATTAGAGAATGGTTTAGTCGTTGGAGCAATTGTTGCGGTGAATGCCTTGGGAGACATTCGTGACCCTAAGACGGGTTCAATCTTAGCAGGTGCGATTAATCCAGAAACAGGTGATCTTGTTGATAGCGAACAATTTATGAGAACACAAGTCGAGTCCTTTGGTCGAGTTGGTCAAAATACTACGATAGGCGTGATAGCTGTAAATGCTAAACTGTCAAAGGCAGAGGCAACAAAGGTCTCACAAATGGCGCATAATGCTATAGGACGTACGATTTATCCAGCTCATACGATGTTTGATGGAGATACGATATTTACGGTGGCAACAGGTGACAGACAGTACTCTCTAGACTTAATTGGAAGCTTAGCGACTCAAGCATTAGAGAAAGCGATTATCAGGGCTGTTACAGAGGCTGAGTCGATTCAAGATATAAAAGCGTACCAATAACTCAACTCACTTGTATAATTTTCCTGTGACTGTAAAAACTAAGTCAGGGAAAATGGAGGTGAAGTTGATGGCAAAAGTAGGAGTAGAAGACACTCTAACTGATGTAAAGGAATTGCTTCAAGAAAATGGTCATGAAGTTGTCACATTAACAGGTGATAATGCAGCTGAGTGTGATTGTTGCTGTATATCGGGACAAGATCAAAACGTCATGGGAATGAGTGAGACAACATCAGATGCATCAATTGTTAACTGTGATGGAATGACAGCTGAAGAAGTACTTAATGAAGTGAATGAAAAACTACAACAAAGATAGTTTGAAAGCTCCTTACATAACTAGTAAGGAGCTTTATTAGTTATTAACTTAAGCATGAAAAGTAAATCCTGAATGTGATATTCTATGGACAAAAGCATATAAAGGAGAGTTTCAGCTAGTGGAAATCAACGTTTTGTATGAAGATAACCATCTTCTATTTATAGAAAAACCAGTCAATATACCCGTTCAAGCCGACCAATCGAACGATCGGGATTTATTAACGATTCTTAAAGAATTTATTAAAGAAAGGGATCGCAAACCAGGGAATGTTTACTTAGGTCTGGTTCATCGTTTAGATCGACCTGTTGGAGGAGTGATGGTTTTTGCTAAAACATCCAAAGCCGCCTCACGTTTATCTGATCAAATTAGAAGGAATGTTATTCAAAAACAATATTTAGCTGTTGTACGTGGAACGCCAACTGATCAGGAGGCCTATCTTAAAGACTTTTTACTCAAAAACAGAAATGAAAATAAAGTTTATGTATCATCATATAAAAATAAAAAAGCTAAAAAAGCATTATTAGATTACAAAATTTTAGGGTCTAAAAAAGGATTATCCTTACTAAAAGTGGATTTACATACTGGAAGACCACATCAAATACGAGTTCAATTATCCTCTCGAGGTTGGCCACTTTACGGTGATCAAAAATACGGGGAGAAGGTTAATAAACCAGGGCAACAAATTGCATTATGGTCACATTCATTAACAATTGAACACCCTACAAAGAAAGAAGAAATCCGGGTGGATTCTCAACCACCTGCGGAATTCCCTTGGTCTTTGTGGAAAAGCATTGATTAAAAACGACTGACTAATTGCTCAATTGAATGAACAAGCTCATCAATTAAAGAATCATCTAACACCATAATTAAGAGAATCACAATTGAGCTGACAAAAATAATAGATTCTGAGGTACTACTTGTTCTATACGTAAGAAATGAAGGTGGGCTAAAGGGCTTTTTTATAATGGGATAAAGAATTGGAACACCTCTATTGGAGAAAAAGTCTCCAATAATATGGCCTATGTACCCAATCAATAATCCATATGTAAACGCTGATGGATAATTTAGACAGATTATAGAGATTATGACCCAGCAGAGGACTGAATGGGTAAACCCCCGATGCCCAAACAACATTTGAACAAGGTGAGATATCCCTAATGATCGTTGTCCAATAAACGAATCTTTTTTATCGATATCGGGCAAAACGCTCCCTAGTACCGTTCCTGCCAAGTAACCAACAGTAAAGGGCAATGCTAAATACTTTGAAATTCCTGCAGCAAGTGTTAATGATGTTGTAATGTGTGTTTTTGCTTCCATGTTGTCACCTATTCTAGTTGTTTTTTGCTACAGACAATATTCTATCATATTCATGAAAAGACATAATATAAATTTTAAATAAACCCCATATCTATTTGGGGTTTTATTTGATCTCGCATATTGAAAGTGAATTTTTGCAAGAGTGGTAGAGAACCAAGATTGAAAATTCTGAATAAATATTGACATATTTATTTTATAGAATTAACATAAATTTTAATAAAAGTAACTTTTATTTTCATTAAATGTAAGCGATTTCAATGATGGGAAGGAGGAAAAAATGTGAATTTAAATGAGTTTACTTTTTTTAATCCTAATAGGATTAGTTATGGAGTGAAAAAATTAGACCAAACGATTACGAAAGAAATTAAAAGAACTAAGAAATCACATGCATTCTTAGCAACGGATTCAGGACTCGTTCAAACGGGAATGGTTGATCGAATCTCGAAACTCCTAAAAGATCAAGGTGTGGCTGTTCATGTGTTTTCGGATGTTGAACCGAATCCCCATGCTGGCACCGTTATGAGAGGTGTAAGTGAATACAAAGAACATGGCTGTGATTTCTTATTAGCTGTTGGTGGTGGGAGTCCAATGGATTTTGCCAAGGCAGTTGGTGTGGCTGTCAGTCATGAAGGCTCTGTCTTAGATTATGTATATGGGAGAGAGCCGATCGTTCATAAGCTTCCACTTTTGATCTGCGTTCCAACAACAGTAGGAACAGGTTCTGAAGTAACTTCGGTCGCTGTTATTACAGATGAACAACAAGAGCGAAAATATGTACTGGCTTCACCGTTCCTTACACCAAATTTAGCGATTGTAGACCCAACACTGACTTTAACATTGCCTCGACATGTTGTTGCTGCGACAGGTATGGATGCATTTGTTCATGCCATCGAATCTTATACTTCGACTCTTGCTAATCCAATCACGGATGGCATCGCCCTTCAAGCGATGAAAATGTTAAAAGAACATTTACTGCCTAGTTATGCTCATCCAAGCAATATGGAATCAAGATCACAAATCCATTTAGCCAGTACGATGGCTGGTATAGCCTTTAATACAGCAGGTCTTGGGGTTGTTCATGCGTGCTCACACCCAATGTCGGCAGTTTTTCAAGTACCACATGGACTAGCTAATGCTATTATTCTGCCAAAAGCTATAGAATATAATTTAATCTCTAACTATAAAAAATATGCTGATATAGCTAGAATATTAGATTCTTCACTAAATGCTGTAAGCGACGAACAGGCGGCAAATGCTTTAGTTGATTTACTCGAAAAATTTAACGAACAATTAGATATCCCAACAGATTTTAGCTATATTGAAGGCGTTGAACCTGAACACTTAGAGGTTTTAACACATGACGCACTACATGATCAATTAACCATTCCAATGAATCCTAGAAAAGTAGAAAAAACTGACATCGAAAAAATTTATAAAACCTTAATACCTCAGTTCAATAAGGAATTGGCCAATTATTAAAACTATTTTAAGATAACAAATGTATTTAGAAAAGTTGTAAATTTCTGATTTTTTATCATATAATGATATTTGTATAAACACACTAGGAGGGATTGACGAATGGGAAGATTTGAAGGAAAAGTAGCCCTAATAACAGGAGGAAGCCGTGGAATCGGTAAAGGAGTTGCAGAGAAATTTTTAGAAGAAGGAGCAAAAGTAGGCATCATTGACATCAATCAAGAAGCACTCAATGAAGCTGAACAAGATTTTAGTCAAAAAGGTTATGATGTGTTCACGAAAGTTGCAAGTGTGACAGAAGTAGATCAAGTAAAAGTGGCGGTAGAAGCACTTGTTAACCAATTTGGAAGCGTTGACATTTTAGTCAATAATGCGGGTGTCATCAGAGATAATATGTTATTTAAGATGACGGATGATGATTGGGAACTTGTCATGGACGTCCACCTAAAAGGGGCTTTTAATTGCTCACGTGTCGTTCAACAGTACATGGTTGAACAAAAATACGGACGAATTATTAATATTTCATCCACATCAGCACTAGGAAACAGAGGGCAGGCGAACTATTCAACTGCCAAAGCTGGACTACAAGGATTTACTAAAACGTTAGCAATCGAATTAGGAAAATACGGTATTACAACCAACGCTGTCGCTCCAGGTTTTATTGAAACAGATATGACAAAAGCAACAGCTGAACGCATTGGAATTACATTTGAACAGCTGGTTGAACACAGTGTAAGTCAAATTCCAGTCGCTCGAAGTGGTAAGCCATCTGATATTGCTAATGCTGTTGCATTTTTTGCTGATGAGGCGTCATCATTTGTGAATGGTCAAGTGATTTATGTTGCAGGAGGGCCAAAAAATTAATAGAGGGGGATGGAAGTGTTATACGAATTTATAGGGAACCGTTCGAGTAAAGTAACCAATGTCATTGAAAAAGGGGCTGTTTTAAAATTCGCTAAAGCCATTGGCGAAACTCATCCCATGTATATTGACGAAAACTATGCTAAGAATTCTTCAATTAGCAATTTATTAGTTCCTGCTACATTTCCAGTTACGCTGGATTATGGAACGATTCCGGGATTAACTTTACCAAGTGTTGGGTTAATACACGGGGAACAAAGCTTTCATTATCATCGCCCCTTAGTCGTAGGTGATGTCGTTGAATGTTACCGTGAAGTAAAAGATTACATGGAAAAGGAAGCTAAAAGCGGAACATTAGGAATGTTGACGTTCACAGATTATGGTGAAGATGAACAGGGCGAACTCATTTTTGAAAATGAACGGGTCATCATTCTAACAGAAACGGTTAGAAAGGAGTTAAGCTATTGAGCAATCTAAAATCATTAAGTATTAATGATGTTGTGGAACCAATCGAATTAGAACCGGTTAACCGTTTAGATTTGATTAAATACGCTGGTGCTTCTGATGATTACAACCCAATTCATACGATTGATCGTGAAGCTGAAAAAGCAGGTTTGCCAGGAATTATCGCGCATGGAATGTGGACGATGGGAAATTTATCTCGATTGTTTTCTCAGCATATTGAGGAAGGCTATATTGAAGACTATCGTGTCCGATTTACAGGAATGGTATTTTTAGATGATGTCTTAACGCTACAAGGTAAATTAGTAGACCGAGAAGATTCATTACTTATTTTTGACGTGAACGTAGCAAAACAAGATGGTCAAAAGGTTATTCAAGGTCAAGTGAGTTTTCGATTATGGGAGTAAAATATTTTTTTAACATCAACATACTAACCGGTCAGTAAAATATATCAAGGAGTGATCAACATGCAATTAAGATTAACGGAAGAACAAAAAATGGTTCAACAAACGATTCGAAAATTTGTGGAGAAGGAACTGATTCCTTTAGAAAATGAAGTCCTTAAAAATGAGCGTGAAGGACGCCCTGGAATTTCTAGTGAAAAATTAAAAGAGTTGCAATTGAAAGCTAAAGAAGCGGGTTTCTGGGGGATTAATACTCCGGAGGAATATGGTGGAGCTGATTTAGGACAAATGATGATGGCCATTGTTCTTATGGAAGTTTCAAAGACGTTCGTGCCATTTACATTTGGAGGGTCTGCTGACAATATCCTCTATTATGGAAATGAAGAACAAAAGAAGAAATATTTAATTCCGACGATTAACGGAGAAAAGAAATCCTGCTTTGCGATGACAGAGCCAGATGCAGGTTCAGATACTCGTAACATTAAAATGACGGCTGTTAAAGATGGGAATGAATGGGTTCTAAATGGCGAGAAAACATTTATAACTGGTGGAAATGAAGCTGATTTTGTAATGGTCATCGCTGTTACAGATAAAGAAAAAGGCCCTGACGGTGTCACGTGTTTTATTGTGGACCGTGATATGGGATGGGTATCAGAATACATTCATACCATGGGCGAGTGGGGACCAGCTTCATTAATTTTTGATAATGTCAGAGTTCCAGAAGAAAATGTACTTGGAGAGGTTAATGGAGGCTACAAATTAGGTCTTGAATGGATCGGTTTTGCTAGATGGGTCGTTGGTGCAAGAGCTGTTGGTGCAGCCGAACGACTGCTGCAAATGGCCATCGATTATTCAAAAGAACGTAAAACATTTGGTAAACCAATTGCAGACCGTCAAGCTATTCAATGGCAGATCGCTGATTCAGCTGTTGAAATTGAAGCAGCTAAATGGTTAGTTCTAAATGCTGCTTATACGTTAGATGCTGGAGAAGATAACCGTCACTTAGCTTCGATGGCTAAATTATATGGAGCTAATATGGGTAATAACGTCGTTGACCGTGTATTACAAATTCATGGTGGTATGGGATATACTCGTGAATTGCCAATTGAACGCTGGTACCGTGAGGCGAGACTTTGGAGAATCTATGATGGTACAGATGAGATACAACGTTTAATCATTTCTCGAAATCTATTAAAAGGACATGTAAAAGTCGGACAATTTGTATAATTCAGTCCCAAGCGGAGGTCTTAAATGGTATAATCATACTAAATTGAAGAGTTGATGGGGGCTTTTATTTTGAAAGATAAAATTATGCAAACTAGTATCCAACTATTCGGAAAGAAAGGTTTTACCGAAACCTCCGTGCAAGACATAGTCAATGAAATCGGTGTGACGAAAGGAACGTTTTATTACTATTTCACGAGTAAAGATGAATTACTGGCAATGATTCATTATGAATTTATTAATAATATACTAGATAAGCAAGAAGAGGTATTAAATAATCCTAATATAGATTCAAAGGAAAAGCTAGATCAAATCGTTAAAGTATTAACTTATGAAATTAAACATAGTGCTCAAAGTGCCAGAATCTTCTTTCGCGAAATGCGTCATATCAGTGAGGAACACTTGGCCAAAATTTCACCGAAACGCCATCAGTTTAGAAAAAATTTAGAAAAACTAGTTACAGATGGGATGGCAAATGGCGAGTTTCAAGAACATGTGAGGCCTGATATCCTTTCTTACGCCATACTCGGAATCACTAACTGGAGTTATTTTTGGTACGATCCATCAGGTCCTATAAAAGAAAAAGAGTTAGCTGAAGGATATGTTGAATTTATCTTAAAAGGTCTACTTAAGTAAAAAGTAGACATTTGTAACTTAGACATACTAACTGGTTAGATAATAGGAGGATGATGATATGAAAGCCGTTCAGTTTAAAGAGTTTGGAGGTCCAGAAGTCCTTCAGTATGTTGATTTAGAACAACCTAAACCCTCAGGGCGTGAAGTTGTACTTGATGTAAAAGCAATCGGTGTCAATTTTGCTGATACAGCACGTCGGGAAGGACAATATGTAGTTGAAACGAAGCTTCCGTTTATCCCAGGGGCAGAAGTTGCTGGAGTCGTGGCTGAAGTGGGGCCAGATGTAAAACATGTTAAAGTTGGAGATCGTGTCGTTACATTAATAGAATCAAAGGGCTATGCTGAATACACGCTAACACATGAGAAAACATTAATACCAATTCCAGAAGGTGTTGATTTTGAAACAGCTGTTGCTCTGCCTTTACAAGGATTAAGTGCGTATCACATTTTAAAAACAATGGGAAGATTGGAAGAAGGAGAGACGGTATTAGTTCATGCTGCAGCCGGTGGTGTTGGAACCATTGCAGTACAACTAGCCAAAATCTTTGGTGCCGGAAAAATCATTGCGACGGCTAGTACAGATGAAAAGTTACAACATGCTAAAAACATGGGAGCAACTCATTTAGTTAATTACACGCAAGAAGGCTGGGAACAAGAAGTATTAGATCTAACAGACGGAGAAGGTGTAGATGTTGCATTAGAAATGGTTGGCGGTGATATTTTTAAACAAACTTTAAAATGTTTGGCGCCTTTTGGTCGTCTAGTTATCTATGGGGTCGCTAGTCGTGTCCAGCCTAAACTCAATCCATCTTATTTAATGGGGAAAAACCAATCTGTTATTGGCTTCTTCTTACCACAAATCATGCGTAAACAAGAACTGTTCCAACAAAGTTTAAAAGAGTTATTAACTTATCTACAAACTGGTCAACTAAAACTCACAATAGGTGGTGTATATGAACTATCTGAAGCTCAGAAAGTTCATGAATTATTAGAAGGTCGTCGAACAAAAGGGAAGCTAGTGTTAAAGCCTTAGGAGGGATAGGTGATGAAACGGATTGAGAAAGTAGGTGTCGTTGGTTCAGGAACAATGGGAGCCCAAATTGCCATGGTGTGTGCCATGGCAGGGTATCAAGTTGTTTTACAAGATATTCAGAAAGATCGTCTCAAAAAAGCCGAAGAATCATTACATTTTCATATGAACAATCGTATTGCTAAGGGTAAATTAACAGAAGAAGAAGTGGAAAAAGCATTTCGTCTATTGACTTATACAACTTCTCTAGAAGATTTCCAAGATGTAGATTTCGTTATTGAAGCCATTGTAGAAAAGCTAAGTGTGAAGCGTGATGTGTTTGCAGAACTTGATCAAATAACGCCTCAACACACAATATTAGCAACCAATAGTTCAACGATTGTTAGCTCTAAAATTGCGAGTGCAACCAACCGTCCAGAAAAAGTTTGTAACACTCATTTTTTCAATCCTCCATTAGTAATGGAGCTAGTTGAAGTTGTATGCGGTGAACATACATCAGCAGAAACAGCTGATACCGCTTTTCAGTTTATAAAGAATATTAATAAATTACCTGTTTTATTAAATAAAGAAATCTCAGGCTTTGTTGCTAACCGAATTTTAGGAGCCCTACTTGATGAAGCCGTATATCTATTGGAAAACGATTATGCCTCACATGAAGAAATTGATTTAATTGTACAGAAAGCATTAAAGCATCCAATCGGTCCATTTGCATTACTCGATTTAACGGGTTTAGATGTTAGTTATTATGTGAAACAAGAACGTTATGAAGAAACGGGGCTAGAATCGGATCGCCCGTCTAAATTAATTGAGCAAAAAGTCAAAAATGGTGAACTCGGTCGAAAGACGGGGAAGGGATTTTACTCCTATCAAAATAAAATTACAACTTTAATAGACTGAATATTTTTTATATTATAAAATTAATATACTAACCGGTCGGTTAATAATTTAATAAAAAGGGGTCTTCAATATGAATTTTGACTACTCGGATCGGGTTAAAGAGTTGCAAGCCAAGCTGGAGAGGTTTATGGATGAGCATATATATCCGAATGAAAGAGTTTTTGCTGAACAACTGGCAGAGCAAGAATGCAGATGGTTCAATCCACCAATCTTGGAAGAGTTGAAGGAAAAAGCTAAACAAGAAGGATTATGGAATCTTTTCCTCCCTAAGAGTGAATATGGTGCAGGCTTAACGAATTTAGAATATGCTCCATTATGCGAAATTATGGGAAGGTCAAGTATTGCGCCAGAAGTATTCAATTGTAATGCTCCAGATACAGGAAACATGGAAATCTTAGAACGGTATGGTACAGAAAAACAAAAAGAAAACTGGCTAAAGCCTTTATTAAGAGGTGAAATTCGTTCATGTTTTTCAATGACTGAACCTGATGTTGCTTCATCGGATGCAACGAACATTCGCGGCAGTATTGTCCGTGATGGGGATGAATATGTGATCAATGGTCATAAATGGTGGTCATCAGGGGCTGGTGATCCGAGGTGTAAATTTTCTATCTTTATGGGGAAATCCAATCCAAATGGTCCCAAGTATGAACAACAATCCATGATTATTGTACCGTTAGACGCACCTGGAGTACATATTAAGCGTATGCTCCCGGTTTTCGGTTACGATCACGCACCGCATGGTCATGCAGAGATCGAATTTAACAATGTTCGTGTTCCAGCTTCTAATATCTTATGGGAAGAAGGAAAGGGCTTTGCGATTGCTCAAGGTCGATTAGGGCCCGGTAGAATCCATCATTGTATGAGAACAATTGGTGCAGCAGAGCGAGCACTTGATATAATTTGTAAGCGTATTCATGAACGAGAAACATTCGGTAAGCCATTAAAAGACCAAGGAGTTATTCAAGAATGGATTGCAGATTCAAGAATTGAAATAGAGCAAGCTAGACTTTTAACTTTAAAGGCGGCCTATATGATGGACACAGTAGGTAACAAGGAAGCTAAAACAGAAATCGCCATGATTAAAGTCGTAGCACCCAATATGGCTCTAAACGTAATTGACCGCGCCATTCAAGTTTTAGGAGCGGCAGGTGTTAGTGAAGATTTCCCATTAGCATCTAGTTATGCCTCCATTCGAACTTTACGAATTGCTGATGGTCCAGATGAAGTTCACCGTCGAACCATTGCTAGACAAGAATTGAAAAAATATCAGAAAAGGAGTTTTTCACATGCACGTTAAAGAGCTATTTGACTTGACAGGGAAGGTTGCCATTGTAACGGGTGGCGGTAGAGGACTTGGCGAGCAAATTGCTGTAGGTTTTGCAGAGGCAGGAGCCGATGTCGTCGTCTGCTCGAGAAAACTAGAAGCTTGTCAAGAAGTAAGCGAGCAACTAACTAAGATTGGCGTTCGTTCGATAGGCTTGAAATGTGATGTGACGAATCAAGATGATATTAAAAATGTTGTTGATCGAACCCTAGAAGAATTCGGTAAGATTGATATTTTAGTTAATAACAGTGGAGCTACATGGGGAGCACCAGTAGTTGACATGCCTCTCGAGGCTTGGAACAAAGTGTTTAATGTCAATGCGACAGGTACATTTTTAATGTCCCAAGCTGTAGGGAAGGTCATGCTCGAACAAGAACAGGGAAAAATCATTAATATTGCTTCAATTGCAGGGTTGAAAGGCTCTGATCCTAAGTTAATGGATACCATTGGTTATAACTCTAGTAAAGGGGCGGTTATCTCGTTTACTAGAGACTTAGCAGTAAAATGGGGGCCACATGGAATTTATGTTAATGCGATTGCACCTGGTTTCTTTCCAACTAAGATGTCCAAAGTTCTGATTGAGCAAGGTGGGGATGAGTTTTTAAAAGGAACACCATTAAGAAAATTCGGTTCAGACAGCGATTTAAAAGGAGTGGCTTTATTCTTAGCTTCAGATGCATCTAATTTCATTACAGGTGATGTAATCGAAGTAGATGGCGGCACGCATGCCATGTAATAAATAGATAAATGAGGAGGATGATTATGACGAAAGAAGCAGTTATTGTATCAGCGGTTCGAACAGCCATTGGTCGAGCAGGAGGTTCACTAGCAAGTGTACCTGCCCATAAGTATGGCGCTGAAGTGATTAAGGAAGCTATCAATAGAGTTAATTTGGATGTTGAGTTAATAGATGACGTCATTATGGGAAACGTCTTAAGTGGTGGTGGGAATATTGCTAGATTAGCAGCACTTGAAACAGGTCTAACAGTAGAGTTACCAGGTTTAACAGTGGATCGGCAATGTGGTTCTGGGATTAATGCGATTAACCTAGCTACCCAGGCAATTCAATCTGGTGCTGGAGATGTTTATATAGCCGGTGGAATTGAAAGTATGAGTCGAGCGCCTTATTTAATGGACCGTCCATCTAAAGTATATAGCCCTGTTCCACCTCAATTTAGAAAATCTCAACTCTCTCCAACTGAAATAGGCGACCCACCAATGGGTATTACGGCAGAAAATTTAGTCAAACAATACAATATTAGCCGTGAAGAACAGGATGAATTTGCTTTAGAAAGTCAGAAAAGAATGGCACGAGCGATGGATGAAGGACGTTTTGATGAACAAATAGTACCAATAGAAGTTCCGGTTCGAAAAGGAGATCCAGTCGTATTTAAAACGGATGAACACCCAAGGCCACAAACGACTATGGAAGCATTAAGTAAATTACAACCAGCTTTTCTGATGGCGGGGTCCGTAACGGCAGGTAATAGTTCCGGGTTAAATGATGCGGCATCTGCTTTAGTTATGATGTCTAGAGAGAAAGCTGAAGAATTAGGGTTAAAACCATTGGCGGTTGTTAGAGAGCATACCGTCGCTGGAGTTGATCCAAATATTATGGGAATTGGTCCAGTTCCTGCAACGAAAAAAGTATTAGAACGAGCGAATATGACATTAGATGATATAGATTTAATTGAAATAAATGAAGCATTTGCTGCTCAAGTATTGGCATGTAATCGTGAACTAAATATGGACTTGGATAAAGTCAATGTTAATGGTGGTGCCATTGCCCATGGTCATCCTTTAGGAGCAACTGGAGCCATACTCGTAACGAAAGCCGTCTATGAAATGCACCGAACTGGAAAAACTCACGCGTTAGTGACAGCTTGTATTGGTGGCGGGCAAGGCATTGCAACGATTATAGAAGCGGTTTAATTCGTTATTTGGAGGGTTTTGAATGAGTCCGAAAGATACCATTCCAGTAAGAGAAGGGGAAGAACTCGATCTCAATATTATAGAAGACTTAATTCGCCAGCATATTAGCGGGCTGAGTGATGCTCCATTAGAAGTAGAACAGTTTTTTCTCGGGAGTTCGAACCTTACTTACCAACTTAGAATTGGTGATTGGGAAGCTGTTTTGAGGCGACCACCTCATGGTCCAGTAGCACCTAAAGCACATGATATGGAACGTGAATATAACATACTTAAGGAAATTAACCCCCATTTCCCTGTAGCTCCAAAACCTTACTTCTTTTATCCGAATGAAGAAGGTGGAAAGCCATTTTTTGTTATGGAAAGGAAAAAGGGGATCGTACTCGATTCCAACATGCCAGAAGACATCGAGTTGTCAGAGCAAACTTGTCGAAGTATATCACAAACTATGGTCGATCACCTTGTTAAACTTCACGAAATTGATTATACCCAAACAAACCTTAACGAAATGACGAAGCCAGAAGGTTTTTTGGAGCGGCAAGTACACGGTTGGATCAATCGTTACGAGCAATCAAAAACGGATCACATCGCAGGTGTAGATGAATTAACGCGCTGGATGGCAAATCATATCCCAAAAACACAAGAATCAACCATCATCCATTATGATTATAAGTTGAACAATATCATGTTTGATGAAGATGATCTAACAAAACTCATTGGGTTATTTGATTGGGAAATGACTACTGTTGGCGACCCATTAGCTGATTTAGGAGTGGCCATGAGCTACTGGCAAGAATCATCTGATTCAGAACTGTTAAAAAAAGGATTAGGCAATGAACCAATTACAACACGACCTGGTTTTATGACGCGGGAGGAATTTATCGAAGCTTATGCTAAGAAGAGTGGTCGTGATGTAACAGATATGAATTTCTATCAGACGTTTGCTTATTTTAAACTAGCTGTGATTTGTCAGCAAATCTATTACCGCTGGAAAAAAGGGCAAACACAAGATCAAAGGTTTTCGAAATTAAATTTATTTGTCGAGAACTTAATCGAGTATGCTCTGTATTCATTGGAAAGAAAAGTTTAGCCGAGGTGTTCTATGTCAAAAATTCATCTTTTGTTAAAAAAAGAAGAAATCGATGAAACGAAAATTAATGACCAACAAATTATGGTTGTATTTGATGTTTTACTTGCAACAACGACCATTATTAGTGCTTTAAAAGATGGGGCAAAAGAAGTAATCCCAGTTAAGGACCATGTAGAGGCTAAACGAGAAGCTTACGGTTTAGATCATGACGAGTATATATTGTCTGGAGAGTATGCTGGAGCAACGCTAGAAGGATTTCAATCGCCAAACCCATTAACACTAAGAGATGTTGTGAATAATAAAACTCTTATTCTATCAACGACTAATGGAACGGTCGCCATTAAAAAGTCTGTAAAAGCAAACCGAGTATATATTGCCTCGTTATTAAATGGGGAAGCTGTTTCGGGGCGTATTGTAGATGAACATTTAAATCAATCTATAGTACTGGTCTGTGCAGGTTCGGGAGGACAGTTTAATATAGAAGATTTTTACGGTGCTGGTTATCTCATTGATTTGTTGTTAGAAAAGGCATCATTTGACTTAAGTGATGCAGCACTTGCGGCCTATAAGTTTTATGTCAGTTCAAAAAATGAGCCACAAAAAATTTTAAAGCAATCTGCAGTAGGTCAAATGTTATGTCGAAATCAACTTGAAGACGTCATTGATTATGTGGCATTAAAAAGCAACTTAGATTTAGTTCCTTATTTAATAGATGGTAAAAAAATTGTAGTTGAATCGAATAAGCAAGTTTATTTGGAAGACTTTGACGGAGTACAAAATTGAATGTAATGAGAGGAGGAAACTTATGCGTTTTAGAGATAAGGTGGCGGTCGTAACTGGTGCGGGGAGTGGGATAGGTGCTGCTGTTTCAAAGCGTCTAGCCAGTGAAGGCGCCAAGGTCGTTTTAGTTGGCAGGACAAAAGAAAAGTTACAACAAGTTAATGACGATATTGCATCAAGTAATGGTCAATCCACTGTATTCCCAACAGATGTAACAGATGAAAATGCTGTTCTAGATTTAAAACAATTTGTTGAAAATGAATTCGGTAGGCTTGATGTGTTAGTGAATAATGCTGGAAGTTCCGGAAAGTCATCTATTAGAGATTTAACTGTTGAAGAATGGGATCGAGTCCATAATGTAAATTTAAAAAGTGTGTTTTTAGTGTCAAAAGTATTGAGTGACCTAATGATTGATAGTAAGGGAGAGGATCGATCTATTGTAAATGTAGCCTCATTATCAGGACATAAGGCAGGGGCGAAAATCCCACATTATAGTGCTTCTAAATCAGCCGTGATTAATTTTACAAAAGCTTTAGCAGCCGAATTAGCCCCAGGTGTACGCGTTAATTCAGTATCACCGGGGTTTATTGAAACACCATTAACAGAAGATGGACTTCAAAATGAACGATTTCAATCGGCTATTCAACGACATACTGCGCTTGAAAGAGTCGGAAAACCTGAAGAAATAGCGAATCTTATTGCTTTTTTATCATCTTCTGAAGCTTCTTATATGACTGGATCAGATGTTTTAGCCGATGGAGGCTGGCTTATAACGTAATTAGGGAGGTGTACGATAAAAATCGGTTAAATGACGAATATCGTTTGGATGCTATGGATGATGGGAGAAAATATATAAGGGAGATGAGAAAATGACTTATAGACCATGGTATGACTTTGTACCTGAAGGAAATCTTAAAGAAATTGAAATTCCGAATATTAGTTTAGGAGATTTATTCTTAAAATCTGTTAAAACGTATCCAGAACACACAGCCATCACTTTTATGGGTAAGACGTTCAATTATCAAACGGTTTACGGATATGCTCAGAAGATTGCTGCTTATTTTCAAGACATAGGAATTGAAAAAGGTGACCGAATCGCACTAATGTTACCTAATTGCCCACACTATGTTTTTACTTATTTTGGAGCGATTTTGGCCGGTGCTACCGTCGTACAAGTCAATCCAATGTATAAAGGACAAGAATTATTACATGTGTTAAAAGATTCAAGAGCTAAAGCGATTATTGCCTACGAACCACTGATGCCAATTGTCCAAAATGTCTTATCAGACACCTCAGTTACACACAGTTTTAGTGTTTCTTTCACAACCCCTTCAGACTTTGAACAACTCTTACAACACCAACTAGAACTTAAACCAGTCAATATTGATCCAAAAGAAGATGTTGCCGTATTGCAGTATACAGGAGGTACAACAGGACGCTCTAAAGGAGCGATGCTAACGCATTATAACTTGGTTGCCAATACACTGCAAAGTTTTGCCACAGCAGAAATTAACATTAAATTAGGAGAGGAACGAGTTCTCGTTATTTCACCACTCTTCCATGTCTATGGGATGACGAGTGGTATGAACCTTACATTCTATATGGGTGGTAATTTAATTTTATTACCGCGATTTGAAGTTGAAGAAGCAGTTAAGACGATGCAAGAGTTAAAACCTACTTCCTTCCCAGGTGTTCCAACGATGTTTATTGCTATCTTGAATTATGCAAGAGAACACAATATTGATCTAAGTTATTTAGAAACTTGTACGAGTGGTTCAGCTCCACTGTCAGCAGATGTCCTATCAAACTTTGAAGAAACGACAGGTGCTCCAATTGCAGAAGGCTACGGGTTATCAGAAGCATCTCCAGTTACACACCGTAATCCAATTGAAGGTGTTCAAAAAGCTGGAAGTATAGGAATCCCGATTCCAAATACCGATTCAAAAGTCGTCGACTTGGATAATGGAACAGATGAATTGCCAGTTGGTGAAGTGGGAGAGTTAGTCGTTAAAGGACCTCAGATTATGAAAGGTTATTGGAATATGCCAGAAGAAACGGAAAAAACGATTCGCGATGGTTGGTTATATACAGGTGATTTAGCAAAAATGGATGAAGACGGCTTCTTCTATATTGTTGGTCGTAAAAAAGAAATGATTATAGCGAGTGGATTTAATATTTACCCAATTGAAATAGAAACCGTTTTATATCAAAATCCGAAAGTTTTAGAAGCCGCTGTGATTGGTATTCCAGATCCATACCGTGGTGAAACGATAAAAGCTGTAGTATCGCTAAAAGAAGGTCAAACAGCAACAGAAGAAGAGATCATTCATTTTTGTAAAGAACGTCTCGCGAATTTCAAAGTACCAACGAGTGTGGATTTTATCGATGAATTCCCGAAAACGGCTGTAGGAAAAATCTTAAAACGAGAGTTAAAAGAGCAATATATCTCAAATTAACGGCTCGTAGGAGGTGCGACGATGGATATTTTCTTCCAACAGTTGTTTAATGGATTAACAATTGGAAGCGTTTACAGTCTGGTTGCTTTAGGGTTAACGCTGGTATATGGCATTTTGCACATACCAAACTTTGCACATGGTGCATTGTACATGATGGGTGGTTACATCACCTTAACGATGATGCAAACTCTAGGACTCTATTATTGGTTGGCGATATTTGTATCAATTGTTGTTGTCGGTTTAATTGGTGTGTTAATGGAACGGTTAGTATTTCATCACTTAAGACATGCACCTCCTATTCATGACAAAATAGCTGCCATTGGAATGTTGTTATTTTTAGAAGCATTTGCTCATCGTGTTTGGGGAGCGGACTATTTAGAAATGGCCACTCCCCATGGGCAAGTGGTAAGTGTGTTTGGAATTACTTTTACGTTACAGCGATTAATCATTATTGTAGCAGCTGTCCTAGTTATGTTTACTTTATACCTATTTCTGAAGAAAACTTATATGGGTATGACCGTTATCGCGATGTCTCAAAACCGGGCTGGTGCTAACTTAGTCGGAGTTAATACAAATAAGGTAGCCATGTTAACATTCTTTATTTCAGGAGCCCTTGCTGCCATTGCAGCATCGTTATCTTCTCCTATTAATCTTGTATTTCCTGGTATGGGTCACCTCGTCATTCTAAAAGCTTTCGTCATTATTATTATCGGTGGAATGGGAAGTATTCCAGGAGCTATAGTTGGAGGTTATATTTTAGGATTTACAGAGAGTTTAGGAGCAACTTATATTTCAAGCGACTACAAGGACATCATAGCTTTCATTCTACTCGTTTTAATTCTAACGATTAGACCTAACGGATTGTTTGCGAAAGGAGGTCAATCATGAGTCGATTATTACTTAATAAAAGATTCGCGTTGAGCGGCCTCCTGTTACTAGTACTCGTTCTACCATTAATCACTAGTAATGCATACATGATTCGAATTTTAATCTTGACCTTTATTTGGACGATTGCGGTTTACGGGTTAAATTTATTAGCTGGGTATACTGGTTATTTATCATTAGCTCATGCCGGATTTTTCGCTTTAGGGGCGTATACATTAGCGATCTTAACTGTAACAGTAGGATTAAGTTATTGGTTAGCGTTTATTCTAACATTAGTGTTTACCAGTATAGTCGGAGCTTTAATCGGTATGATTGCTTTGAGGACGAGAGAACATTTCTTTGCCATCTACACGTTATGTGTCGGTTACATTATATATCTAATTATATATAACTGGGAGGGCATGACTGGCGGCGTACGTGGATTCATTGGAATTCCATCGCCGGGTTCAATAGGTCCTTTAGAGTTTAATAGTCAAATCTCAAACTACTATTTAGTGTTATTCTTTTTAGTTCTCACCATTGTTGTGATCTATCGAATTGTCCATTCATTACAAGGAAGGACGTTTATGGCGATTCGTAATAGTGAAGATTTAGCTAAAACAATCGGAATCTCAACGACAAAGAATAAATTGATAGCTTTTATTTTATCAACCTTCTTTGCTGGGTTAGCCGGAGCATTGTTCGCTTCATTTACTCGATTTATTGGACCTGAAATTTCTAATATTACGATGACCTTTGATTTTCTAGTTTACCTACTCATTGGAGGAATTGGTACACTCTCTGGTCCAGTCATTGGTACCTTTATAATTGTTTGGATCTCCCAAGAACTTCAGTTTTTACAAGACTATCGAATGCTTGTGTTTGGGCCAATACTAGTTATACTAATCATTTTTGCACCAAGAGGGATTTCTGGATTTATTATTGATTGGAATTTAAAAAGAAAAGCAAAAAAGCAACAAATAGAAAGCATGAAAGATATGGAAAACAATCAAGAGGTTAAGGAGGGTTAGCGTGTTATTAGAAACCGTCAATTTAACAAAGAAGTTTGGTGGATTAACGGCAGTAGATGACGTTAGTTTCAGCGTTGAAAAAGGAAAGATTAATGCCATCATCGGTCCAAATGGTGCGGGAAAGTCTACCTTTTTTAACTTAGTGAGTGGCTATTACCCACCAACAAGTGGGCAAGTCTTTTTTAAAGGTGAAGAAATTACACGACTCCCTTCTAATAAGATTGCTAGATTAGGTATTGCGAGAACATTTCAGACGACTAATCTTTTTGAGAGAGCAACCGTATTGGATAATATTATCGTCGGTAATAGGTTAAGGACACAGTCGAATCTATGGGACGCGATTCTAAGAACACCAAGGCTGAAAAGAGAAGAACAAAAGTGTCTTGATAAAGCATATGAGGTACTCGATTTCGTAAATTTAACCAATCATGCCCATAGTGTGGTAGAGAATTTAACTCAAGAAGAAAAGAAGAGAGTCGCCTTTGCGTTAGCCTTGGCAACTGAACCAGAGTTAGTCTTTTTAGATGAGCCAGCAGCCGGAGTCAATCCTGATGAAACAGAGGGCTTAGCGGAGCTCATGAAAAAAATGGTCGATCATGGAATAACGGTCTGCTTAATTGAACACAAAATGCAAATGATTATGAGCATTGCTGAGAATATAATGGTTCTTAACTTTGGGAAGAAGATTGCAGAAGGCACACCAGAAGACATCATGAATGACGAGGAAGTCATTAAGGCTTATTTAGGGGGTGAGAGGCATGCTGAAGTTAAATAATGTTTCAGTGAATTATGGAGCATTTACTGCCGTAAAGAATGTCGATATTGAAGTTCATCCAGGTGAGATTGTTGTTTTATTAGGTTCAAATGGAGCTGGTAAATCAACAACGTTTAACTCCATAAGCGGACTAAATAAGCCTTCGAGCGGTGAAATTCTATATGATGAACAAAATATCGTGGGTTTCCCACCTGATCAAATTGTGAACTTAGGCATTATTCAATGCGCCGAAGGAAGAAATTTATTCCCAGGTATGACTGTTCAAGAAAACTTAATGATGGGTGGGTATGTTCATCGAAAAAATAAGATTCATGTTAAGGAACGATTAGAAGAAGTGTATGAAATGTTTCCAATTTTAAAAGAAAAGCATAACGAATCAGCTGGTTCTCTAAGTGGTGGACAACAACAGATGGTTGCTATTGGTCGCGCGTTAATGGGGGATCCTCAATATATGTTGTTAGATGAACCATCCATAGGATTAGCTCCTTTAATAGTTGAACAAATGTTTGCTAAGATCAAGCAAATCAACGATGGAGGCACCTCGATCCTGCTTGCGGAACAAAACGCTAATGCTGCTCTTAAAATAGCTGACCGTGGTTATGTATTCGAAAACGGTCAAATTGCCGTTCAAGGGACAGCAGAAGAACTATTAACAAATGAAGAAGTTAGAAAAGCCTATATTGGTGCTTGATGAACAAGTAAAGGGTGATGACAAGTCATTTAAATTTAAATTTTACAAAAGAAATGGGGAGAAAGTATGAAGCACATTAAGAAAGTTGCATGGTTGTTATTAGTTGTCATGTTTTTATCATTATTGGCAGCTTGTAACACTGAGGGAGAAGAGGGAAGTAGTGGTGAAACTCAAGAAGTAAGTATTGGTTATAGCGGACCTTTGAGTGGACCAGCTGCGTACTATGGCGAGGCTACATTTACAGGGTTAGAGTTAGCTGTTGATGAAATAAATGAAGCCGGTGGTTTTGATGTCGACGGACAGAACTATACAATTGATTTAGTTTCCCTTGATGATCAATACTTACCTAATGAAGCGGCTTCGAACGCCCAACGTCTAGTAGAAGAAAATGATGTTTCCGTCGTCTACACTCCTCACAGTGGTGGGATTATGGCTCAGCAAGTATTAAATGAACAAGAAGAATTTATGATAATGGCTTATTCCAGTGAGCCAGCTATTACGGAACAAGGTAATAGTTTAACAGTAGCGATTCCTCCAAGATATGATGGATATATCGCTCCGTTTACAGAATATGCTATGGAGAACCACGGTAATAAGATTGCTTTACTACCAACATCCTCTCAATACGGAAAAGATTGGAATGAACGTCTCGAGCCATATTGGCAAGAGCAAGGTGGAGAAGTTGTATTTAATTCATCGATAGATTTTAACAAAGATACAGACTTCTTCACGATTCTTACAAACGCTTTAGAAAATGATCCAGATGTCATATTTATTGGAGGGCCATCACAACCAACTGCAAAAGTGGCTCAACAAGCACGTGAACTTGGCTTTGAAGGTGGATTTATCATTATGGATCAAGCCAAACTGGACGAAATGAAAGATGTAACAGGAACGTACGAAACATTTGAAGGTAGTGTTGGTGTCAATCCATTACAATACTCTGACTATCCTGGTACAGCTGAATTTTTAGAGAAGTACCAAGAAGAATTTGATAAAGTACCTGGCTCTGAAGCAGGATTCCATTATATTTCTGCGTATATTTTAGTGGAAGCTATGAAAGCGGCAGGTACAGTTGATGATGCACATGCGATTCGTGAACACATGCAACAAGGTATTGAAGCTCTCCCAGAAGACAAAAAAGTATATGATATTCCAGGAATATTAGATGAAGGAAACTTTGATGTGATACAAAGTATGGCTGTAGTAGAAAATGGTGAAGTCGTTCCAGTAGACATCGATTAATGTAGAAAAGCAGGCAACTAGAAGGTTGTCTGCTTTTTTGTGCAATAAGACCTATCCATAAAAAAGTCTTGTATTTTAAGAACTATATAAATGTCTGATTTTTCTAAAAATATTTGATGAATTTGTACTATTTTTGTCCCTATATCATAACCTTTGTCGATAGTGAAGGTAATACGACTCCCTCCGTTGAATATATAACTTGCAACAAAAGTTGCGAAAATTAATAACCCTTATATGGAGGAGGTTGGTTGAATGAGATCTTTTAAAAGAAGGTCGAAAAAGATAGGTTTAATTGCTCTATCTATTTTGATATTGGTTGGGATGTCTTCCCCAATACAAGCTTCACCAGAAGGTTATCAAGAGGTGGATTTACCTACAATGGATGGGAAAGTGTCACCAGACTTGTTACCTAAAGGTGCAAAAATGGATGAAAAGGTAGAAGTAATCATCCAGTTTGAGGGCGAGCCTGTCTTAAAGAAGTTTACTGAGGCAAAAAAACAAGGTAATAAATTGGGCAAACAAGTTCAAAAGAATCATGCTAAAGATTTAAAAAGTAGTAAAGAGAAGGCAAAAGCATTAATTACTAAAAAGAATGGTAAAGTCATTGATAGTTTTGAAAAGGTTTATAATGGACTTTACGTTCAAGTCGAGAGACGTGCATTAAAGGATCTTTCAAGTTTACCAGAAGTGACAGCGATTCATTCAGTAAAACCTGTAGAATTGCACAATGATACAAGTGTACCATTCATTGGCGCTCCTAATGTATGGGAAAAAACTGTTGACGGTTCTAATGTAACGGGGGAAGGAATTACAGTTGCAATTATTGATACTGGTATTGATTATACTCACGCATCATTCGGAGGAGAAGGCACAGTTGAAGCCTATGAATCTAATAATCCAGCTGTTGTAGAAGAAGGAACATTCCCTACTGCTAAGGTTGTTGGTGGTTGGGATTTTGTGGGAACTGAATATGATGCAAGCTCAGATGACCCTGAAAAACGTATTCCTAAACCAGATGCTGACCCATTAGATGAAAATGGTCATGGCACGCATGTTGCTGCGACAGTTGCAGGTTTAGAAGTTGAGGGTAAAGTTGGACATGGTGTAGCGCCTGATGCCTTATTATATGCTTATAAAGTATTCGGAGAAGGCGGTTCAACGGGTGTCACAGCTCAAGCATTAGAGATGGCGATGGATCCAAATGGCGATGGAGATGTTTCGGATCATGTAGATGTCGTAAACATGTCTCTTGGTTCTCCTTATGGTCATCCAGAAGACCCTTCAGCACAAGCGGCTAATTTAGCGGTTGAAGCAGGAGTCATTGTCGTAGCATCTGCTGGAAACTCTGGTGATGTCCCTTATATTACAGGTTCACCAGCTGTTGCGGATAAAGCCATTAGTGTAGCGGCATCTGTTGATGATGGAATTGTTGTGGGCGCGCTTGATATTAATTCTCCAGAAGATATTGCTGGTCAGTATGAAGCGGTAGAAGGTGCGATTACCACTCCATTGGCTGAAACAGGAGAAATAACAAATGATGTAGTCTATGTAGGACGAGGCTGTTTAATAGACGAGTTTTTAGATGACCCTGAAGGAAAAATTGCCATGATGGACCGTGGCGAATGTTCATTTACTGAAAAATTACAACGCGCTTTGGATGCAGGTGCTGTAGCTGGAATAGTGGCTAATAATGCAGCCGGTGATCCGATTGTTATGGGTGGAGATGATGTTAATATTCCAGGTGTCATGATTCATCAATCAACTGGTAACAACATTAAAGACGCTCTTAACGACGGAGAAACAGTAAATATTTCACTTTCAGATGATATTCAAGTAGCTAAGCCTGAGTTAGCGGATACAATTGCTGACTTTAGCTCTAAAGGTCCTGGTCGCGGTGATATCGGATTTAAACCTGAAATCTCGGCACCGGGATACAGCATTAGCTCTGCAGATGTAGGTGCAGGAGATGGCGCAACTCAAAAGAGCGGTACGTCTATGGCAGCGCCACATGTTGCAGGGGTAGCGGCACTATTAAAACAGCTTCGCCCGGACTGGAATGCAGAAGAAATTAAATCATTAATGATGAATACGTCTACTACCATTGCTGATTTAGACGGTGAGATTTATCCATTATCACGCCAAGGAGCAGGACGTGTTCAAGCAGATATCGCTGCTGATACGACGAGTGTAGCTTACCCTCAAGCAATTTCACTTGGCTATATGCCTGTAAGTGATGAAATTACAATCCAAAAGAATGAGAAAGTTACCATTACAAACAAAGGTGATGCGACTAAGACCTATACTGTTTCTTGGGAAGACCGTTTTGGAACACAGTCTGGAGCAGTAAACGTTGATCTTCCAAATAACTTAACGGTTAAACCTGGTAAGAGTGCTAAATTGAAAGTTGATTTTTCAATTGACGCGAATGAGGTTGGTAATGATGGATTACAAGAATTTGATGGTTATATTGTATTAACTGAAGAAAATGGAGAATCGTTACGTGTACCATATCAAGCAGTGGTTGAAAAAATGAATCGTGTCCAAGCAAGTTCTAATAACAAGTCCATTAAATTGAAAAACAAAGGTGAAATTGATGCGATCACTGACTTTTTCGTGTATGGCGATGAAGACGCGACAGAAACTGGAAGTCACTTTGATGTTAAAGCAGTAGGTGCACGGTCTGAAAGTGGCGTAACGGAATTTGTCGTAACAAGTGAAAGTTCTTGGGAAACACCAAATATGATTGAGTATAATATCTATATTGATAATGATATGGATGGGGAAGAAGATCATATTTTATTTAATATTGACTTAGGTACGTATTCAGGTGTTGACCCAACAGGAGAGCAAGTATCGGTGCTTTATGATTTAGAGACAGAGACTATGACACCACTTTACTACATTACCCTTGGTGGCTCTTATAATGATAACTATATGGGCTTACCAGTTTCTAATTCAATTGCAGGTATTGATGGTGAATTCCAGTATCGAGTAGAATCATTTAATAATTTAACTAGTGATTTCGATATGAATGATTCAGGTTGGATCAAGTATGAACCATCGGTAGAGTTTGAAGAATTAAGTGTTGAAGTTCCTGCCCATAGTAAAGTGGATGTAGGTTACAATCTTGATTCAGGTAAAGAAAGAGTACTAGTCATTAGTAACTCTGAATCTCCTTACAAAATCCTTAACTTGAATAATAAAAGTAAAGGTAAAAAATAACATAAAAAATCAGCCGTTTAAACCACGGCTGATTTTTTATGTTGCCTATTTTGATTTAGGTATAACTTGAACCATAATTTTAATAACGTATTGTTCCTCACTATTTTTTACAACTGTATCATAAATGAATTCTTCTAATATATAATCTCCCACCAATAAATCTAACCGATCTGCTTCAGACAAAAGCCGTTCATATGTATGATATGAAGCTTTCTCACTCCCAACATGGTATCCAATTAGGTAGTAACCTCCCTCAGTTTTAAAATAGGGGTATCCCTCTTTAGGGTTTGGTTGCTGCATATATAAGTAACTGTAGTTAGTGAAATCACCTTTTTGAATTTGCTCTCGTGTCGTAATACTACCAATAGGATATCCTGTATCAAGTTGCGATTCGTATAATTCATCAATAAAATCTACTAATGCTTCAAAAAATTCATCATCTGATATATTTTCTATATTTTTACTTAAATAAAATGTTTGTTCTGGTAGCTTTTCGAGTTTGATTTGATCGAAATCAATATGTGCTGCGTTAATCATGACTTCGATTTTTGCATCAATCATTTTTTCCTTCATTTCTAACTCTCTTCGTTGTTTCGCAACCTTTTCTTTCTGTTGATACATAATTGATAAAAATTTCTCGGGAGATTTATTTTCTACATATTGTCGTATGTCATTTAAAGACATGCCCAGATCTTTTAATAGATCAATTACTGTAAATAGTTCTATTTGACGAATGGAATAATAACGATATCCTTTTTCATTTTTAAAAACGGGAGTTAAAAGACCGATTTGATCATAATAAAAAAGCGTTTGTTTATTTACTTTACAAAGTTTCGCAAATTCTCCTGTAGTGAAATACTTCTGACTTGTATCATTCATAGCTAATCGCCTCACTCTTGACTATATAGTAACTATATACCATAAGATAATCTTGTATTCAACGAAAAGCGAGTAGTTCTTAAGATGAAGGAGAAAATTAATGATGAAACAATCAATATTTCGTAATCGAACATATATGTTGCTGTTAGTTGCTGGAATTTTTGCAATTGTCGGCTTTAGTATGTTTTTAACAACGACTTCATGGTATATTATCAACGTTCTTAGTTCACCTGGAGTCCTGGGAATCGCTTTAATTACGGCAACGGTTCCACGTTTAATATTAATTACGTTTGGTGGAGTGCTAGCAGACAAGTACAAAAAAACAACCATTATGTTTGGTACTAACTTACTTCAGGCATTCGTTTTGCTTTGTATATATTGGTTGATTGCAAGTGACGCCATGACGTTAACTTTATTATTTATTACGGTTGGTCTATTTGGTATGCTAGATGCCTTTTTTGGACCAGCCAGTTCATCACTTATACCAAAAGTAGTGGAAAAATCACAATTACAACAAGCCAATGCCTATTTTCAAGGTATCGATCAAATATCGTTTATCATTGGTCCAATTCTTGCCGGGCTGATCATGGAAACAAGTGGAATCGCCACAAGTTACCTGGTTGCAACGATATTGGTTCTACTATCTGCTCTAGTCGTCTTCCCACCGTTAATTAAAGAAGGACCGGTGGAACATAGTGGAAATCAAAGTACGGTAGAAGACTTCCGTGAAGGGATCGCTTATATGAAATCCTCCAAATTTTTGCTAATAGGGATTATGGTCTTAATTACTTTAAACTTTTTTGTTTTTGGTGGATTACAAATTGCCATGCCGCTGTTAGTCGATCTCCTTGGAGGAACACCAATTAATTTAAGTTATATGGAAGTTAGTTTAGGAGTAGGAATGGTCATTGGGACACTCATTATGAGTGTGGTTAAGGTGAAGCGTAAAGGTTTTACATCTTTAATAGGGTTATTTGCTTCATTATCATTTTTAATCATCTTTAGTTTTGCGACGAATTTAACCATCCTAACAGCTATACTATTCCTAATTGGATTTTCGGTTGCTTTTGTATTTATTCCTTTTTTTACAGCTGCCCAGGAAAATACAGAAAACCGTATAATGGGGCGAGTGATGAGTATTATTTTCTTGGCTATGAATGGATTTGATCCTATTGCATACGCTGTTGTAAGTGCTTTAGCTTCAGCAGGAGTCAATATCCAACTCATTTTGTTTACATTTGGAGTAATAGGGATGTTGATTGCTATTTCGGTTTGGTTTAAAGGGAAAATTTTTGTTCAAACTTACTAATGGTAAGAATTTAGCAAGGTGGTCCTCAAGGCTACCTTGTTTTTCTTTGGGAAAAGGGAATCGTTCTGTTAAACTGTGGGTACGATTGAACCTGAAGGAGAGTGGATATGAAACCATTTGTCATCATAGGAGCGGGGATTCTGGGAGCTTCAACGGCTTACCATTTAGCTAAAAAAGGAGCATCAGTCCTCGTAATTGATAAAAAAGACCAAGGTGAAGCAACTCGCTCTGCGGCTGGGATTATAAGCCCTTGGTTATCTCAGAAGAAGAATGAAACTCTCTATAATATCGTAAAAAATGGGGCCAATTATTATCCGAAGTTGATACACGAACTCGCCGATATAGGCATTACCAACACGAGTTATGCTCAAGTCGGGTCCTTACATTTACATAAAAGTGATGATAAATTAGATAAAATGATCGCTGATGTAGGGGAAAGGCGCCTAGAAGCCCCTGAGATAAACGAAATATACAAGCTGTCTGGACGTGAAGTGGAGCAATCTGTATCTATCATGTCAGATCGTATGGGAGCTATAAAGATTAGTGGTGGTGCTCGAATAAATGGAGATTTGATGAGACAAGCCTTAATTGAAGGAGCCACCCAATATGGTGCCGAGGTGATTCAAGGTGAAGCTGAGTTTATGGATGAAAAAACGATCAAAGTTAATGGGGTTCAGGTAGAGGCAGAAAAAGTGATTGTGACAAGTGGAGCGTGGGCAGGAAAGCTTTTAAAACAAGTAGGAATCACGCTAAATGTAACTTCTCAAAAAACACAAATTTTACACTTAGAAATGCCTAATAATGACCCGTCTAAGTGGCCAGCTATTATGCTTCCGAATAATAAATATATAGTAGGTTTTGAAGAACATAAAGTGTTCGTAGGTTCAGCACATCAGGAAAATTATGATTTTGACTCAACTAGCTCAGCAAACGGAGTAATTGAAATTCTAAAATCAGCTTTCAAATTTGCTCCTGGTTTAGAAAAAGCTAAATTTATTGAGTCACGTGTTGGATTTCGTCCAATGTTGCCAGAAAAAGCTCCTTTCATTGGCACTTTACCTGGAAGCGAACGAATATTAGTGGCGAATGGTCTTGGAGCGTCAGGCATAACGAGTGGTCCATACCTAGGTAAAGAAATTGCTAATATGATTAGTGTATAATAAAATATCCTTGGAATTTATCAAAAAGGAGAATCAGCCAATGTAAGATAAAATCCCAAAACATAAAAAAAATAGAAGGGATTTTTAATATGTCAATTAAAGAAGAAATGCAAAAGCGTCGTACATTTGCGATTATATCGCACCCAGATGCAGGGAAAACAACTTTAACTGAAACTTTATTAGTATTTGGTAACTTGATTCGTTCTGCAGGGACGGTTAAAGGTAAAAAATCTGGAAAATTCGCGACATCCGATTGGATGGAGATTGAGAAACAGCGTGGAATCTCTGTCACATCGAGTGTGATGAACTTTCCGTATAAAGATTTACAAATCAACATACTAGATACACCTGGACACGAAGATTTTAGTGAGGATACGTATCGAACTTTAACTGCAGTTGACAGTGTTGTGATGATTATTGACGCAACCAAAGGGATCGAAGCACAAACGAAAAAGTTATTTAAAGTGTGCCGTATGCGAGGCATTCCAATTTTTACATTTATAAATAAATTGGACCGTGAAGGGCGAGAACCATTTGACTTGTTAGAAGAAATTGAAGAAGTGTTAGATATTGAAACTTATCCTATGAACTGGCCAGTTGGAATGGGGAAAAGATTTTTAGGAATCTTTGACCGGCAAGGAAAACAATTTGTTCAGTATCAAGGGAATGAAGATGAAACGTTTATTCCTTACGAGGACCTTGAAAAACCTGAATTTGACGAGTTGAAATCATCGGATGAATATCAAACGGCAGAAGAAGAAGTTGCCTTATTAGATGAGGCGGGAGACCAGTTCTCTATCGAATCAGTGTTAAAAGGTGAACAGACTCCTGTATTTTTCGGAAGTGCATTAGCTCCATTTGGGGTTAAAACGTTCTTTGATACGTTCGTTTCAATGGCGCCTCCACCTGCACCAAGAAAAACAACAGATGGAGTCGTTCAACCTGATAATCCTGATTTTTCAGGATTTATTTTTAAAATACAAGCCAATATGAATCCGCAACACCGTGATCGTGTAGCTTTCTTAAGGGTTTGTTCTGGAAAATTTGAACGTGGCTTGAGTGTGAAATTAGCGAGAACAGGGAAAACCATAAACCTGTCTCAATCCCAACAGTTCGTTGCTTCATCAAGAGATAACATCGAAGAGGCTTACGCAGGCGATATTATAGGGATCTATGACCCGAATATTTATCGAATTGGAGATACTTTACTTGAAGCAAAGGATCAGTTTGAATATGATGAATTGCCTCAGTTCCCACCTGAAATTTATAAACGAGTTACAGCCAAAAACGTCATGAAATCCAAACAGTTTAAAAAGGGAATTGAACAGCTTGTACAAGAAGGCGCCATCCAATTATTTAACAAAAACAAAGGCGAGTCCTATATCATTGGAGCCGTCGGTGAACTCCAATTTGATGTGTTTAAATATCGAATGAAAAATGAATACAACTCTGAAGTTATTCTAGAAACTCTCGGTGAACGAGTTCCGAGATGGCTTCCTGATGATAAAATTAATAAAAGCTTATTCGATGAGCGGAATATGCTAGTTCAAGATCGCGAAGGAAATTACGTCGTTTTATTTAAGAATGATTTTGCATTAAACTGGTTCAAAGACCAACACCCTGAAGTAGAACTCATCGATTTGTATGAAGTTAACCAATATGATCAATCCTAAAAAAAAGCTGTATCCAACAGGATGCAGCTTTTTCATAATTTTAAAAATGGAAACGTGCCGATAGAAATCAGAAACGTGCCGATAGAAATTGGAAACATGCCGATAGAAATCGGAAACACGCCGATAGAAATCGGAAACACGCCGATAGAAACCAGAAACGTGCCGATAGAAACCAGAAACGTGCCGATAGAAATCAGAAACGTGCCGATAGAAATCAGAAACGTGCCGATAGGATCCGGAAACACGCCGATAGAAACCCAAAACATACCTATATAATAGAAAAACATGCCGATTGAATTCTGATAGAAACACCCATAGCCATAAGTTTTACACTTATTGAAACTGGAAAAGGACCCATAGAATTTGGAAATGCACCTATAGAAATCCAAAATACCCTATAGACTACTGATAACCTCCTATAGAATAAGGGGGGTGAAATACCTTATATAATCGCAATATCTAATATTAGTGACAATGTTGTGAATTTTTTTTCTAGTAAGAGTTTTGGAAAGGGTGTTTAATTTTAAGCGAATACCCCTTATAATGTTTCACGTCACTAAATTAATTGAAAACAAACTTTTCAGAAAAATTGAAATCGGGAGAATGAAAGGAGATTATACATCATGGAAAAACAACGCAAAGGTCTTTTTCAGCGTTTTCTTGATATGATTGAGAATGTAGGTAATAAACTCCCACACCCGATTACATTATTTGCTATTTTAGCTCTAATTGTAATCGGATTATCTGCAGTCGTCTCAATGTTTGGTGTCAGTGTTGAGCACCCAGGTGAAGAAGGGGAAATAGTTGAAGTTAAAAACTTGCTTAGCACTGAAGGAATTCAATATTTATTTGAAAGCATGGTAGACAACTTCATTGGATTCGCACCACTAGGCGTAGTATTAGCAACTATGCTAGGTATTGGTATTGCTGAGCGCACAGGGTTAATTAGTGCCAGCTTACGTGGGTTTGTTTTATCTGTACCACAAAAACTAATTACTGCAGGTCTTGTATTTGCAGGTATTATGTCAAGTGTGGCTTCTGACGCAGGTTACGTAGTATTACCACCATTAGGTGCTGTGATCTTCGCTGGACTTGGTCGTCACCCATTAGCAGGTCTTGCAGCAGCATTTGCTGGTGTGTCAGCTGGTTTCAGTGCGAACTTATTCTTATCGGCTACAGACGCAATGTTAGGTGAGCTAACCATTGATGCGGTAAAAATCATTGATTCAGCATACGCTGAAACGATGAACATTGCGATGAACTACTGGTTTATTATTGCATCCGTATTCTTACTAACATTCGTTGGTGCTTGGGTAACTGAAAAAGTTGTAGAACCTCGCTTAGGTGAGTATAAAGGTGACTATCGTGAAAACCTAAATGGTTTAACTGCTATTGAGAAAAAAGGTCTTAAGTGGGCTGGTATTTCACTACTAGTATCTGTTGTCTTAACATCTCTATTAATCGTACCAGCAGACGCACCATTACGTGGCGAAGAAGGCGCAATTATTCAATCGCCATTCATGTCATCACTAGTACCAATTATTATGTTACTGTTCTTTATCCCTGGTTTATTCTACGGAATTGCCACTAAGAACATTAAGAGCGACAAGGATGTTGCGAAACAGTTAACCGATACAATGGCATCAATGGGAATGTTTATTGTACTAGCCTTCACAGCTGGTCAGTTCGTCGCTTATTTCGCGGAATCGAATATGGGACTAGTTCTAGGTGTGTTAGGTGCTAATTTCTTAGATGCGATTAGTTTACAAGGTATACCTTTAATCACTTTATTTATTATCGTTGTAGGGTTTATCAACCTATTCATTGGTAGTGCATCAGCAAAATGGGCGATGCTTGCACCAGTATTCGTACCAATTATGATGCAGTTAGGGTATTCACCTGAAATGACCCAAATGGCATATCGTATTGCCGATTCAGCTACAAACATTATTACACCATTAATGACCTACTTTGCGATTATTATCGCATTTGCACAAAAGTATGATAAGAAGATGGGTATTGGTACGCTAATCTCCGTAATGTTCCCATACTCAATTGCATTTATGATCTTCTGGACAATAATGTTAATTGTATGGATGCTATTCGGAATCGAATTAGGACCAGGTTCACCAATTCTTTATGATTACAATGGGTAATATAGTAAAAACTCTCAGTCAAAAAGGCTGAGAGTTTTTTTATGTAGCTACATATAATTCACGGATAACAAATAGGAAAAGTTGCAATTATAGTTAAAAATAATAAAAGCCTTGACCCATTAATTTGGGTCAAGGCCTCATATGAATTATTCTTCTTCATCTTCTTCGGTTTGATCGTCTGGATGTTCACCATCTAAGTATTCGAAGTCTAAATCATCAATTAACCATTCGTCATCTTCTTTGACAAGGTTGTAAGTATAATCACCACGGTTTTCTTCGGCATCTCCAGCAATTCTAAAGAAGAAGAATTTATGATCGTCTGCTAATGAGTAAATATCAAATGTATCCGCATCGACTGTAACGGTGAAATCTTGGTCTACCCAAGTTAATTCGCCGTCGTTTTCTTCAACAATTGTTTCAGCAATGTTGTGCGCATACGATTCAGTGACAGGTGCATTTTCTATGAAATAATTAGCCACTTCTTCAATTGAAGTGAATTCCTGAACTGTTGAATCTTCAACATATTCTTCTTGGAATTGCTCCATAGCTTCATTGTAAGCATCCATCGCAGATTCTACTTGTTCTTCATCGCTAGCCTCTGTATCAGAGTCTTCATCTGTGTTTTCTGTTTCTTCGTTATTTTGTTCAGAACCATTCGTTGATCCTTCTGATTCTTCAGCGTTGTCGTTACTACCACAAGCTGCAAGAATTAGCATAAGAGTTACTAAAAGTACCCCTAAATAACGCATGAAACTCCCTCCCTTTAATTGTGATATTTGTGACTCCGAGAGAAATTATATCGTGTGCCGAAATAAAAATCAATCAAAATAGTACCGTTTTTCCCAATTTTTTCACATTTTCTATAACAATCGACATTAAGACTTCAACACATTAAAAAGTGTTTGTTATAATAAACTAAATTTAAATGAAAAGATACAGGGAGGGTGATTTGAATGACTCATGTAGTAATCGGTGCAGGAATTGTTGGTGCATCAGCTGCTTATCATCTTGTGAAAAAGGGGCATGACGTTGTATTAATAGACAATAATCTGGAAGGTAGAGCTACTACAGCAGGTGCTGGAATTATTTGTCCGTGGGTTTCAAGTATTGACGATCAGGCGTGGTATACGTTAGCAAGAGGTGGAGCTTTATATTATCCGAATTTGATCAGTGAATTGGAAAAAGACGGTGAGACCAATACAGGCTATGGTTTAACAGGTGCACTTGCTGTCAGTGAAGATGATAAAGAAATCGATGAAATCTATCAACATGTACAAAAAAAGAAGAAAGACACAGAGTTTATTGGTGAAGTAAAAAAACTAGATCACGATCAAGCTAAAGAACTTTTTCCGCCATTAAATAAAAAATTAAAAGCCCTTTATGTAGAAGGTGGAGCTAGGGTAGATGGAAAATTGCTTACTCAGGCTTTAGTCAATAGTTTTGTAAATAATGGTGGTAGATTAGTAGAAAATACAGCTCAATTAGAAAGAAAAGATGACCAAGTTTTAGTCAAAATAGGCAAGGAAACGATTGAAGCAAATGAAGTAATCGTCGCTGCAGGGGCTTGGTCAAATGACTTACTGGATCCATTAGATTTAAAAATTAACCTTGAAGCTCAACGTGGTCAGATTGTCCATTTGAAAGTTGACGAAGATACCTCTAAATGGCCGGCAGTGTTACCGCAATCTAGTCACTACATGGTGGCCTTTAATGATTCAAGAATCGCTTTTGGAGCCACACGAGAAGATGGAAGTGGCTTTGATTATCGAATGACAGCAGGTGGAGTCCAAGAAGTGTTGAATGAAGGTTTAAGTGTAGCGCCAGGATTGGAAGATGCGACATTAGGAGAAGTACGTATTGGTTTTAGGCCAAAAAGCCCAGATTTTAAACCTTACTTTGGTAAAGTAGAAACGTATGATAATCTCACAATCGCAACAGGTCTGGGTGCAACGGGTCTAACAATCGGACCTTACCTAGGAAAATTAGCTGCCCAGTTAGTTAGTGGGGAAGAGCTAAAGATTGAATTATCAAACTATAATCCATTTAGATAAATAAAATTGGCTGTTGAGAACAATGTCTCAACAGCTTTTTTAATCATCAAGGAGAATGCGGTAAGTTTGAGAATTGTTTTGTTTGTTGTATGGTTTTGGTACTTTTAATTGTAATAACCCGTTTTCAAATGTTCCTTTGATTTGTTGTTCGTCGATTTCACCGATATAAAAGCTACGTTCGAATGATCCATACGTACGTTCTTTTCGAATGTATTGTTCATTATCGTTATTAGTTTCATATAATTCGTTTTTCTGACCTTTGATAGTTAAATATTCATTTTTGTACTCAACGATTAAGTCATTTTTAGAGTAACCAGGTAATTCAGCACTAATTTCGTATTCATCACCTTTGTCTATGACATCTACTTTTGGGATTTGTACATTAAACTGACTGAATAAGGATCTATCTTCAAGGTCTCTGTCAAATAATTTTGGTATAAAATCAAGGAAATCACGTTTGTTTGGAAATAGATTTGCCATTGAAATCACCTCCTAAAGATTCCTTTCATTAATTTATTATCACGTTATGGATCCTCTTAAACCTTATTACCAAGAACATTCATATGTTTAATCTACATTGTAAGTGGTATATATCACACTATCTTGAAACAAAGTTTAGGAGGTTAAAGTGTATGAAACAGAGATTCCTAGTTAATAAGTGGAAGATGATCGATTTTCGTATATTTTTACCCTCAATTCTACTAATCATATTGATTAGTATTCCATTCTCATTATATGAATCTGAATCATTGGAGTTACTTAACTCAATTTTTGATTCCATTGTAAATGCATTTAGTTGGGGTTATATTTGGTATGCGATAATATTACTAGGTGCAGGACTCTATTTATCATTTTCTAAATATGGAAAAGTAGTCTTTGGAGATCCAAATGAAAAACCTAGATTTACGTTGTTTCAATATGCAGCTATTTTAATTGCCATGGGTGTAGGCTCAACAATCATGAGAACAGGTATGGTGCAATGGTCACAAGTGGTGAATGACCCACCATTTGGATTAGAGCCGGGTTCACAAGAGGCTTTATTATGGGGAAACGCTTATAGTATGTTTCTATGGAGTTTCCAAGTGTTTGCGATTTTTGTGATGGCAGCACCAGCTATGGCTTATGTGATTCACGTAAAAAAACGTCCTTTAATGCGCATTTCAGAAGCTTGTCGCGTTATTTTTGGCGACCGTTTTACTGATGGCATTGGAGGAAAAGTTATTGATATTCTATTTTTAGTGAGTATTTTATCTGGAGCTGCTGTGACGCTCGGCCTTGGAACCCCGATTATTACATCGAATTTATCCGCTTTGTTAAATATTGAAATTACATTTGGATTAACCATGATTGTGACTTTTATTTGGGTCTTCATGTTTTCGGTCAGTGCGTATTTAGGAATTGAAAAAGGAATTAAGAGATTAAGTACGTTTAATATTTATCTTGCTGGTGGACTCGCTGTATTTATATTAGTTGCAGGTCCGGGAATTTTTATATTAGATTACTTTACCGATACAGTTGGGCATCTATTAAACAATTATTTAAAATTATCATTTTACACAGAATCTGTTGCCAGTGAGACAACATCGCATATTCAAAGTCATATGATTTTTTGGTTCGCCTATAGTGCGACATGGGCTATGCTTCATAGCGTATTTGCTGCGAAAATATCGAGGGGACGGACTGTAAAAGAGATGATTTTAACCTATTTATTAGCACCGACAGCCCTCTCCTGGATTGCAACAGGTATTTTGGGTGGACTAGGTGTTCACTCTCAGATAACAGGTCAAATAGATGTGCTAAATCGCATTGAAGATACTGAACCTGTTAATGTGATTCCTCATATTTTATCAGCTCTTCCATGGTCGAGCGTGATTATGATCATATTTATTGTAGTGTCAATGATATTCTTGACGACGACGCTCGATTCAACAACGTATACGATTGCGGCTTACTCTAGTAAAAGAGATATGAGTCGTAAAGAACCTTCTAAATACGCACGAATTTTAACAGCCGCGATTATTACGACATTGGCGCTCATTCTGATGCAGATTGGTGGATTAGCCCCACTGGAAGTAATATCAGGGTTGATGGGTCTGCCAATCATTATTCTTCAATTCTTAACCATTTACGCAGCTAAAAAAATGATGGATGAAGATCAAGCGTGGATTCATAACGTAAGAAAATAATTTATAGCCTGTCTATTCTCAATGGTTAAAGGGAGTAGACGGGCTATATTTTATTACGAATATTCACAATTGACTTAATATTAAATATGCGATATATTGGTTTTATGAAAACATTAAATTCAATAAAAACCATTCAAAGACAATCTTTAAGAGAACAAATTTATCAACAATTAAAGGTTGCCATCATACGGCTTGAGCTAGAACCGGGGGAGAAAGTTAATGACCAGGAATTAGCAAAGCAGTTTAATGTAAGCCGTACGCCAGTACGCGAAGCTTTACGCCGACTAGAAGATGAAGAACTCGTCTTTACCAACCCTGGAGCGTACACACGTGTTGCGAAGATTGATTTAGAGGAGGTGAAACAAGCAACGACTGTTGTAGCTTCACTTCATGCACTCGCCGCAAAATTAGCCCTACCAAACCTTGCCCAATCTGACTTAGAAAAACTTGAAACTATAAATTTAAAATTAAAAAATGAATTAGAAACTAAAAACATTATCAATGCTATAGAAGCTGATGATGAGTTTCATAAAGTGTTTTTAGATCTGTCCCAAAATATCCAGATACAAAAAGCATTAGATCCCGTGGAATCAAAAATTCGACGTTTAGAATTTGCTAAGTTCAACTCTGTTGAAGGAATAAACTCGGTTAGTGATCACCAACTCATAATAGAAGCATGCCGAGATTCAAAAATAGATACAGTCACAAGCCTCGTAGAAAAGAACTGGATGAGTTTATTCGATTTATTAACTCAATGATTAGGAGGTATTTTAGTGAGTGTGACAGGTGACAAAACAGAGGTTCATGACGAAAAGGTATTGGATTGGGCGAGAAAACTGATTGAAAAGAGTCAATCCGAAAGACTCGTTGTAGATGAAGTCTTTAATTCGGTTCGGAGAAATGAAATTTGGCGCGGGAATGAATGTTTAAATTTATTAGCTCCCGAAGCCCCTACTAGTCCGCTTGTAAGAGAACTTTTATCTTCTGAAGTTGGGACACGAGCAGCAGAAGGTCATATTGGTAAATTAGAACGTTGGTTTGCTGGAACACAGTTTATTGATGAAATTGAAGCATTATGTATAGAGCTTCTGAAGAAGGCATTTGGAGTAAGTTATGCTGATCATCGATTAGTTGCAAGCATGATTGGAAATATGACGGTATATACAACTTTAACTGAACCAGGAGATTCGATTATGAGTTTAACCCAACCATTTGGAGGTCATTCTAGTAATCGATATGATGGTCCAGCAGGAGTGAGAGGGGTTCGGGTTTATGATATCCCAATAGATGAAAAAGAATTAACAGTAGATTTAGATGCATTTGAACGAGTTGCACGCGATATAAAACCAAGACTCGTATCACTAGGTGCTTCTATGACATTATTTCCACTACCAGTTAAAGAAATTTCAGAAATTGTTACTGAATGGAATGGAAAGGTCTACTTTGATGGTGCTCATCAATTAGGGTTAATTGGGGCAGGGTTATTTCAAGATCCACTAAATGAAGGAGCAGATGTTATAACGGGCTCAGCAGGTAAAACCTTTAGTGGACCTCAAAGTGGAATCATTTTGTGGAATGATCCAAACTTAACCAAGCCTTTGACTGATACAATTTTCCCAACTCTAGCTGCCACTCACCAAGTTAATCGTGTTGCGGCGTTAGCAGTTGCAGCTGCTGAGTTTATTGCATTTGGCGAGGAATATATGAAACAAATTGTTAGCAACTCTAAAGCTCTTGCCAAAGCGCTTCATGAAAGAGGTATTCCAGTCCTAGGATCTCATAAAGGATTTACTGAGACTCATCAAGTCATTGCAGATGTAAGTGAATTTGGTGGGGGATACCATATTGCAAATAAGTTAGCTGAAGCTAATATAATCGTTAATAAAAATTTAATTTCTAAAGATCGTCCAGAAGATTGGGATAAACCAAGTGGGATTAGAATTGGTACGACAGAAGTGACTAGATTGGGTATGAAAGAGTCAGAAATGGACGTAGTTGCAGAATATATTTCAGGGATCATAAAGGATGAAAAGACAATAGATCATATTAAGAAAAAAGTTTTAGGTTTAAGGGAAGAATTTAATAAAATACATTATTGTTTTGAATGAAAATTTATAGGGTGTTCCAAATACTTTTAAAAGAAAGAACCACCGTGATAATTTATGAACTATACCCCAGTTAGTGGACTAATAAAAAAAAGTTCCTAACTGGGGTTTTGTTATGTTGATTATCTCTCATTGTTATAATGAAATTAGTCATAACTAGGACGATTTATCAAAAGAATTTTATGATCTGCCGCAGTGGAAATACACTTCGCTTTCCACGGGCACGGCTTCAACTTCCCAAAGTTCACTAACGTTCACTTTGGGTGATTTTCAGCTCGTGCTGTTCCCGTAGGAGTCTCGTGTATTTCTACTGCTGGTAAGGATTAACGATAAAGAGGTGTTTAAACATGAGTAATACAATTTTTAATGCTAAACAAATGGACCTACTTGAACAAAACCCA